>CAIRMR010000153.1 GCA_903879715.1 uncultured Bacteroidales bacterium
AAACATTAAACACAAAATGTAAAAGTATTGTACGCTCTCTTACTTTAGGGTTTCTTATTCTGTGTTATATGTTTTTCATTACTTTTTGATTCTGGCTTGTTCAGGTTAGGATTACTTTCACCAGTTATTTATTAGATTTTGAATTTGTATCTGGACAAAAGCATCCCGGACTTTGAGCCTTGAGTCCTGGAATTTGGAATTTGAGACTTGGGACTTACTTTCTGAAAGAACAATTTATCCGAAATACTGCTTAACCGCCTGCAGTTTCGGCTATTATTTGTAGGTTTGCATAATCTAAAAACATGAACATGTCGATTATAACCCACGATATTACAAAGGTTTATGGCAGCCAGGTTGTGCTGGATAATGTGAATATAAATATCGGCAAAGGAGAAATTGTTGGTTTGTTGGGTCCAAATGGTGCCGGCAAATCTACCCTGATGAAAATACTTACGGGTTACATCCCTCCTACCTCAGGCACTGCTACAGTTTATGGTCATGATGTGCTGTTCGGTACTGAAGAAGTTAAAAAGATAGTTGGTTATCTGCCGGAGCACAATCCACTGTACCTTGATATGTATATTAAAGAATACCTGGAGTTTGTAGCCGGCATTCATAAACTGGGAAAAGAATCAAAGATCCGGATTCGTGAAATTATTGAAAAAACAGGCTTAGGCCCGGAACAGAATAAAAAGATCGGTACACTTTCCAAAGGATATCGTCAGCGCGTGGGACTGGCACAGGCGTTAATTCATAACCCTGAAGTTCTGATCCTGGATGAACCAACTTCCGGACTTGATCCGAACCAGTTGCTCGAAATCCGTGAACTGATAAAAGGAATCGGCAAGGAGAAGACCGTGATACTTTCGACTCATATAATGCAGGAAGTGGAAGCCGTGTGCAGCCGGGCCATTATTATTAACCTTGGCAAAATTGTAGCCGACGGATCTACTTCAGAATTGTCGAATATCCAAAAACATGATATTGTCACCGTTGAATTTGAAACTCCGACTTCCGAAAAGCAGTTGCTTTCGATTCCCGGTGTTGCAAGGGTTGTAAAAGTAAATGATCTTTCGTGGAAACTTGAAGCAAAACCGGGTGAGGATATCAGGCCAAGGATCAATAAGTATGCTGTTGAGAATGAATTGACTCTGCTTTCGCTTCACCGCGAGGAACATAACCTGGAGCAGGTGTTCCAGGAGTTGACGGGGAAGGGGCAGTAGAAAATGGTAAATAGTTAATAGAAAATAGTAAGAGGCGGCTAACTATAATAAAATCAGGCATTAAGTTTTACTCTTGAATATTTTTCAGCTGCATTTTTAACTAATCCCATTCTAGGATTTATACTTTAAAAGAAAGATTTTTATTCCTATAATATTCATGAATTCAAAAAACTTCTCCGCAAAAAGCGGAGAAGCTATCACCATAATCAAACCAACCCTCAACCAATAAGGATTTTAATTTTTTTCCCCCGACCTGAAGGCTGGGGCAATAGATCAGTGATTTCGAACAATCAACTATTTCTTTTTGACATAATGTATGGCACAACCTCCGCCCGGAGCTAAAGCAACCTGGATAATCTGCATAGAGTTTACTTCCTTCTCTTCATATTTCACGGCTGTTGGGTTGGTTTTCCAATTGGCACCTTCACCGTCTGAATAAATATGTGCTATGTAGGTAGCGTTTTTATCCAGGAATGAAAGATTCAGGCTTAATTCACGGGCATTTTCATCTGTAATGCATCCCATAAACCAGTTTTCGGAATTGCGGTCTTTGCGGGCAAATATTGCATAATCCCCGATTTTTGCATCCGGGATTACCGTCTTTTCCCAGGTTGTGGGAACAGACTTAATAAAGTCGAATGCTCTTACGCCTCTGTAGTTTTCGGGTGCATCGGATGCCATTTGCAAAGGGCTATAAACAACCACAAATAAAGCCAATTGCTTGGCGATAGTAGTGCGGACTCGGGTATCCTTGCGCGTTGGATTTTCGAAATTAAATGTGCCGGGAGTAAAATCCATAGGACCTGCCAATCCACGAAGAAAAGGGAAAACAGTGGTATGATCGGGCGGGCTGCCGCCATCCGTTGCCCATGCGTCATATTCCTGTCCGCGTATGGCTTCCTGCGTCATCAGGTTGGGCCAGGTGCGCTGAATACCTGTAGGCATAACCGGTTCGTGGTTATCGATCATAATGTGGTATTTGGCAGCTGTTTCCACAACCTTGCGATAATGCCGTACTGCAAACTGCCCATCATGCAATTCCTTGTTGTCGAGCTTAGGATTTACGTATCCTGTTTTCACAACATGAACTCCATATCCCTGGTAGAAACCAAATGCATTATCCAACTGGTCCTGGTAATGGGTTGCCATACCGGCAGTTTCGTGATGCCCGATCAGTTCAATCCCTTTTGATTTTGCGTAATCGGTTACTTCTTTAATATCGAAATCCGGGTATGCTTTGGTAAAATCGAGGGACAGACCATTTTTAGTCCAGTCACCATCCCAACCCACGTTCCAGCCTTCGACCAACACGCCGCTGAAGCCGTTAGCAGCAGCAAAGTCGATATATGCTTTTGTATTTGTAGTAGTTGCTCCATGTTTCGGACCTGAGGACCATGTATATTTTTCCAGGTGAATTTCCCACCATATCCCCATGTACCTGCCAGGTTTGATCCACGACATATCTATAATCTCAGATGGTTCATTCAGATTGAGCATAATATTTGAAGTAACCAGCTCATTAATATTTTCAGCAATTATCATGGTGCGCCAGGGAGTAACAAAAGGTGCTGTGGCATACACTTTAATACCATTACTCCAGGGTGAAAGATCACAAGCAAGTGTGACTGAATCCTTGGGATAGAGATTCATTTTTGCGTAATCCGTCAGGTTTGCTTCATGGATAGCCAGGTATTTGCCATCACCGGTTTCGATGGTGAGCGGTGTACAAACCGTATCCATTTTTGAAAATGTGGTGTAACGCGCCAGGCTTTCGTAATATGCTTCCTTGTAAGCCGGGATCCACCATGCATTCGATTGCTTTGCGAAATGGAATTCGGTGTTTTCCTTTGCGATTTCAAAATCCTTTAAATTGGGCTGTTCCGGAAATTCATATCTGAAACCATAGCCATCGTTAAAAACGCGGAAAATAATATTCAAATATCGCTTGTGTCCTTTGGTTTCCTGGAGAAAGATCTTTAGCTCCTTGTAATCGTTTCGTACTTCACGTGATTCACCCCAGGGTTGTTCCCAGGTTTTATCAAAAACGGAAGTTTCGGTTTTAAGGATTTTGAAGTTTTTATTAAATGTGTCACCTTTTGTAAAAGTAAAGCCAAGCCTGGAATCAAACAGAATCTGTTTCCCTTCTTTGTGAACAGAATAAAACAGTTCTCCTTTTACAGCTTTAAATTGAATTGCTATTTTCCCATCGGGTGAAGATACAGGGTAGGTTTTCGACTCGGCAGTGCATGACATCAGGGTGAAAACAATGAAAAACAGTGCTGGTATTATTTGGCGAAGTAAAAGTTTCATGAGATTCGGGAATGTGTTGAAATTTTTTGCGTTATTTTGCTATACTATCGATTAAATGAATTGCTTTTGTATTTTGGAGTGAAACCCAATAATAGAAAGCCTGATCGAGAACTTTTGCAGAAGACTTGTCGGAGCCTTTGCTTTTACGAAGCGCGTATTGCTGTGCTATCGCTTCGAGGTCACTTTTATGATAACTGAGTCCTGTAAAAGACTGTAGTTTCTCAAGATAAGTATAACCAAACTCATTGGTTGGCTCTATCATGGTACCTTCGCCAAAGTCGTTCCAGGTGATCAGCTGCAGGTTTGTAATATTCTTTGCCGCTGCTTTGTTGAGGAGATCCTGGAATGTAACACCATTGTTATAATCAATTTTGAAAAGAGTATTTCCTGCGCCGCCTTCTTTATAAAAATCATTGAAACCAGGCCATGCACCTCCAAGGTAATCCGTAAATCTAGTGACAAGATCATACTGTGTATCGATATACGAAGGATCGGTATTTGAGCCCCATACCCATATAAATTCGCCTGATGTTACAGTTCCGGTAGTCGAATTCCGTCCATAAAGAGGCATAAAACACGGTTTAGTGGTAAATGCACCTATTATGCTTTCCCATTCCGAAGTTTTCTGGAAATAATTCGGACCAAAAACCATCACCAGAGGTTTCCCGCCTACTTTTATGTAGGAGCTTTTTGCAAAATACTTTTGCTGAATGTAATTCATATCGGTCCGGGCCAGGCTGACAGCCTCGGTTGATCCGGTTTTTGCCATTACCACCGGTATGGTTGCGTCTTCATACACAATGGCAAACTTCAGTCCTACCTTTTCCAGCAAGGCTACCAGTGCTTCGGTATTGCGGCGGTTGGTGCCATAATCATTCACGTCAGTACTTCCATACCAGTCAATCAGCACTCCGTTGATACCAGAATATTTCATAAGCAGCAGGTGATATTCTATTAACGCTGCATCACTTGAAGCATAAGGCCCGATTTTCGGGTAATAATGTGAAGCTATCTGGCGCTTTCCGTTGGCATCAACAATATCCGGATTCTGATTGGTCATTGTCCAGTGCCAGCCCCATTTCCCGCTTCCTGACGTTGTTTTGTCTTCGAACCATGGCATGTAATGCGCAAAAATCTGCATGGACCTGGTCTTTACCACGGGAAGTGGTTTATACGAAGTAACAGTAAATTCAGTGAATGCTGGCGGATCGTCTTTTTTACACGAACCAAGGATTGCAATGGCAGCGAAAATTATAAGAAGGGTTCGTTTCATACTAGGATTCAGTTTTAATTTGAGCTAAGCATCCACTTTTATTTTTGGAATAGAAGTCAAAACATTCATTTAATAAGACCCAAATTCCAAACCTCAAATCCCAAAATCAAAGCAAGTAAA
Organism: uncultured Bacteroidales bacterium; assembly: GCA_903879715.1. Classification (GTDB taxonomy): domain Bacteria; phylum Bacteroidota; class Bacteroidia; order Bacteroidales; family UBA4417; genus UBA4417. The sequence continues at coordinate 4,927 of CAIRMR010000153.1, forward strand.
CAAGTGAGATTTGGACCTTGGTTCTTGGATTTTGGAATTTGGATCTTGGTTCTTCAATCCGGCTAATCAGTATATCCGGCCGAAACATTTTTCCGGCCGGATTTGCTGATAGTTGAATTAGTATCCCGGATTTTGCACCAGTTTCGAATTCTTCTGCATTTCGTTAACCGGAATAGGGAAAATTCCACGTGTTGCAGCAGTTGCTCCTTTTTGCCACCACGGATTAAAGAAGTCGCCAAAACGGATATTGTCGGTGCGGCGATGGCTTTCGAAGATAAACTCTTTTTTGAGTTCCTGGTTGATAAAAGCAAGGTCGATATTGTCGGGTGTCGATAATCCGGCGCGGTTACGGATCTGTTCAACCAGCGGACGAGCATTTGCCGGTGCGCCAAGGCGGACATAACATTCGGCTTTCATCATCAGGATTTCGGCATAACGCATTACAACCAAATCGTTGTCGCGTTCCCAGGCGTCATCAGCCTTTACTTCATATTTCATTAAACGGGCACCTTCATTTTGCAACGAATTGGTGATGTCGTTGATAGTATCGGTATAAGTAAGCGGCGAGCCCGAAGCAGGCATTATGATTACTGAACCGGTTGCCAGGTTAATCTGGTCGCCGAATAACAAGGATTTGCGGCGAATGTCTTTTTCATCAAATGACCTGTATGTTCCTGGTTGAGTGCACATCCCATTGCCACACCACTGGTACGTGCCTGTTGGCGAGAAAGCATATTTCTGCTCATAATGGAATGTCATCGAAGCCATGTAATTTCCCACAGTTCCTTCTTTGTGATCGTAAGGTATTGCAAAGATAATCTCCCTTGATCCCTGGTTTTCGGTCAGGAAACTTGCAAAATAGTTTTGTTCGATCATTCCGGTAACTTTATCACAGGCATCAATACAATCCTGCCAGCGTTCCTGGTTTACGAACACCTTCGAATTCAGGTAAAGACGCGCCAAAAGTGTATTTGCCGCATTTTGAGTCATTCGGCCGTATCCGGTTACAGGAAGCAGGCTAACCACCTCTTTCAATTCTGATTCTACAAAAGCATAAACTTCTGCACGAGTCGAATTGGCAGGCAGTTCTGTGACTTCAAAATTGGTTATGATAGGAACATTGCCAAACAAATCGAGCAATTGGTAGTAGTAATAAGCGCGAAGAGCTCGGAGTTCAGCAAAAAGATTGGTCTTTGCCTCATCGGTGAGATCTGATTGTTTTACCTGGTACATCACCGCGTTTACGGACGAAATACCGGCATAGCAATATTTCCAGGCACTCCAGATAACTTTGTTATCCGATTTCCAGGTGTGACGGTGTAATTCAAGATATTGACCACCATCGTACCAGTCGCCACCAACTCGGGTTGGGACAACACATTCGTCGGAAGAAAGCGCGGTGAGGAAATATACATATTCCGAAGCCGGGTAGCAGTGGGTTCCACCGCTGCTGGCATCACTGAAGCCACGAAGGGAAGCGTAAGCCCGACCAACGATAGTTCCGATTTCGGCAGGTGTTTTACCGTAATTACCGGCTTCCACTTTGTCGTACAGCTTTTCATCCAGATTGGTACAAGCTGCCAGGACAAGTACAAGGCTTGCAACTAATATTGATTTTAATTTCATTGTTCTGTTTTTTAGATAATTTGACAATACGTTTACCGGGTCTTAAAGGCCTAATTTCAAACCAACCATCATAGTACGAGGCCGTGGATAATAGTTCAGCATATCAATACCGGGCGAAGACAGTCCGTCAATACTTACTTCAGGGTCAATTCCAGTGTAATTTGTGAAAACAAAAAGGTTTTCGCCTGTTACATAAAGGTTGAGTTTGCTGATGCCTTTTACTTTAAGCGGAACATTGTATCCCAAAGTAACACTCTGCAGGCGCAGGAACGAAGCTTTTTCAATCCAGTAGCTGGAATAAAGCGGATCGGAGGTTACCCCTGAGGTTAAGTACGAATCGTACACATTGTAAGCGGGCAAACGACCAGGATAATTGGTATTCATGGCGGTTGCGTTTAAAACATCCTGACCGAATAAACCGTAAGTTGAAATGTTAAGATCGAAATTACTGTACATAAAATCCATTCCGAAACCCATACTCATCTTAGGCTGGGCATTGCCGATAACCTGCGGTTCACCGTCATTGGCAAGAATGAACTTACCATCTGCGTCAACGCCATCGCATTTTGGACCCCAGAATGTTCCAACTGAATAACCTTCTTTCAGAATCTGGGAGAACGTATTCGACATACCCGTTAACCCATGAAGGGAACCCGAGTAAATAGCATCCGTTTGGTAAATATCATTCGACAGTTTTTCAACAACCTGTTTGTTATGCGCCAAGGTAAGGTTTGCGCTTAAAGTGAAATCATTGCTCTTGATTATGGTGCCGTTCAAAGTTAACTCAACACCTTTATTGGTGAGATCGCCGACATTTGCCAGCATTGTACCATAAAGATATGGTGGCTGAGGAACATCATAGGTGTACAATAAATCGCTGGTTTTTTTCGAATAAATCTCGAAGGTACCATACAAGCGTTTGAAGAGTGTAAAATCGAGACCCAGGTTCAGCTGTGCTGTGGATTCCCATTTCAAATCAGGATTCGGATTCTGGATTGCTCCGTAGGATTGTTTCCATGTATCGCTGGCAGGATCGTAGTACGAAGCGCCACCTGCACCAAGCAGGAAAAGTGATTTATATTCACCTATTCCATCCTGGTTTCCGGTAACACCATAACCGGCGCGGATTTTAAGGTTATTCAGCCAACCCTTGGTGCCTTCCATAAAAGCTTCTTCGGTAACACGCCAGCCAAGAGATACAGACGGGAAAATACCCCATTTGTTGTTTGCGCCAAAGCGTGATGAACCATCGTCGCGGACTGTAGCCGTGAGTAAGTAACGTTCTTTCAGATTCAGGTTCATACGGCCGTAGAAAGAAATCAGTTTTGCTTCGCCCTTGTATGAATACACATCACCGGCACGGTAATCCTGTCCGGCAGCCAGGTTGTTGTATCCGAATTCATCGGTATCAAAACCGCGTCGCTGTGATCCAAATCCGCTGTAAACATTGTCCAGGTAGGAATATCCTCCCAACAGGTTAAGTTTAACATCCTTCGAAAACTGCCTTTCATAACTCAGGTAAGTCTCCAGCTGAGCGGTATAATATTCGCCTGAAGTCTTGCTGCCATATCCTTTATCTGTAATTCCGTTGAACGAATACGAAGGCAGGTAATATCCGTTGGTTGATGAATTAAATTCGTACGAAACGTTGGCAACAGCTTTTAATCCTTCGATGATCTCCAACTCAGCTTTTCCATATCCGAGCACCCGTTTGCGGGTTTTATCATCGGTGCGGTTTTCGAGAATTTCGACAGGATTATTGTTATTCGTTCCGCCAATCTGCGTGTATTTCCCGTTTTGCATAACAGGAATGGTAGGATTAAGGTTGTAAGCACGTACAAACATGCTGTTGTCGATATCCGACCATTTATCGGTATTGGCATGTAGGCTGAGTTCCACTTTTAATTTGTTATTCAAACCATATTGGTAACCGGTAACGCTAGCACCCATTCGGTTCATGTAGCTCTTCTTAATTACACCATCCGTATTCAGGTAATTGAATGATGCCCTGAGGCCGCTTTTCTCGCCACCCGACGAAAAACTTACGTTGTGCGATTGAGCGTAGGATGTTTGCTCAAGTTCTTTCTGCCAATCCGTATTAGCGCCATAATCAACAGCTGATTTAACATCGTTATCACGTACATATTGACGCCACTGATCTGCCGACAATAAATCCAGATTTTTGGCTACCTTCCCTACTGCGAAATAGGTGTTGTATTCCAATGATTTTCCTTTGTTTTCGCGGTTGGTGGTTATAATGATTACACCGTTTGCACCACGCGAACCATAAATTGCGGCAGCCGAAGCATCTTTGAGTACATCAAACGAAACTATTTCGTTCGATTGAACTGAGTTGATATCTACGCCTGGAACTCCGTCAATTACTACCAGCGGACCGTTGCTTGCCGATAGAGAAGTGCCTCCGCGCAGGCGCATGGATGATCCGGCAGCCGGGTTTCCTCCCCCTGAAATTACTGTTAATCCGGCTACTTTGCCTTGCAGTAATTGCTCGTTTGAGTTTACAACTCCCTGCCTGAAGTTTTCGGATTTTACTGATGAAATTGCTCCGGTAAGATCAGATTTGCGCATGGTTCCGTATCCAACAGCAACCACGGTAACACCTTCCAGTGAAATATCATCGGTTTCAAGAACAACTTCCATTTCCGGTTTAGCTGGAAGCACTTGTGTTTTATGCCCGATGTACGATATTTTAAGTGAGGTGCCTTCGATGCAACTCAGGGAGAAGTTCCCGTTTAAATCAGTGATAGTTCCCGATTTGTCGGCTTCCACCACTACTGTTACGCCAATCAGAGATTCCTGATTAATGTTGGTAACCGTCCCTTTCACGGTTATCTTATTCTGCGAAAATGCCTGGTTCATGCCTATAACAAGCAAGAAAAGCAAAGGAAGAATTATATATTTGAGGTATTGAGTTTTCAGATTCATAGCATTTTTAATTGAATGTTCAATGTATAAGGATTTTGTTAATCTACCTTTACCAGTGGGATATCACCTTGAAAAATGACTTTCGCTTTCTGGTCGGTGATGGTGAGCGCAAGCTTGGGAATATCCATGCTGCCAAAATTCCCGATCAGGTCGATATAAGCCTTTTGCGAATCCATGCTACCTGTAAACGCGCCGGTAATGGTTTTATCGCCGCCTTTTACGGTATAGGTAAGTTTTTGCCCCACAGTATTATGCTGGCGGGTAATAACCAGAAAATCTTTTACGCTGATTGTCATCGGGAAAAAGGACAGAATCGGGTCAGCAGGGATAGGAACGTCAGGTGCATAAATAACGTAATCAGGAGTTGTTGATGCCCAGTTATCCTTTACAAAAAGAAAGTTTATCAAACTCATCACATATCCTTCGGGTGCACCGAAATAAGTTCTTGGCACAATGTCCATGCGGTAAAAGCCGCCACCCATATTTACCAGTTGTGTTTTGGCAACAATTTCCGGCAACCACGACTGGTATTCCTGTTTGATATCCCAGTTGTTGAGTCCTGCGTGCATATGAATTGTTGCTGCATCAGTAAAAGCCGGGATCAGGTTTGCGTTGAAAATGATGCTCAAAGGATCATCCAGGTAAAATTTGGTCGGGTAATAATCAAAAGGCTTGCCGGAAGTTGCAAAAGCCGAAAAATCGGTAATAGGCACATTTGCTACACTCGATTGCTTGGTCCCGGTTTTGTCTTTCAAACGCAGCCAGAAACCGGCGCTGGCTTTTATTTCTGCAATGGTCTTGTTAAAATAGGTTGTTGGCGTGAGATCAAATCTCCATACCATATTTCCAACATACGTAAGTTTGGCAAAATCGGATGAATTTTCCCAATTTCCTGCATCAGGTTCTGAAGGTGACCAAATCCAGATATAAACATCTTCGGTTTCGGCAAAGGTGGTGCCGGATAGATTAAAGTACCAGGAAACCTGCTCGTCGAAATTATAGATAACAGGATTGGAGTACATCTTATAAATATCACCTGCTTCCTGCGCCTGCGAAAAGGCGGCGAATGGAAAAAGCAGCGTCACCAGAATGGAATATGTTATTTTTTTCATGTTTTTATTATTTAGTGGTCGCTAAAACAAGTTTGTACAGATACGATACATAAGCCACCTGGTTAGAGGAATGCGTTAGTTTTAATTCCATTTCAGGAAGGGCGCCGGGCATGGTGGTAATGCTTACCTGGTTGGTTTTCTGTGTTTTAGCAGCATCAGAATATAAATTGATTTTAACAGGTGTGCCATCGGTTGAAGGAAAATCCGTATCAAGAGCCCAAAACCCCTGGGGAGCCAGTAACTGCGGGGCTTCGCCTGTTACGGCATAGGTGGTGGCTTTGTTTGCCTCATCTACATTAAGCGTGATGGCAAAACCCAGGAAATTAAACTGGTCGGTTAAATTTACTTCATCTGGCTTGATAGCCGCTGATTTGGCTGTTTCATCAATCATTTTGATCGAAAACATGTTCCATGTACCATTTACCTTTTCATTAACGGTAATCGGTGCGGTGTAGCTGCCGTCGTCTGTTTTTGTGCATCCATACCATAGTGTTGGTATGAAAATCAGGACGATGATCAGTAATCTGGTCTTTTTCATAATTTTGATGGGTTTGGTTAAGAACTATAATTTTTTATTTAAAGTAAATCAGTTAGTTACAAAAGAATGCTTTGAAATAAATACCAGTTATTTCCTGGAGATTTTATGCTTCAGTCCTCAAAAGATGAAAACTAAAAGCCACTGACAATATACTGTATTTCAGTATTTTAATAGACAAATATTTACGACAGCAAAAAAAAACCTGTTAAGTCATTTGTATTTAAAGTACCGATGCAAAGTATGCTTGTAGTATGGTATGTAAGCGGTTATTCTTTGTTAATTCGGTTTTTCCCATTCTCTATTTTCAACAATAGAGACATCAACTAAAATTACTTCGCAAATCAATTGATAAAAAACCGCTTACATCACCATCCTGTTAATTACTGTTTTATAAGCTTACTTGTTCTTGTTGTGGTATTATCCGAAACTTTAACCGAATAAACTCCTTTTGTTAAATTGCTTACGTCAGTTTTTTCGGTTGTTGATCCGGCAGTTTTATACATGACCAATTTGCCGCTTAAATCGTAAATTGATATTTTAACATTTTTGCTTATGTTGCTTATCGTTAATTCGTTTTTAACCGGATTTGGAAATAGCAACAGCGATTTATCGTTTATCTGGTATGCTGGTACTGATGAAAAACCAGGCGCATTCATTACATAATCAGGTGTCGTGGCTGCCCATTCGTTTTTAACAAAAAGGAAGTTTATTGTATTCATTACATATCCTGCGGGAGCTCCGAAATAGGTTCTTGGCACCAGGTCGATACGGTAAAATCCGCCACCCATGTTTATCAATTGAGTTTTAGCTACAATTTCGGGCAGCCACGCCTGATATTCCTGTTTGATATCCCAGTTGTTCAAACCTGCGTGTAAATGAACAGTAGAGGCATCAGCAAAAGCAGGGAGCAGGTTTGCATTGAATATAATGCTCAAAGGATCATCCAGGGTAAATGCAGCTGGGTAATAATCAAAAGGCTTTCCGGAAGTTGCAAATGCTGAAAAGTCAGTAATCGGCACATTAGCTACGCCGGTTTGTTTGGTTCCGGTTTTATCTTTTAATCGCAACCAGAAACCGGCACTTGCCTTTATTTCAGCAATCGTTTTTGTGAAATATGTTGTTGGAGTGAGATCGAACCGCCATACCATATTGCCAACGTAAGTTAGCTTGGCAAAATCGGATGAATTTGCAAAGTTTCCTGCATCGGGTTCCGATGGAGACCATATCCAGATATATACATCTTCGGTTTCGGCAAAGGTGGTGCCGGTTAAATCGAAGTACCAGGAAACCTTTTCATCAAAGTTATAGATGACAGGATTGCTGTATATTTTTTTTATAATGCCGGCATCTGCCTGCGAAAAGGCGGCCAATGGGAAAATCAGTGCCACCAGAAAAGAGTAAATTTTTGTTTTCATAATTTTAATTTGGTTGGGTTAAAGGATTGCTTTTAATTGGAGGTTTGTTAAATCGATGAAACGATCACACAATATTACAAGCACATCAACCTGAATCCAAAATGTATTTGAAATATATGAACTACAATTGTTCATATAAACTATTACCAACAGTAAATCAATGTTATATAAAATATTTATCAGGAAAAAATATAGATGGCATTAAGATAAAATATAGATAATATTAAGCATCAATCTTCATGAGATGCTCTTCAAATTCATTATTTGAAACGATAGAACGGTTTTTAATTTTTGTTTTATAGGTATAAATAGTATTGACTGAAAAATTTAAAATCTTCGCAATTTTTTCGTTATCGGAAATGCCCATACGTATCAGGGCAAAAATCCGTAACTCTTTGTTAAGTATCTGCCCTTCTTTTGGTATAAACTGATCTTCGGGATTAAATAGCTTGTTGAATTCGATAACGAAGTTTGGGAAAAGGCTCAATACAATCTTATCGAAGTTATTGTTGAGTTCATCCAACTCTTTTTTAGGATCGAGGTCTCTTTTGAGGAAATCATCCAGATCATCAAATTGACGCGAAATAATTCTACGACTCAGTTTCTTATGGATCTTTTCAATCCGTTCCATGTAATTGGCTGTTACATTGAAATAGTAGCCTATGTACTTCTCTTTAATGCGGTTAGCTTCCAAAAGTTTTTTGTTGGTTTCGGAAATGGTTGAGTTGGTGGTTTGGAGCAATTCCTTTACCCGTTTCAACCTGTAAAACTGAATAGTGCTGATAATCAAAAAGACAACTGCAAGGGCTCCGAGTATCGAAATCAGTATCAGGTAAAGGATCAACTGTTCTTTTTGCTTTTCGGTTTTGCGAAGTTGTTCTCCTTCAATAATTGGAAGAATGATGCCAACTTCCTTTTTCCGGTGCCTGGCATTGTAAAAATCAGCATCTGCTAATGCAATTTTTATATAGCGATGTGCCCGCTCAGTATCTCCTTTATCATTGAGCAAATGCGCGAGGTTACGAAGGGCAACAGTTTCCTTTGTGCATGATTTTATATCGGAAATTGCTGCAATAGCGAGTAAATAGATAGCTTCCTCATTTTTATTCAGGCAAGTATAAATATATCCAAGTGTTGAGGTTATAATGGCACGCTGATGCTCGGTAATGGTCTTAGTATTGTACAGAAGGTGAAAAGTTTCACGGGCGCTTTCAAACTGCCCGGCTTTTAGTTGTTCGGCGCCGTAAAGTTGGTAGTATTGAAATGAATTTTCAGGAACAAGAGCTATTGCTTTTTTAAGATAAAAATTACCCTTCCGGTTATAAATTTCTGTAAAAAAGGTCGATCCGTCATAATCAGCCAAATCGTGATAGGTTCGTCCAAGAATGGAGTAATACTCAATTTGCAAATCTTTATTAAGCTTTTCCAGATTTACCGACATAAGTGTATCGAGCGCTTCCTTAAATAAACCCGACGACAGGAAAATAAATCCCATTTTGATTTTAGCCGATGAAATTCGCTGAATATCTTTTTGCCTGGTAGCAAGTTCATCGAGATACAGAACATATTTAAAAGCCGAGTCGTAAGTATACGATTTGTACTCATTGTAGAGTTTATCTGCCGCAATATATCGTTCTTCAAGCTGTTCATCACCCAGCTGCTGAAGCTTTATAAGCTCATTTCCTATTTGTTGAATTTTATTATTATCAGTAATAAGGCGCGTAACAAGTGCCTCGTCGAGCTTAAGGAGCATCGAATCGTTATTCCAGCTCTGTGCGAACGAGTTGTTAAGTATAAAAAAAAGAAGTAGTATGAATACTATTTTCAGTCGCACTATCATAGTTTAATGACAATTTAATCAGTAGTCAGGCAATAGTATTAAACTCCAGTATGCATTGGATACAGGAGCTTTTATGAATAATATCTTTCGGCGAAAGCAGCAGGAACTACTGCCTCAGAAATTAAATATTCAGAAACCAAAAATAGGTATAAAAATTTTATCGGCTATAAGAAATTAAAGGCTTATTTCACAATCCTTTTTAGCAGATAATCAACACTCCATTTTCCGGATCCAATAAAAAAGAAGGCTACAAAGATCAACAGGAATAAAAATGCATGTTCTCCATCACCGGTTATTTCACCGTGATGAGCAATAAATGCGGCTACGGCCATAGTAATTACCAAAGGAATAGATACAAACCTGGTAAAAAGTCCCAGCGCAAAAAACAATCCACCGAAAAATTCAGAGCCTTTAGCAAGGTAGGCCATAAGCAATGGGAAAGGCATTCCCATATCTTTGCTCATGGATTCCCCCATACCATTCATAATCTGTGAGTCGAAAACTATTTTCCCGTGCAGAAGCATCAGAATCCCGGTAAAGACCCGGATTATGCTCAAAGCATCTATACCTACAGGATTGACAGATAGCAGTTTTTTGATCATAGTAATTAGAAATTTGATAATTAAAACCCGGAATATTCCATTATGTTTATTATTCCCCACAATTCCTGCAAATCTCCGTTTCCGACCGGTTTTTCAAAACCTGTCGTCTGAAGGCAGTATAATGTTGATTCTTCCAGATTTCGGATAAAGGCTCATCCAAAAGATTACCCATTTGGTGATTTGCATCTTTATCGTAACAACAGGGAACCGCTCTCCCATCCCAGGTAATTACAAGTGAACTCCATATCCGGTGACAACGGTTCCGGACTTTCCTGGCCATGACCCATTCACCGTCCGTAGTTTGTCTGTAGCGCGATTTTGATTTCAGAGCTGGAATAATAGTACTTTCAGCATCAAAATTGTAAACCTGGGCCGTTTTAAACGCAAGTTTATCAACACCAGCAAGCGTTGCAAACTCACGCATCTCCTGCATCTGATGCTCATTATGCCGCATCACAAGAAATTGCAACTCGATAAATGGCGTGGATGTGTTTGCAGCCTTTTTAGCTGCGACTAACCGCTTAATTCCGTCAGTAACAATTTGCAAATTCCCTTTGATGCGATACTTCTCATAAGTTTGCTGATCGGTACCATCCATGGAAATTATTAGATGGCTCAAGCCACTTTCAATAATCTTATTTACATTTTCACCTGTTAAAAAATGGCCATTGGTTGAAGTAGCCACAAAAATCCGGCGTTTTCGTGCTGCTTTAACCATTTCCGGAAAATCAGGATTCAGCAAGGGTTCACCCTGAAAATAAAGGGTAAGATAAAAAAGATCAGGCGAAAGTTTATCCAGAATCTTAGTGAATTTTTCCAATTCCACATTCCCTTTGGGTCGTAAAAGTGATTGCATTCCTGTAGGGCACTCAGGGCAACGCAGGTTACAGGAAGTTGTGGGCTCAATGGATGCTGCCCAGGGATTTCCTGCAAGTATCGGGATTCGGAATAAGCGGCTCAGGAAAAAACATACCTCAACCAGTATCAAATTTAGAACCTTTCGAAGGTTCATCGAATTTAATAACTGTGAATAATAAGGAAACATTTTAAGGAAGCTCAAAATCAGTCGATTTTTGCAGTAAGCTTTTGAACAACCCTGAATTGCTGAAAGAATTCTTTCGCTATTACCCGCAAAACGGTATAAACGGGAATCGCGAGTAGCATTCCGACTAATCCGGCAAGACTGCCGCCCATAATTATTACGAAAAAGATCTCAAGCGGATGGGCTTTCACACTTTTTGAATAAATCATCGGAACTAGTATGTTATTATCGATAAAATTAGCCACCAGAAGCACACCACCAAGTTTAGCCAGAACCGATAACAAATCATTATACATTCCAGCGGCAAGAGTTCCGGTAATACCCAGTGTTAAAGCGATTAAAGCACCGATCACCGGCCCGATGTAAGGAATGATATTCATGATCCCTCCAAAAAAACCAATCAGCAAGGCATTATCAACACCCAGTATCCAAAGCCCGAGAGCAATAATCGACATAACACCAAGCACCTCAAGAATAACACCAATAAAATACCGCATCAGCAGGTTTTTGGAATCGGAGATAACCTTACGGGTCGCATCATGCTGTTTTTCAGGAACAAGAAGTAACAGCGTGTTTTCGAACAAGGTATCGTCTTTCATAAAAAAGAAAGCAATAAAAAGCACTGAAAATAACCCGACAAAAATAGTACCTGCTGCGTTAAAAACTCCATTTATGACCGATGTTACACTGCCTATATTTACAACTGATTTTGCTTTAATCACAATAAAATCCTGCAATGTTTGCCCGGTTGGGATTACTCCCAAAACACGCAATTCTTCATCAAGCCAATGTAATGGACCCTCCAGATTTTTAGCCAGCAGATTCACATCAATTTTCGAAATGGTTTGAGCCTGCTGTACAATAAGCGGGACAAAAATGGATAACATTCCGAGAAAGCCTATCACTATTGTTACCAGCGCGAGTGCCGTGCTAAGTGAATGCGGAATACTCCACTTTTTAATATGTATCCTGTCGAAAAACCGTACCAATGGATGCCCTATAAATGAAACCACAGCCGCTATCAGTATCCATACAATCATAAATGAAAACCGCCAGATCATAAAGCCCAATAAAACTATCAGTAAAATGTAACCTACATAAGTCAGAACCTTTTTCATAAACAAAGTGTTGAGTTACAAATTTAGAAAAAAATGGTCAGATATTGAAAATTAGCGGAATATCTGCTGCTGAATAAAAAATCCGGATCTGATAATAACTGCATCCGGATTTAACCTTTTTGGGATATCGTAGTTCTTTAAATTTTAAGACCCAGGTCTCAAATTCAAAGTCTCAAATTCCAAAATCCAAAATCCAGATACTAAACTCCAAAATGTCTTATAGTAAAAGTCTTGGGAATTGAAATTTGGGTTTTGGGTCTTGGGTCTTTCAAAATCCTTACTTCACCCAATCCGCAATAAACAAATTGGTATCATGTGACCCATGGTTATTGCGGTTGGATGACCAAACCAGTTTTTTGCCATCGGGCGAAAACATCGGGAATGCGTTGAAATAACTTACTGATGTTATCTGCTCAATTCCTGTACCATCAAGATTTACCATAAACAGGTGAAAATCATAGCCTTTGCCAGACTGGTGGTTACTGGAAAAAATGATCTTTTTGCCATCGGGTGTAAAAAACGGTGCCCAGTTAGCTTTACCCAGGTTTGTCACCTGCTTAAAATCGCTTCCATCTGCATTACAAACACAGATTTCCATATTCGTTGGCATTACAAGACCTTGTGCCAGTAGTTCTTTGTATTCCTTAATATCTTCAGGTGTTGTCGGTCGTGAAGCACGGAAGACCAGTTTTTTGCTGTCGGGCGAAAAGAACGCGCCTCCATCGTAACCCAATTGATTGGTTACCTGTTTAACATTACTGCCGTCAATATCGCAGGTATAAAGATCGAGGTCGCCATTGCGGGTTGACGTAAATACAATTTTCTTGCCGTCGGGCGAAACGGTAGCTTCGGCATCATAACCAGGCAGATCGGTAAGCTGTTTTACAATATTTCCTTTCAGATCGGCCACAAAAATGTCGAAATCAGGATAAATAGCCCATAGGTATTTATGATCGGCGCGTGGCTCAGGATTCGGCGGACATTCCTTGCTGCCAAGATGCGTTGATGCATATAAAATCTGTTTATTGCCTGGCATAAAATAGGAACAGGTGGTGCGACCGAGACCAGTGCTTATCAGAGTAGGACGGTAAGTGCTGTCTTTAGCTGCTTTATCAATATCGAGATTAAAAATCTGGTCGCATTTAAGATCCCATTTTGGATTGTTGCATTGAAAAGAAAGGTTTTTACTGTCGAAGCTGAAATAAGCTTCGGCGTTATCGCCACCAAAAGTAAGCTGATGAATGTTTTTCAGGTGTTTTTCCTGGGCTGTAACTGCGAGTGAAACCAATAAAAGAATTGCAAAAATTGAGTTTTTCATTGTGTAAGTTAAGAGTTTAATACTGTTTAGAATACAAAGGATTTTATAGCCGGAATGTTCATTGAAACAGATATTTTTCCTGAATCGGAATGATTTTTTTCACTATAAACCAGGAAATTTTTCAATTTTAACAAATGAGCTATAGCCCGGAGGAAAATTAAAAATATTCCCTGTCATGAAGGCCGAGGCTAAGGGGTTTGATTGTATTTGCATTAATTATTCACTGCCATCTGCATTCCATCCTGATGATGATTAGGAACAACCATAAATACGACGTTATCCAGGGATTATAAAATTCCCCGATCAGTTGTATTGCGTACAACTGAAAAATCTGAGTAAAAGCCTGTGTTGGGCCAACATTCTTGGAATGCATTGATAAAGTCGCCAGCACAAAAACCTTATTTTCAGCAATGAGAGAATCCCGCTCAGAATCCTTCATTCTCCAATCCAACGCTAATTAATGGTTGATGTATTTGCAACGATCAAATTTTGACAAGTTTTCAGGCGACGGTATAAATACCAGGTACCTCTTTTTGCCCATGGGCGTTTCACCAATTTCTTTCAAAAGCACTCTCGGTGAAGCCTCATCCAGTTGCCGGCAATAAGCTATCAATTAATCATAGCTGAATAAATAACAAGTTTAAACCTGGTTCAAATCCATAAATTTCAAGAGGAGATTTTGTCGTTTGAGCTTGCATAGTTTTTTAGGGGAAAATCAATACAACCGGAATAAAGGAAAAGATTAAAAGTGTGCTTCTCATGGTAGAACGGTCAATGGGAATGGTTGTTTGAACATCAGAATTTTCGTGAAGCTCTCAAAAAACGCAGGACGAGAGTGTATGGCAAGTTAATGCCATTTTGAAGGAAAATGCAAATAGAAGAAAGTAAATCAGTTATCTAAATAACACTAATTTCAAAACTGAAAATATATAAATGGCTGTATCTCTGAAGATTTGATCTGAATTACTATAAAAACAATAACAACCAGGTATGCTACTTTCAGCACAAAAGGCGACTTAACCACTAACGACTGTACACGGCTCTCAACGCCGGAAGGAATAAAATGCAGGATATATCCAAGCACCATCAGCATTAATACGTATGGATAACCTTTTATAAAATCGGCCAGTATTCCGGGATGAAAATCGGTGGTTATCTGTGTAAGCATTGCACTAACAACTTCCATATTATCCGCTCTGAAATATATCCAGGCAAAACACACAAAATGGAAAGTGATCAGAACTCCCAGTATCCGGGTAAGTTTAGTTTTAGGAATACTGAAGATTGAATTAATGAATTTCTCAAATGCTAAACCAATGCCATGCAAAGCTCCCCAGATTACAAACCGAAGTGCCGCACCATGCCACAATCCACCAATCAGCATAGTGATCATCAGGTTGATATAAGTCCGGATCTTGCCTTTGCGGTTTCCGCCAAGTGAAATATACAAATAGTCACGCAGCCAACTGGAAAGGGAAATATGCCAGCGCCGCCAAAACTCGGTAATACTTGCCGATTGATAAGGCGAATCGAAGTTGACCGGGAGTTTATATCCCAGCAACAACGCAATTCCAATTGCCATATCGGTATACCCCGAAAAATCGCAGTAAATCTGCAGCGCGTATCCATAAACGCCAAACAGGTTTTCTAGACCGGTATACAATCCGGGATTATCGAAAATTCTGTCGACAAAATTCAGGCTGATATAATCGGAAATAACCGCCTTTTTGAACAGTCCGATGCAGATTAGAAAAATAGCTTTGCCGAAATCCTCTTTGGTAACATAAGGGATTTTTCGTACCTGAGGCAGAAAAACTGAAGCCCTGACAATCGGCCCGGCAACCATTTGCGGAAAAAACGTTACAAAAAAAGCAAATTCCGAAATATTTTTAACCGGCTCTATAATACGGCGATAGATATCAATGGTATAACTCAGACTTTGGAACGTGAAGAATGAAATCCCGACAGGTAAAAAGATATTCAAAGGATCGAAAGGCTTATTAGCTACATCATACAAAATACTAAGAAAGAAATTTGTGTACTTGAAATAAACCAGCATTCCGATATTCACAATCAAACTCAAAACCAGGAATAAAACCCGTTTTTGCTTAATTTCGGTGCGGGCAATCTGTTTAGCAAGGTTGTAATCCACTACCGCAGTAATGACCAACAGTATGAAATACAGTCCGCTGGATTTATAATAAAAGAAGATTGAAAACAGCGTTAGGTAAATATTTTTAAGCGTATTATGCTTATATACAATACTGTACACAGCTATAAACCCCAGGAAGAGGAATAAAAAGAAACCGCTGCTGAAAATCATCGGCTCCTTTGGGTTGTAAACGAACTCCAGTAAAAGTTTATGAAAATCAATCTGCTGCATACCTCAAATAGCTGTCAATTAATGCCTTAAATAATAATGATCCTTGCAGAGTGTATCCTTGTTTATTGTAATGCACTCCGTCTTTTTGTATCATAGCCGCCTTTTTCCATTCACTGCATGAACCAAAACCTCCGCTGATTCCATACATATCCCAACACGCAACATGTTCCTGTTCAGCACTTTGCTTTAAAGCACGCTGAACTGCTTCCAGGTAAGGATTTTTATATTTTTTACGAAAATAATCATCTGCTGGTGTAGCTATCAATATACAGGTTCCCGGATTTACGGATTTGATGCTTTGCACCATTAAGGTTACGGAAGCAATTACCTCATCCACAGTCACTTTTATATTTGCGCCTTCGTTAGTACCTAATGAAACAATGACCAGATCAGGTTTTAAAACTTTTAATTGCGCGTAGAATAGCGGTGAATTATTATAATCGCTGAAATGAGCACCATTAATGCCTACGCTGTTGTACAAAATTCCAGGTTTGTTGTTTGTAAGCACCAATCCATTAACAGTAGCTGAACTTTGTCCAACCTCAGTTTGTTCAGCTTGTATGCGGACATAATTTGTGGGATGCTCAAACCGGACTGATGTGGTGATTTCGCCAGGTTCTATTGGGCTGGCTGACATAAGGTAGCCAAATTTAGGGGGTGAATCGGTAAATCGACAGTCAAATTGAAGTGAATCTTTGGTATGAATTAATGTTACCTGGTCGAAAGCATAATCCAGGTCGTCGTGATTTAGGGTTGTGATATCAAAATAAACACCTGTTTGATTTGCAGACATTGCTATTCCTGATATTCCAGGTTCAGGGTACCGGTTTGCGCTGTTTATTTTTGCAACTGTCCAGCCGGCATTTGTTGACGAACGGTAATCATTTGGTTCGTTTGTGCCGGCAACCCTGAGCGGAAATACTAATCCGCGTCCGGCGTTACCAAACTTTTGTTGAAAGTCTTTCCGGACTTCACGCGTAAGGAAATCAGCCTGAATATGCGAATCTCCTATATGCAGAATGCTAACCTGGTTTGTATCTCCATTTTCGAGTTTGAGTAATTTTTCGAAAAACGGAACCAGATGAGTTGCATTTATGAGGGTATCAGCTTCGTAATTAATAAACGAAAATTCAACAGCACCAAGGGTATCAGCATCAATCTCCTGCCCTTTTAATCCAAGGGAGATGAACAATATTAGTATGATCGTTAAAAAACTATTTCGCAATGGCCGCAAGACTCTTCCTCCTTTTCTCGTATTTTTCTACTTCATAAATAAAACTCCGCGCTAATGACAACCCAACTTTCCGTCCACCTGCAAAATTGAGGTGGGTGTAATCCTTATTAGCAAGCGCAGGCTTTGAATTGGCAAACCCAGCCATAGAGTTTTCTCCACCCATGGCTTCAAAAAGGTTCCAGAACAACAACTTATTATCAAAGGCAATCTTTTCCTGGGCCTGGATAAGAAACGGGATAACCGGCATAGTAACAAACTGCCCCTGCCGACGCTGGCTACGGTCCGATACAGATAAAAGCAATATAGGCGTTTCCGGAAAAGCCTCTTTGAGTTTATCAATCAACTTACTCATCCCTTTGATGTAGCTTGTAAAATTCGCAGAAGGAGAATTTGAAACATTTAACCCAAACTGGAGAACGATCATATCGTAATGCAGCAAACTGTCGAAAGCAGCGAGGTTCTTTTCAGGAATTGCCTGCAGTCCAAGTCCGGAATTGCCTTTGATGGCAAAATTATCGATATAGATTCCGGTTTCATCTTCAAGTGAGGCACCGAAACACGTCATGCCGTTCAGGTTAAACCTGGCACTTACCTGCCGGATGGTATCGGCCTGAACGGTAATCATCGAAGGAAACTCAGAAGCAACCATATCCATAACGCGGCTGTCTTTCCGGTTAATCATAATTCGCGCCTTCTGATTGTAAGCAGAGGTATAAAATATCCTGAAGGTACTGAAGGTTGAAGTATGCTTGAAATGATTGGTACCTTTATAAAAGACATAATTACCGGAATCAGGCGTATAACTGAATCCATTTATACCAAATCGTCCGGAACGTAAATTGGTAAGGATTGAGGTAGTATTCCATCCACCGAAAGAATGAATTACAGAGCGCCTGAAACCGGCAACTTCGGAAGTAATAGGAACAAAACCCACACCATTTCCACCATAAAGGCTTTGGAGCGTATCGCGTAAATCGCTGACAAGAATATCTCCGTCCGAAAAGGAATCGCCATACCATGCAATCCGCACTTTCCCTTTTTTCTCTTTTGCTTTCAGTAACTGGCCGAGAAGTTTATCGAGAGGGTATTTATCATCGGTAAAATTGCGGAAACGTACAACACCCTTGGGAGCTGGCTCAGATTCCAGGGCAAGTGAATCTACAAAAAGAGGTTTAAGCTGCGCGATGTCGTCGGTTAAAATATCCGAAAAAATACTCACAGGTTTAATAGGATATCCAAAAATACTTCTTTCATACGGGAACAGGGACAAAATACCCAGAATACCAGCAACAGCCAAAGTAAAATAAAACGCTTGCGGGATATAATTCTTGTTCATTAAGTATTCAAAAGGCTGTTACAGAATATTATATTTTAAAATGAAATCACCTGGCTTTATCAGGAAAGTTTCAAAGAAAAATAAGGGTGCAAAAGTAGGGACTTTTCGGATTATGTATTAAAATGATTTGATGCAGAATTCAAGTTTAGCATACTTATGCATGAAAACCATAATACTCCCCAATTAAGTCCCCGTGTATCCGCAGTTTATAGTATAACCCCTGCAACCTGCGCATCAAGCTACCCATGGCAAATACCTTCAATATGCAACTACAACTATTGTCGGCATATTACTTAGGGCCAGGGAACAACTGCTATTTCTGTTCAGGCCGGGGCTATTGGAAGTGGGGCTGTTCAGGTTACAGCATCAAATACATGTGGTACTGATTCGCGTTATGTGTATGCCAACGTACAGGATCCAAACGCTCCCTGTGATCCTTTGACATTAAGCATATCGCCCAATCCTAGTGTGAGAGGAAATGTGGTAATAGATGTAATAAAGCCTCCATGCGATCCCACATTGATGAGCACTTCAGAAGCAACAGTTGCAATAACCGATAACATGGGCAACATCGTTTATTCGAAAAAACATACCGGAAATAAGGTCACAATCTTAGGTTTGAACTTAATACAAGGAGTGTATCATGTTGTATACACTCAGAATAACAAACGGTTTGAAAAGAGCATGATTGTACAGTAGCATTATTAGTACTCTTAAAATGGCTTAAACTCCGGGGAATCTTCCTTTGGGGTTGACTTTTTATATCTAGTTGTTGCTGGTTTTGCGAAGAGGGCCGCTTGTGGTGCCATCTATACCAGCTGCAGCCTGTTCGAATCCATTTTAATAAAAATAAACAGCAAAATAGTAAAGGCCCATAGCGAAGATCCTCCATAGCTAAAGAAGGGCAGCGGAATACCGATAACCGGCATCAGCCCTATGGTCATTCCTATATTTACAAAGAAATGGAAAAACAATATAGAGGCGACTCCATACCCGTAAATCCGGCTGAAATCCGAGCGTTGTCGCTCGGCCATCATAATAATACGCACTATCAGCGCAAGGAATAACAACATTACTACCGTTGAGCCGACAAATCCCCATTCTTCGCCAACGGTGCAAAAAATAAAGTCAGTGCTTTGTTCAGGAACAAAATTGAACTTGGTCTGGGTCCCTTTCAGGAAACCTTTGCCCCAGAAACCGCCGGAACCGATAGCTATTTTCGACTGGTTAACATTATACCCGGCGCCTTTCAGGTCAATCTGTTTGCCTAGCAGCACATTGATACGTGTTTTCTGATGCAGTTCAAGTACATTCTGAAAAGCATAATCCACACTCAGCACAAAGAGTGATGCCACCACAAAAATTCCAATCACCTTCACTATATTCTGCCAGTTTCGCCTGATAAAAAAAGTAAATCCAATTAGTAATATCCCTACACCTGTAATAACAATATATTGGTTAAACATCAAAGCCATTATTGCTAAAATGGCTACAGCTATGCCTATAAGTAGTATGCTGCCGGGCATTCCCTGCCTGTATAAAACAAGAGCGAGTGACGAGTATACAATAGCTGAACCGGTATCATTCTGAAGCAGAATAAGCAAGGCTGGAATTGCCAGGATAATCAAGGGTATAATCTGAGATTTTCGTTTCCGGCTGTCAAAATCCAGTGCACTCAGGTAATGTGCTAAAGCAAGATTGGTTGCAAACTTGGCAAACTCGGCAGGCTGAATTCTGAATTCCCCGATCTGAAACCATGATTTGGACCCCGCTATTTCTTTCCCGGCAAACAATACTACAACCAGGAGCAATATTGTTCCTATGTAAATAGGGTAGGCAAACGCGTTGAAAAATTTTGCATCGGTAAGTATTATCATTAATGCGATGGCCAGGGCAGTAAATATCCAAAGCAATTGTTTGCCATACGATTGCGATAAATCTAAAATACTGGCATGCTCATTGTTATAAACCGCAGCGTAAATGCTTATCCATCCCATCAGTACTAATGTCAGGTACAACAGCACCAGTGGACGGTCGATAAATTTGAATATGCTTTTTTGCTCTTTCAATTGTTTATTGTATTAATAAGAATCATACGATCTTCGAGCTCCTTGCGTTTAACCTTGCGGGTAATGTATTTTTCAATCATAAGTGTTGCGATGGGAGCGGCAAAAGTAGATCCGAATCCCGCATTTTCAACGATTACACAAATCGCGATCTGAGGATTCTCGACAGGCGCGAAAGCTATAAAGTTCGAGTGCGGCTTACCGTGCGGGTTGTCAGCAGTCCCGGTTTTTCCGGCCATGGTGATGCTGTCGAGGCGATACGCCCGTGCGGTTCCGTGCTCACCCTCAAAAACCTCCATCATCCCTTCGCGTACCACATCAACGTACTCCGGATTTATAGTGGAAACATTTTTTTCTGAGGCGTATTTGGTTTTTTCGGTTCCAACTGTCCTGACCACATGCGGGGGATAAAAGAATCCCCTGTTCGCCACCATAGCGGCATAATTTACAAGCTGAAGAGGGGTGGTAAGGACCTCTCCCTGTCCGATGGATAGGGACCTGACCGTCATAGCGTTCCAGTGATCTTTGCCGTATATTTTATCAAATACTTCTGAAGGAGGAAGGTTGCCTTTTAACTCAAACGCCAGGTCGGTATTCAGGATACGGCCAAATCCCATGCTTATCAGGTGACTGCGCCATACATCATAACGTTGTTTTGAATTCTCATAACGCGGGTCGTTCATAATAGCCCGGAACACCTGCCAGTGAAAAGGATTGCACGATTGCTGAATAGCCATATACACATCGAGTGGTGAAACGTGGTTGTGGGTACATCTTATAGGTGAAGAACCCGGTCCCTGGCATGTATAGCGGGTGTCCTTTGTTATAACGCCCATTTGGAGCCCAACCATATCATTTGCCATTTTAAAGGTCGATCCCGGGGGATACTGTCCCATGATAGCGCGGTTGAGCAAAGGCTTGATAGGGTCTTTCATGAGTTCGCCGAAATTTTTACCTCGGACCCTTCCAACCAACAGATTCGGATCATACCCGGGACTTGACAGAAAGCAAAGTATTTCTCCCGTTTTAGGGTCTATAGCCACAATACTGCCACGCTTATTGGTCATCAGTTTTTCGCCGTATTCCTGCAAATCGGCATCAATTCCGGTGTACAGATCGTGGCCCATTACCGATGCGGTATCGTAACGGCCATTTTCAAAACTACCTACGTCACGGTTAAAAACATCGACCATACGGATTTTCAATCCTTTAATTCCACGCAATTCTTTCTCGTAGGCACGTTCAATACCGCTGATGCCAATATAATCCCCTTGTTTGTAATAAACATTTTTTTCGACCTGGGCCGGGGTTACTTCACCTATATAACCTAAAAGGTGAGCACCAATGGACATCGGGTATTTGCGCAAGGTACGCGGCTGAACAAAGAACCCTCTGAACCGGTAAAGTTTTTCCTCAATATATCCATACGTTTCTTTTGAGATTTGTTTTTCAAAAGCCGATGCCAGCATGGGAGAATAATCGCGCGCTTTTTTCATCCGCTCAATAAAACCTTCGCGGGTAATATCCAGTAAACGGCAAATTTCGGTAGTGTCAAGATCCTTTACCTGCCGGGGAATCACCATCAGGTCATAAACGGCTTCGTTGTATAAAAGCAATTTCCCGTTACGATCATATATCAATCCCCGGGCCGGGAATTGAGTGACATAACGAAGCACATTATTGTTGGCTGAAAGAGTATAACTCCGGTCGATAACCTGTATATAAAATAACCTTAAAAGATATATAAAACCGATTGCCAGGAAGGTTGTGATTATAACAAGTTTACGATCGGCGTAGATGCGGCTGGCCATTGAAAAATTTAAATTGTAAGACGGGCTGGAATTAATAAATAAGTGTGCAAAAATACAGAATACAACTATCATATATTGCAATCTATAAATATTTATCTCAGTTTATTCCATAAAAAAACCTGCCGGAGTTTTTGTGCTTCAGCAGGTGATAGTATAATTGGGTAAACGGAGATTTTTGCCTGGAATTCCGGAACAAGATTAATTGAAGTCTGGTTCTGTATCTATGACGATAATCAGGATGAAAGGTTACAGCTGGAAGGGAGTTTTTCGATGATTTTGAGAAATGGGGAGCCTTAACATAAGGCAAGAAACTGTCTGAATTTCATAATTTATTCCCAAAGCTTTCAATTTCCGGAATAACGAACAAGGAATACCGATTATTCGCTCCTCGCTTATTTTCAAAGGAGCTCATGAGATCGCTTCGCTAGTTTTTGATTTAAGATGTATATTCAAACTGATGATTTCTGCACTTCGCTGATCGTAAATCCTTGTTCTTAAATCTGAATAATTAAAAATTTAATCTGACTCTTTGTTGCAAAACTATTTTCTGTTCAGAAGACTTTTAAACCTACCATCCTCCTGGTACGCTTTGAAATCCGGATCCGCTTTCATGCGGTTTATATCTTTAAACCCCAGGTCAAAAGCCTGATTAAGGGCTATAAAACAAGCGTCCGGATCTTGGTTTCTTGCTGCTACTTTGGCGGCCATGTACCGGTGTTCTGTGTTTGCAGGATCTACAAGCTGGTAAATTTCAATATATTTTCCAGCCGAAACCAGGTTCCCCCGTTTAAAAGCATCATTTGAATACATATAGCAATTCATACTCAGGAAAGCAAGTACTCTTTGATATACCTGGTTTACCTCCGGCTTACGGGATTGTTTGGTTAAGGATTGCAGCTGAGCGGCTTGATTTTTCCACCAATCCACATTTTTTAAATTTAATTCCGGCGAATATTTTTGCTGTAGTTCCTGTTCCAGATCAAGGAGTTTCTGTTGTTGTTTCTGGTATGCAATTATCTTTTTATCAGAAGCTAGCCTGGTGATTTCAGCCTGCAACGGAGCAACATCTGTCAGTCCCTTCAGGAAATGCAGCATTTTAATAAATACTGCCTGTTGCGCGGGAAGTTGTCCTTCCGTGGCCAGTTCACCAGCGATTTTATCATTTTTCTGAATAAACTGGTTGATTTCATTCCGGTCAGCCGGTATCGCCTGTTGCCGCATGGCATCAAACCTGAGCCAGGCAAAAATATCCGGAAGAAGTGCTTTGGGCGGCCACTGGTGAATGCCATCGAAAACTAAAAGGTGATGTTGATAATGAGCGGACTCCAGCATTGCGTCAAGTTGTTTGATTTCCGTGTAATTAAAATCCTGGTTCCCAACCACTGCCAGGTAACTGAAGGGCCCTGCCGGATTCCGGTTTATGGCGGGTAAGCCTGCGCCACATCCAACAACGCCGGCAATACCTGCTTCGGTAATAGCCACAGCTCCGGCAACCCGTGAACCTCCCGAAAATCCACTCACGTATATTGCCTTTTTCTCGATATTGAACCTTTTTGTGATATCAGCAAGCATTTTGCGATATATAGCAGTTGTTTGCTCGAAGTCCATCCCGTTTCTTGAGTTATTGGAGCCAGCCAGGATAAAGCCATTTTTCCCTGCTTCGGAACTGAAATGATTTACAGGAAACACCCCCCTGCCGCTGGGATCAAAAAGGATTAGCAAGGGACAGGGTTTTCCTTCCTCGTATTGAGGTGGTAAAAACAATGCATATGTAGTATTTGTATCCGCCGTGCAGGCAACGGAAGGATAAATTTTTGAGTTTTCAAATTCCTGAATTTCATTTTTTTGTCCCGAAACACAGGAACCAGGTACCAGAAGAAAAAGAAAACATGATGCAGTGAAAATAAATTGTTTTAACATTGCAAAGATTTTGATAGGGAAAGATGAATTATCTTGTACAAAGTTCGTTTTTTAATGTTTTGTAACAAAATAATGTATATTTGACATCTCACATTTAATACTATTCCCCTTTCAGCACTATGTTAAAGGTTAAAAAATTGATTTTCAGAAATATAAAAAGACGCGATGAATTCGTGAGTTAACCTTGTTAGCTCGTTTACTTTCGCATTTTTTTTATTTTTTCTAAAGATTTAATTTTATGGAATTACCTTTTGCAGAACCATACAGGATAAAAATGGTGGAGTCCATCCGCTGTAGTACACGCGAAGAGCGCGGACAATGGATAAAAGAAGCCGGTTACAATTTATTCAATCTCCGCAGCGACCAGGTTTTTATCGACCTTCTTACCGATTCGGGCACCGGGGCCATGAGCGATAAACAATGGAGCGAAATGATGCTGGGCGACGAAAGTTATGCCGGCGCTTCATCCTATTATAAATTAAAATCAGCGATAAAGGATTTGCTGGGTTTTGATCATTTCCTCCCAACACACCAGGGACGCGCCGCCGAAAATGTGCTTTTCAGCGTGCTGGTTAAAGAAGGAAATGTGGTTCCCGGAAATTCGCATTTTGATACCACCAAAGGCCATATTGAATTCCGCAAGGCCGAAGCCATTGATTGTACAATCGGCGAGGCTTTTGATACTACTATCGATCATCCGTTTAAAGGAAACCTTGACCTGGGAAAACTGGAAGATGTTCTGAAAAAATATCCCCGCGAACAGGTTCCTATGATCATTGTTACCATTACCTGCAATTCATCGGGCGGACAGCCGGTTTCACTGGCTAACATCAAAGGTGTAAGGCAACTTGCTGATAAATACAATATCCCGGTAATTTTCGACTCAGCCCGCTTTGCCGAAAATGCTTATTTTATCAAAACACGTGAAGCCGGACAGCAGGATCGCAGTATCCGGGAAATTGTAGCTGAAATGTTTTCTTATGCCGATGGCATGACCATGAGCAGCAAGAAAGACGCTATTGTAAATATTGGCGGATTTATTGCTTTGCGCGATCCTGAACTTTTCAGGCAGGCATCGGTATTCAATATTATGTTTGAGGGATTTTTAACCTATGGCGGGCTCGCCGGCCGCGACCTGAATGCCATTGCACAAGGTTTGTACGAAGGCACCGAATTCGATTACCTGAAATCAAGAATTAACCAGGTTGGAATGCTGGGTCAGAAAATGACTGGTTTTGGAGTCCCAGTGCAGATGCCGTATGGCGGACATGCAATTTTTGTTAATGCCAACGAAGTACTCTCCCACATCCCCAGGGAACAATTCAGGGCACAGACTTTAGCCGTTGAATTGTATATAGAAGCAGGTGTCAGAGGTGTTGAAATCGGTGCAATAATGGCCGACCGCGATCCTGTTACCCGCGAAAACCGCTATCCCGAACTTGAATTGCTGAGGCTTGCCATTCCACGCAGAACCTATACTAACGATCATATGAATTATGTGGCTGTTGCCATGGGCAATGTGTACGAACGCCGCCACCAGATCACTACCGGCCTGGTAATCGTTGAAGAAGCACCAATTCTCAGGCATTTTACGGTGAAGTTGAGGAAGATCTGATTTTAGAAATTAAAGGAGGTACAATTTACGAGGTACGATTTACGAGGTACGATTTACGAGGTACGATTTACGAGGTACGATTTACGAGGTACGAATGACGAGGTACGAATGACGAAGTACGATTGGAGAATTCCTTCAATCTGCTTCGTTTTTTTATTTCTAAATTTCTCAGAATTTATATAGCATTAAATACGAATGTTAAGTGTTCTGGTTATTTTTTAAAGTTCATGCCGCAAAAAAGGTAATACCTTCTCCATAATGCCGTCAGATATTATACTACAAATTGAGTATTTTTTTTTGAAATTTATGCGTATATATTTGATTGATATAATAAGCCAAATTCGAATACTAACTTTTTAAAAAGAATCTGTCATGAAGAATTTTACAACTCTGATATTCTTATTAGCCAGTTTGGTTAGTAGTGCTCAAACTAATGAGCAGGAGCCTAACAATTCATTCGGTACAGCCAATTACATTTTAAAAGATATTGGCACAACGGGGAATATTTCCCAGGTTGGTGATTACGATTATTTTGTGGCCTACCAGCCAGTTGACGGCACTTTAAAAATTTACATTTCTGCTACCAATACTGGTGCTTCCAACAGTTATTGCTATTTAACCTTATATGCAGGCAACAAATTCCCTATAGACCAACGATACCTTGGGGAAAAAACCAGTGTTGTTCCCGGTGCTACTGTTTACGATACAATAACACTTTATGGCCACGGAGCTGATTCCGTTTTCTTCAGGTTTGAAGCAGGAGGCACATTTTCTTATAATTTTAAATACGAATTCAATGAAACAAAGAATAATGATATTGAGCCAAATGGCAGTTTTGCATCGGCTATTCCCATCAATCAGAACGAAAACAAGTCTGGACACATCGGATATGTTATAAATGGAATTGTTGATAATTATGACTATTACCGAACCAAAACGTCCGACGACGGCACTTTAAAAATTTACGTTTCTGCCACCAATACTGGTGCTACAAGTAGTTATTGCTATTTAACTCTCTATGCCGGCAACAAGTCAATTATTAACCAACGATATATTTCCGGAGCTACCAGTGTTGTTTCTGGTGCCAGTGTTTATGATACAATTACACTTTATGGCCACGGTGTGGATTCAGTTTTCTTCAGGTTCGAGGCAAACGGTACATTTTCGTATAATTTATACTACGAATTTAATGAAACAAAGAATAATGATGTAGAGCCCAACGGCAGTTTTGCATCGGCTATTCCAATCAAACAGAACGAAAACAAGTCTGGACACATCGGATATGTTTTATTAAATGGAATTGTTGATAATTTAGACTATTACCGCACCAAAACGTCCGACGACGGCACTTTAAAAATCTACATTTCTGCTACCAATACAGGTGCTTCCAGCAGATATTGCTATTTAACTTTATATGCCGGCAATAAAACATTTATAGACGGGCGATATATTTCCGGTGCAACCAATATTGTTTCCGGTGCTACTGTTTATGATACAATTACTCTCCGTGGCCGCGGAGTGGATTCAGTTTTCTTCAGGTTCGAGACAAATGGTACATTTTCGTATGATTTTAAATATAACATAGAAGATATAAGTGTAAATGATATTGAACCCAACAATACTCTGGAAACTGCAATAAAAACTGATTTTAAACAAACTAAAAACGGGCACCTGATGTATAATGCAAATGGAGCCCTGGACTATACTGATTACTATATAATACCTTCATCTTTCAAAGGAAATATAAATATAATAGTCGAATTGACCAATAAAAGCGGAAAGCCTAATTATGTTTATTTGTATGGATATGATCAATCCCAAACACAGATATTTGCGCAATATGTAAAAAAGATTGCAAATTTACCCAATGACCAACTCATTCGGGATACCCTTG
The DNA here is from genome assembly GCA_903879715.1 of uncultured Bacteroidales bacterium. Classification (GTDB taxonomy): domain Bacteria; phylum Bacteroidota; class Bacteroidia; order Bacteroidales; family UBA4417; genus UBA4417. Next base: position 32,743 of record CAIRMR010000153.1, read on the forward strand.
TTTTGAATTGTGCCGTTTTAGATGTTTTCTATCTCAGGTGGACAGCCGGAGGCCTCACTAATTACAAGTTCTCAGTTGAGTTGGTCGATCACCAGCCACATGCCAGCATGACACATGAAAGACTTGGGAATGCTGTAGGTTTCAGGCCTCAATTGGCGAATGCGGATAAATTCATGTGGGATTTTGGCGATGGTACAACAAGCACTCAAAAATACCCGATGAAAACATATAAGCCAGGATATTTTACAGCTCAGCTTATTGCAACAAACACCCAATGCAATCTAAAAGACACCGCACAGACTGCATTTGAAATAGAGGGAGTGGAATATTTTACTCCCGATTCATCCGGAGTTGGAGGCGATGCCATTGTTAAAATATTTGGTGGCGGCCTCGACACAAATACAAAAATCAGGTTAAATATGGGCGCTATTGAACTTACTCCCATTCATTTGGAAATGTTTAAAAACAATGTTCAGCTCAATGCCATTTTTGATTTTCACCTGGCCGAAGAAGGCACGTATGATGTCACCATCGAAATAAAAGGCCAGACACCAATTGTTTACCCAGGAGGGTTCAAACTTACAGCATTCAAATATCCTTATACCTGGTCCGAAATTGTTTCCCCGTCCCGGATGAGGACCAATCTGAATACCAATATGAAACTGGTGGTTGGAAACAAAGGTAATGTAATGGCTTCGGGTGTTTTGGTTTGTGTTATATGGCCCAAGTCGGTGGATTTAATATTCGATACCAAATGGTTCAAGCCACCGGCCAGTGGCAATTATACAATAACCGCAGCCGATACTACCTTTAATTTTAAATGGGAGGATATTCAGCCTTTATTCAGCGAGACCTTCAATTCCGTTACAGCAATAGATACATTTAATTTAGAACCGTATGACGGGTTTATGAGGTTAATTCTGATTCCAAAAATTGGTGCAGGAAGTACGGTTGAAATTCCGTTGATTGTTAAAACCACTTCAACAGGAGCAAAAGACTTTATTACCTATACATTCAAGCCCAACCTTTTCGGGTCTGGTGAAACAGGAAGCTGGATGGATGTTTCCGAAAATTTGGCAGTTGAAAGCTGCGATTTATTGGATAAAGTTGTGGGAGGGGTTCCAGTATTAGATAAATCGCCAGTTAAATGGCTTGTTAAAGCCGTTAAAGGTACCACAAAACACATGGCAAATTTAGGTCAGGTAATGGGCGCAACTTACAACTATCTTGATGGAACAACCAATAGCATTTACGAATCACTGGAGCCAGCTGATTTTAATGCAAGTTGCGATGCTGGAGATGTGCAACTTTATGGAGCTTTAGCGGATGTTAGTGTAGATTTCGTATGGAAAAAAGCTGGTAATAATTTCATGAAAGGCCAAACTGACGATTTAAATAAGTTTATTGCAACCAACAGGCATACCGCAACAGCAGCTACAATTGAGTTTGCTATAGAAAATCTGAATAACGCTAACGATGTTAGAAAATATATTCAAAATGCTCACAAACTTTATAAAGCCGGTAAGGACCTGAAAACATTATACTCGAAAGTGAAAAGACTGGAAGAACTGGTAAAAGAATACCCCGAATTAGAGCCGCAGTATGATGTGTTAAAGCAAGAGATGAATAAAGATATGATGATTCGCGATCCTAAATATACTAAAATCAATTCCGTAACCTCGTTGGACCCAAATGAAATTATCGGCCCGGTTGGTCAGGGGGCAAAACAGTTTGTGTTAAAGCAGGAAAGACAGCAATTTACAATCACCTTCGAAAATAAAGACGTTGCCCTTGCTGCTGCACAAATTGTTACTGTGTCAGATACATTGGATGCCACCAGATTTGACCTGAACACCTTTGAATTTACCGATTTTACCATTGCCAATAAAACTTATACCGTGCCCAAGGGCCGACAGGAGTTTGTGTTGCAGGATAGCCTTTCACAGGTTATGAAGGTGCGTATTAACGGAAGTCTGGAAAAAAGCACAGGCATAGTTTCGTGGCAGTTCACCGCTATTGATCCTGCCACGGGCGATATACCGGTTTTTGAAGGATTTTTGCCACCCAACAAGAACATCCCCGAAGGTGAAGGTTCGGTATCATTTACCATACTGCCAAAACAAACCTTAGCTGATGGAGTGGTTATTAAAAACCGCGCTTCTATCATTTTTGATCAGAACGAACCGATACTTACCAATACATGGCAGAATATCGTGGATGCTTTGCCTCCGGCAAGCACTGTTATGGCAACCCGGGTTGAGGGGAGTCCTGAAATTCATCTTGCATTTACCGGCAGCGACGCTTCGTCGGGCATCGCAAATTACGATATTTACATCCGGGAAGAAGGAGGCGAATGGCAGGCATTCGGAAATGCTTTCAGTGACACAGAAACCATCCTGGCTGACTCGTCCAAACAGTATAGCTTTTATGTATTGGCAAATGACCTGGTAGGTAATAGAGAATTAAAAACCCCTGGTGCCGAAACCACAGTCGGAATTAAGGAACTTTTAAAAGGGAAGGGGCAATTGAGCCTGTGGCCAACCCCGGCTGCTGATGCAGTTTTTATTGGTGGGCTTAAGCAAAGCAGTACTTTTATTATCAGCGACCTTTCAGGTAAAAAAATTATGTCAGGCATTGTTTCCGAAACCAACAACAGTATTGAGATTAACAAACTTGCCGTTGGTATATATATGCTCAGAGTTTATTCCGGCGGTTGTTTTGAATCACTAAAATTGCTTAAAAACCAGGGCAGATAAAAGGATATGCCATAACATATCCTGACAGATGCACTATTTCAGGTAAAATAGATGTATTTTTGTTAGGATATGGGGCTAAAAAGTATTCTGACAGCATTTGTGCTTGTGTATGCCATCTCTTTATGTGGCAGCATCAGCTACGCCCAGACAGATACCCTGGAAACTTTGAAAAAAACCTTATTACTTACTCAAAATGTGAAATCCAGGCAGGACGTATTATTGCAGATATGTGCGCAAAATCATTCATTCCCTCCGGACACTTTTCATAAATACATTCAAATGGGGTTGGCAATTTCTTCAGCGAATAGCCAGGAATATCTGAAGTTTCTGCGGTTTGAAGCTTCATATTTAAATAAATCAGGGCGAAATGATGCAGCCATTCATTTGACTGACAGTATTTTAAACTTATCTGTTGCCATGCAAAATATCCAGCTGTTTCAAAGATTGCGAATTGAAAAATGTAAGGCATTGATAAGAATCGGTAAGTCAAAAGAGTCTATTGCAAATCTGTTTGATATGCTTGAAAAAGCTGAAACAATGAATGACACAACAACTGCTCTAGCGGCTTTTTCCATGTTGGGATGGGCCAATATGGAGTTGGGAAAGTATGAAGAAGCAATAAAATGGCTGGAAAAAGGGAAGAATTATACCAGCGTACAAGCCTATTTTATACAGAATCCCGCTCTTTATGTCAACTTGGGCTCCTGTTACAATAATGTTTTCAATTATGACAAAGCGCTGGTGATTATAAATCAGGGATTGGAGCAGGCAAGGAAAGGAGAAAACTTAACTATAACAGCCAATGCTTTAAATATCAGGGCTGATATTTACATTAACGTGAAGAAAAATGAGGAAGCACAGCGCGATCTGGAAGAGTCTTTGAACATCAGGGAGCAAATAGGGGATGCGTATTATATGCTTTCGGATATGGCTCAGTTGGCGTTGTTTTATGCAACTTCCAACCAATGCCCTAAAGGTATTGCACTGGCTAACAAAGGCATAGCGAAAGCAAAGGAAGGAAATCATCTTTCTAAAATTATTTATCTTTATGAGGCTTTGGCCGAAAATTATAAACACTGTAATCAAAGCATCGAATATGCTGCAACGCTTTCCACACTTCTGATTCTGAAAGATTCATTATACCGTGACAATACAGCGAAAGCATTAGCCGAGCTGGAAGGAAAATATGAATATCAGAAGAACCAAAATATCATTATACAGCAACAAAACCGCATTCTCCGAAACAGATATTCTGCTTATGGATTGGGATTGTTACTACTTGTAACTATAGTCGTATTTGCATTTGCTTATAGAAATTTCAAACGAACCCAGAAACGAAAATTGGCAGTACTTACATTGGAGCAAACTAAACTGGCTGAGGAAGCAGTGCAAAAAGCAGAGGAAAATGAGAGAAAAAGAATAGCTGCTGACCTGCATGATAACCTGGGAACTCACGTTGCAGCTATCTGTTCAGGGGTAAAGTATTTTAAAGATGGAAATATTGATCAAGCTGAGGTTTTGGCGCAACTAGATACCAATGCCACCGAAATTATGAATCACCTGAACGATACAATATGGGTATTAAAAAACGAAAAACTACTTTTTATTAACCTGGCGGATCGTTTTAAGTTATGGATACAGCGTGTAATGAAAAACTACCCCCACATAAAATATTTCATAACGGAAAATATAAATGAGGATATTGCATTAACTCCCATTAAAATTCTGCATTTGTTTTTAATGATGAAAGAGGCCCTGAACAATGCATTGAAGCATAGTGAATGTTCTGAGATAAGAATTCATTTTCAATGCACTGACAGCAATGAATGGCAGGTTAGTATTACTGACAATGGAGTGGGATTTGATGTGGACAATCCAATGGAAGGAAACGGAATCGGGAATTTGAAACTCAGGGCAAAAGCAAGCAACTTTAAAGTAATCTGGAACCGGATGGAACCTTCCGGAACTGAGATTTTATTTAAAAGTAAAAATTCGGAACAAGTGTTGTAAATGATAAACACTTTAAGATTTAAAACGGTGGAAAGTGAAGTAAAACATATCAGAATCGGGTTGGTAGAAGACAATTCTGTGAATCAGCGGAATTTTGTGCAAAACATCAAATTGTTTCCTGATTTGAAACTAGCGATACTGGCTTCTTCGGGGGAAGAATATCTGGATAAAATTAAAAGCATGCCTGCTAACTTATTGCCGGCGGTCGTGTTTATGGATATTCAGATGGCGGGAATGAATGGTATTGAGACTATCAAATTAGCAAAGGCACACAGCAACGCCATTTATTATATTGTTTTAACTGTATTTGAAGATGAAGATTACATTTTTGAAGCCATAAAAGCCGGAGCTATTGGATATTTATTAAAACATGCAAATTTCGCATCTGTTTATGATGCAATAACCGAAGTTTTGGAATACGGGGGAGCGCCTATGAGCCCGGCCATTGCGCGTAAAGCATTGAGGATGTTAAATAAACAACAGGTTGAAGTCAATGAAAAGGATAAAATACTAAACCTGCTGACCGACAGGGAGCGGGAAGTTTTACAAAACCTCGTAAATGGTTATGATGCCAAGCGAATAGCTGAGATTTTGGATGTAAATACCCTTACTATCCGAAAACATATCGCAAATATTTATACCAAACTGCACGTTAACTCCAAGGCACAGGTGATTTCGTTAGCGTATCAGAATAAGTGGATAAATAAAGCCTGAATAAATTGGAATCTCTCTTTTGCATTCAATAACTTAAGGTACGACTTACGAATGACGATTTACGAATTTGCATGGTAATCGTACTTGGTCAGTCGTACCTTTTTATTTGCGATTTACGATTTACGAATGTTTCCTGCAATCGTACCTCGTACCTCGTCAATCGCACCTTTTTATTTACGATTTATGAATAACGATTTACGAATGTTTCCTGCAATCGTACCTCGTCAATCGTACCTTTTTTAAATCAAATACTATAAACCCTAGCGCCCTGCTGGCGGAGTCTCCGTCTTTGATTTAATCGGAATAATCCCACCCATTTCGCCCATCACATTTACCAGGTCAGAACCGGTTGGAACAACGATTTTCGAATTATCTTTTAAAGAGGTTTCCATAGCCTGTATTCTGCGCAGCATCTGGGCATTCCCTACGAAATATTTCTCCGCGGCTTCGTTTACCAGCTGAATGGCCTGGGCTTCACCCTCGGCACGAAGAATAGCGCCCTGCTTGATACCTTCGGCACGACGGATTTCGGCACGTTTTTCGCCATCAGCTTTGGTTTCGGTGGCAGTGGCGTAGTCGATAGCAGCTATTTTTTCATTTTCGGCCTTCACAATTTTATTCATGGTTTCCTGCACATCTTTCGGCGGATCAATCTCCTTGAGCTCCGTGCGTACAATTTCAATTCCCCAGTTCGCGGTTTCTTCGAGCAGTGTGCCATGCAGTTCCTTATTGATTTTTCCACGCTCGCTATTGGCCGATTTCAACGTCATGGTACCAATAATATTACGCAAGGTAGTGCGGGCCAGGTTTACGATCTGGTATTCGATGCTGTTTACATTGTACTGCGAGTTTTTAACGCTTTCCTCATCCTCTTTGATCTTGAAATAAACCTGCGCATCAACACTGGCATTCAGGTTGTCGTTCGTGATGATCTCCTGGGGTTCGGCATTCACCATTTTTTCAGTGATGTTGATCTTATACATCTTATCAATGAAAGGAATAATCCAGTTAAAACCCGGAGGTGCAAAATGATGGTACTTGCCAAGCCGCTCAATCAGGGCACGGTTTGTAGGTCGGATAATACGGATTCCTGCAAAGAAAAACAGGAGCAGAACAGCAATGATGATAGTTAACAGATTTCCCATAAGTGTAATTTTTAAAATTAAATTAAGATAATTGAATGATAAGATTTTCTCTTCGTACAAATATAAATCCTTTATATGTGTGATTCACTGATTTTTCAAAATAATTTAAGAAGTCTTAAATGCTATTCACTAAAGTAGACTTGGGTGACGTGCTTCTTAATGTACGATGTACGATGTACGAATTGTCTATGCTAACGTCAATCGTACCTCGTCAATCGCACCTTTTTGTTCTACGATTTACGAATTCTCCCGGCAATCGTCAATCGTACCTCGTCAATCGTACCTTTTTGTTCTACGATGTACGAATTCTCCCGGCAATCGTCAATCGTACCTTGTCAATCGTACCTTTTTGTTCTACGATTTACGAATTCTCCCGGCAATCGTCAATCGTACCTCGTCAATCGTACCTTTTTGTTCTACGATTTACGAATTCTCCCGGCAATCGTCAATCGTACCTCGTCAATCGTACTTCATCAATTGTCAATCGTACCTTTTTGTTTTACATATTTCAAATTCTTAAATAATTCTTTACCTTCGCATTTCTGAAATTTCAAATCCTTATTATATGAAAAACATTGATACTTACGATTTTACCGGTAAACGTGCCCTGATCAGGGTTGATTTTAACGTTCCACTCGACGACAATCAGAAAATTACCGACGCAACTCGTATTGACGCCGCTTTGCCAACCATCCGCAAAATACTGGCCAGCGGTGGTTCAACCATACTCTGTTCGCACTTAGGCAGACCTAAAAAAATCGGTGAGCCAAAACTTTCACTTCGTCACCTTGTTCCCTACCTGGAGAAAGTGTTGAACACTACTGTAAAATTTGCCGATGATTGCATGGGCCAATCCGCTGTTGATCTTTCGGCTACATTGAAACCCGGCGAAGTGCTGTTGCTCGAAAACCTCCGTTATTACGAGGAAGAAGAAGGAAAAGCACGTTTACCGGAAACAGCAGCCGACGAAGAAAAAGCCGCCGCAAAAGTTCGCGTTAAGGCAGCACAGAAAGAATTTACCCAAAAACTTGCCGGTTACGCTGATTGTTACGTAAACGACGCTTACGGCACGGCTCATCGCGCTCATGCTTCAACCGCTTTGGTTGCAGCTTATTTCCCTAACGATAAAATGTTTGGCTACCTGATGAATAACGAGGTAAGCAACATTACCAAAGTTTTACATGAGGCCCAGCATCCATTTACTGCTGTTTTAGGAGGAGCAAAGGTTTCCAGCAAAATTGAAATTATCAACAACCTTTTAAGCAAAGTCGATAACCTGATAATTGGCGGTGGAATGATGTTCACCTTTATTAAAGCTAAAGGCGGAAAAATTGGCGGATCGCTGGTTGAACCTGATTATATTGAGCTGGCAAAAAATATTATGGCAGGTGCCGAAAAACTTGGTGTTAAAATCCTGATTCCATCAGATGCCGTTATTGCCAACGCTTTTGCCGACGATGCCGAACGTAAGGTTTGCAAATCGGATGAAATTCCTGATGGCTGGCTTGGCATGGACATAGGTCCGGATACCATAAAACATTTCAGCGAGGTGCTTGTTGGTTCGAAAACCATTCTCTGGAACGGACCAATGGGCGTTTTCGAAATGTGCAACTTCCAGAAAGGGACCAAAGATATTGCCCTGGCCATTGTTGAGTCTACAGCTAAAGGCGGATTTTCACTGGTAGGCGGTGGCGATTCGGTTGCTGCCGTAAATAAATTCCATCTTGCGGATAAAGTAAGCTACGTTTCCACCGGTGGTGGAGCTATGCTCGAATCTATTGAAGGAAAAGTGCTGCCGGGAGTTAAAGCAATTTTAGAAGATTAATTTTAATAATCAGGATTTGATTATTCTGATATTCTCAAGCTAATATAGAAACCGCAGATATGATGAAATTCTTCATCTGGTCCGCGGTTTCTGCTATAATCCATTTCGGGATCAAATTTGTTTAAAATTATTTCTTCTTTATCATCTCCTCAACCTGTACCGTATATTTCTGCACCAGCGGAATTACAGCAGGAGCTACAGCCGCAACCGGTTTATATAATACAGATCCTTTTTTGTGCGTGGCCGTGAAAAGGCTTTCGTGGGGATCAATACGAGCGAATAATAAAAAAAGGAAACTTGCTATCAACAGTCCTTTTGCAATGCCAAATAGTGCACCGGCCAAACGGTTCACAATTCCCAGCCCGACGGTTTTTACAACACCTGTCATAAAACGGCCCAGCAGAAAAATAAGAACGACCACAATTACAAATGTAACAATATAGGCTATCAACTTAATGTTGCCGCTTTTCAGGCCCATATCATGTTGCAGCCAGTTAGCGGTAAATTCCGAGAAATGCGCAGCTGCATAAAAGCCAAGTATCAATCCTGCCAGGGTTGCAATACTGATAATAAAACCGTTGGTAAAACCTTTAAAAGCAAAGTAAAACAGGAAAATGGCAAGGATGATATCGAGTGTTGACATGCAGTTTATTTCGAAATGAATTTTTCATAAAAAGAATACAATTGATACGAAATTTAGGAAAAAAAATTGCCTGATTTCTAATTTAAAGTCCCAAGTCTCAAAATACAAGACCCAAATCCCAAGCCCCGATTAGAATGAAATAGTTTATCCTTTAAAGATCTCAATCCCTCAAAGTCCTCGTCCAACAACAATTGAATGACAACCGAATGACAACTGCCTTTCAGGAATCCCAACCCCGAACTTGAATCCCAAACACCCAACTCCTAACCCCCAACACCTTTCACCGGCCTTAATCTTTTAGTCAGTTCCGAAGTAAACACAAATGCCTGGAGTTCCGGGTTTTCGGTATACAAAATATTGTTTTTAGTTCCTTCCCACCACAATTTGCCCTGGTACAGGAAGTAGATTTTCTCGCCGATTTCAAGCACCGAATTCATGTCGTGAGTTACCACAACGGTAGTCATATTATACTCGATGGTAATTTCCTTGATCAGTTCATCAATAAGGTGGGCGGTTTGTGGATCGAGGCCCGAATTAGGCTCATCACAAAACAGGTATCGCGGGTTCATGGAGATGGCACGGGCAATGGCGACGCGCTTTTTCATACCACCGCTAAGTTCCGATGGGTAAAGTTTGTTGACATTCTGCAGGTTCACCCTCGAAAGGCAGAAGTTTGCCCGCTCAAGTTTTTCCTGGGGTGATTGTTTTGTAAACATGGTAAGCGGAAACATAACATTTTCCTCAACGGTAAGTGAATCGAACAGAGCGCCTCCCTGGAAAAGCATCCCGATCTCTTGCCGGATTTCTTTCATCTCGTTGAACGACATTTTCGAAAACTCCCTGTCATCGTAAAACACTTTGCCATGATCAAATTCCAGCAAGCCAACAAGGCATTTGAGCAAAACAGTTTTCCCCATTCCGCTCTGGCCGATAATCAGGTTAGTCTGCCCTTTTTCCATGGTGACTGAAACATCTTCGAGCACCAGCCGCTCGCCAAAACTCTTACTGATATTTTTACCCTCTATCATGCCAGCAGGATTTGAGTGAGGATGAGGTTCATAAAGATGATGGCAATACTGCTGTATACGACGCCATTGGTACTTGCTTCGCCAACTTCGAGCGCTCCGCCTTTGGTATAATATCCATTATAGGCTGAAACAGAAGCAATAATAAACGCAAAGACAACGGTTTTCGTTAAAGCATAGAAAATATCATACAAATGAAAAAAGGATTGAATGCCATAAATATATTCAGCAGATGGGAAAAGTCCTGTAAAAATCCCTGCAAGCCATCCACCGCCTACTGCAAGTAACATGCTCATCATGATCAGGAAAGGATTAATAATCATGGACGCTACTATTTTAGGCAGAATGAGGAACGTAGCGGGATTGATACCCATGATTTCGAGGGCGTCGATTTGTTCGGTAACGCGCATGGTTCCTATTTCCGAGGCAATTCTTGACCCAACCTTACCGGCAAGGATGAGGCTGATGATAGTAGGAGCAAACTCAAGTTCCACACTTTGCCTGGTCACAAAACCGATGGTGTAGGATGGAATCAGCGGAGTATCAATGTTAAACGCCATCTGAATGGCAAGCACAGCACCCATGAATACCGAAATAATAGCAACAATACCAACGGAAGCCAGGCCGAGATTTTCCATCTCTACCATAATCTGCCGGAAGTAAATTGACTGCTTTTCAGGACGTTGAAATGCCAGCCGTAATAAACTCAAGTAGCGTCCAAAGTGGAATAAAAATTTCATTTCATACAATAATAAGTGCTAAATTAGCGTAAATTTCAGGACTGGCATCTTCACCTGGATTATTTTCTGAACAAGCAGAAGAAATAATTGTTAAAATTTAGGTTAAAAAGCCGCAAAAAAACCTTAGAATCAGACAACTAAATATGATAAAGAATATACCTTCAAAAATTGGAATGCGTCAAATCTTATTTTTGGCTTCATTCGTCTTCTTTTTGATATTTTCAGGCTGTGCCGGCAGTCAGAATTCACATAGCGGCAAACACCGCAAACCTGTTTCAACCGGTAAACGTAAATGCGGATGTAGTTTGTTGACACCCGATTCAAAACACACCATTAAATTGTATCAGTCGACTTATTATGTCCTACAAGCCTGAAACACTGGATGGTGTTCTATCCCGGTTTCCTGAGCAGGCCAGGTTGCTTACACAGCCTTTATTTGATGAACATCGCTTTCTTTTCCGTATAACAGCGCCACGCAAAACCAGGCTTGGGAGTTTTAAAGGCGTGCGTTTTGGTGCCCGGCCGGTAATCCAGATAAATTCCGACCTTGGTCAATACACGTTTCTGCTCGTTTTTCTGCATGAACTTGCTCACCTGGTTGTGACGAAAAAATTTGGACGCAAAGCAAAACCGCATGGTGCAGAGTGGAAAAATGCTTACCGAAACCTGGTTCAACCTTTCTTTAACGAACAGGTTTTTCCACCGGTTCTTACCGCTGAACTCCACAGGTATTTCATTAAAACACCCGCCACTTTTCAACACGATACAAGGCTTATCAATACTCTTTCTTCCCTCGAGGGTGGATCACAAATGGTAACGGTTAACGATATTCCTTTGAACAGTACTTTTACTTTGATGAGTGGCCGGCAGTTTGTGAAACTCGAAAAACTCCGCACCCGGTATAAATGCTTTTGCCCGAAAACCAAAAAGTATTACCTTGTTCCTAAGTCAGCGCAGGTGATGCAGGCTTGAAGTGGATTTGCGATTTCAGATTGACGATGTACGATTGGGGTAGACGAATCGTAAATCGTACTTCATGAATCGTTCCTTATAAATCGCAAATCGTACCTCGCAAATCGTAAATCGTACCTCGTAAATCGTACCTCGTAAATCGTACTTCGTACCTCGTACCTCGTAAATCGTACCTCGTACCTCGTAAATCGTAAATCGTACCTCGTAAATCGTACCTCGTAAATCCATATCGTAAGAACAAAGCACCCTTTAGAATATTAATTCCCCCTTTAGTTAATCTGAAACCGGATTCATTACCTTTGCAAAAAATACATCCTTCAAATTATTGTAATCTAAATTGTTACATTAATATATATCTTTATGAACAAAGACTACTATTGTGTGATCATGGCTGGCGGAGTTGGAGCTCGCTTCTGGCCTTTGAGCCGTAACTCGCGACCTAAACAGTTTATTGATATACTGGGAACCGGCGAAACGCTGATCCAGCAAACGTTTAGAAGGCTAACCACGATTTGTCCGCCCGAAAATATATTTGTAGTAACCCACCAGCAGTATTTCGATCAGGTTGTTGAGCAGTTACCCGCCATCGTTCCTGATCATGTGCTCTGCGAGCCAATGCGCCGAAATACGGCTCCGTGTATTGCCTATGCCACTCATAAAATATATAAGTTGAACCCCAACGCCAGTATAGTTGTTGCTCCTTCGGATCATATCATTCTCAAAGAAGAGGTTTTTACCCAAACACTGCTTTGTGCCTTGAAGGCTGCTTCCCAAAATGATTGGCTGCTAACGCTTGGCATCACACCCAGCAGGCCAGATACCGGCTATGGATACATACAATTTGATGAAACACACTCCTATACTTCTGAATGCAAAGTACGGAAAGTAAAAACATTTACCGAGAAACCCAATCATGAACTGGCAGAATCGTTTCTGCAAAGCGGTGATTTCCTGTGGAATGCAGGTATTTTTATCTGGTCTGTTAAAAGTATTCTCGCCGCTTTCGAAAAACACCTTCCCGAGTTGGACAGCCTTTTTAAAGAAGGTGCCGATTTATATTATACCGACGAAGAATCAACATATATCGAAAGTGCTTACACCATCTGTAAAAGCATTTCAATCGATTACGGTGTGATGGAGAAAGCTGATAATGTGTTTGTTCTGGCAGCTGATATCGGCTGGAGCGATTTAGGCACCTGGGGCTCTCTTTACGACACTTCGGCAAAAGATGCCGACGGAAACGCAATAACAGGTTCAAAACCGCTTACCTACGATACACATAACTGCATAATTAACCTGCCTCTGGACAAGGTTGCTGTAATTCAGGGTATTAACGATATGATAGTTGTCGAAGATAATGGCATACTGCTTATCTGCAAACGCGGCGACGAACAGAACATCCGCAGTTATGTTGACGCTGTCCGCAATGAAAAAGGTGAGCAGTACGTTTAATAACCGCTTAATTTAAAACCATCGCCTTAAAAAAAGATTAAGAATCCTGCTAGGTTCAGGTTGAGGTTCAGGTTGAGGTTGAGGTTGAGGTTGAGTGCATCGGTGCTTAAACTCAACCTGAACCTCAACCTGGATTTAAAGAACCCGAAAATTATAATAAAATACTTTATACAACCAAAACCTTAATTATTTACCCATTAACAGAACCATAATCACCCATGAAAAAAATCACTCTTGTCATTCTGACGCTTTTATCCGTAATTACCTTCCAGAGTCGTGCTGACGAAGGCATGTGGCTGCCTTTATTTGTTCAGCGTCTCAATTATGTGGATATGCAAAAAGAAGGCCTACATCTCACGGCTGAAGAAATATACAGTATCAACCATTCCAGTCTTAAAGACGCAATTATCATTTTCGCTGGTGGCTGTACCGGTGAAATTGTATCGCCTAATGGTTTGATTTTCACAAATCACCACTGCGGTTATGGCTCAATCCAATCACACAGCACGGTTGATCACGATTACCTGAGCGATGGATTCTGGGCAACCCGCTACGAGGAAGAATTACCTACTCCCGGTTTAAGAGCCAGTTTCCTTGTAAGCATTCAGGATGTAACTGCAGTTGTACTTGCTGGAGTTTCGAGTTCGATGACGGAGGCTCAAAGGGCTGATAAAATTAAGGAGAATTCAAAAAAAATTGAGGCTGAAAATACCAAAGGAACCCAATACGACGCGCGTACAACAGCTTTTTTTAACGGTAACGAATATTACCTTTTCCTGTATGAAGTTTATAAAGACGTAAGGCTTGTTGGAGCACCACCTACCTCCATTGGCAAATTCGGCGCCGATACCGATAACTGGATGTGGCCCAGGCATACAGGTGATTTCTCGGTTTTCAGGGTATACGCCAGCAAGGAAAATAAACCTGCTGAATACGCTGCCGAAAATGTTCCTATGAAGTCAAAGCAATTTCTGCCTGTATCGATTAAAGAAAAAAAGAAAGGCGATTTTGCCATGATTATGGGCTATCCGGGCCGAACAACCCGTTATGCAACTTCAACTGCCATCAAGTTTGCTTTGGAGAAAAACAATCCTATGGTTGTGAAAATACGTACCCAAAAACTTGATATCCTTCGCGAAGACATGGCGGCTGATGCCGCTGTTCGTATAAAATACGCTGCTAAATTTGCAGGATCGGCAAATTATTGGAAATATTATATTGGCCAGAGTAAAGGACTGAAACAACTGGGTGTATACGACAGGAAAAAAGAACTTGAGGATCAGTTTGTAAAATGGATCAGTACGGATAAAGATCGCACCGCTACATACGGTGAAGCATTAAATGATATCTCTCAGGCCTACGAAACCTTAAATAAATACGAAGCTCCCGTACGTTACAATGCTGAAGCTATTATGCAGGGTTGTGAAATTATCGCTTTTTCAAGGAATTTTAACAAACTGGCCGAAGAACTTGCCAAGCCAAAACCTGATCAGAAAATCGTTAAAACCTTAACCAAACAGGTTACCGAAGCATCCGGAAAATATTTCAAGGACTACAATAAAGCTACTGATGTTAAAATGCTGGCTGCCATGCTGCAACTGTATTACCACGATGTTCCCAAAGAAATGCAGCCTGATTACCTCGGGAAGATTTATAAAAAATACAAAGGAGATTTTGCCGCCTATGCCAGTGAAGTCTTCAATAAAACCAATTTCAGCGATACTACGAAAGTAAAATTATTTCTTTCAAATCTCAAATTGAAATCCTTACAAAAAGATCCGGCATGGATTTTATACAAGGCTTTCAGTGCCAACTCAGGCCTTATCGATAGTTTGGTAAAACCTTCCAACGAATTGCTCGCTAAAGGAAACAGGTTATTTATGCAAGGCCTGCGCGAAATGCAAAGCGACAAGACTTTTTATCCTGATGCCAACAGCACCATGCGATTAACTTATGGCCAGGTGCTTGACTACAGCCCGGCCGATGGCATTGATTACAATTATGTAACTACCCTTGATGGTGTCATGGCAAAAGAAGATCCTTCGAACCCTGAATTCGTGGTATCTGAAAAACTTAAACAATTATACAAATCGAAAGATTATGGCCGCTACGGCGAAAATGGCAAAATGGTGGTTGGTTTCCTGACCAACAACGATATTACCGGAGGAAACTCTGGCAGCCCGGTATTAAATGGTGATGGCGAACTTATCGGGCTTGCTTTCGACGGAAACTGGGAAGCCATGAGTGGAAATTATGCTTTCGAGCCTAAACTTCAGCGTACGATCTGTGTTGATATACGGTATGTTCTTTTTGTAATAGATAAATATGCCGGTGCCACCAATCTTATTAATGAGCTCGACATACGTAATTAACTGATTTCCATAATTTTTAAAAAACATCATTCAAATTAAAATGAAAATCCGAATCTTTAAATTAGCATTTCTATCATTCTTCATACTGGTTGTTTTCACTTCATGTAATACTGATACCATTGACGTTACGCCACAATTTCTGCGTTGCGGGAATAGCCTGGTTTTGTCTGAAAATGGCAATCTGGTTATCGCCGGTTATAACACATCCTCTTCAACAGGGTATGACGCAGTTCTGATGATGAGAAAAACTGATGGTGATACTGCTACTGCCTGGACCAAGTCATTTGGAGGATCTTATTCAGATGCGTTCTATTGTGTTAAAAATTCAAATGAAGGTGGATTTATTGCCGCTGGTTTTACTAACAAGGCTAGTGTTGGTTCACCTGCCATGTTTGTGGTAATAACAGATGAAAACGGCAAATTGAAAAATACGAAAACTTACCAGTTTGCTGCTGCTTCACAGGGCTTCAGTGTGATATCAGCCAATGCCGATAGCGGATATCTTGTTGCCGGCGTTGTTCAAAATACCAGTAGCTCCGACCGCGATATTTACCTGGTTCGGATAAAGGAATACGGAGACACATTATGGACAAAACGACTGGGCGCAAAAAGTGCCAGTCAGTACGACATGGTTAATGATGCCGCATACTCGGTAATTGCCGCGCCGGCTCCAGATTCCGGGTATTACATTACGGGATCATTGAACGGATACTCCCAGTATGGGGGTAAAATTTTTCTTATGAAAGTTTCGGCTGAAGGTGACAGCCTGTGGACAAAAACATACGGTACCGGTATCGGATTTTCATTAACGCTTACCAAGGATAATGGAATAGCCATTAGTGGTTCTTTGCAGGAAGGAAGCAGCCAGGATGTTTTCCTCCTAAAGACAAATCTGGATGGAGAAGCTCTATGGTCATATTCTTATGGGGGTTCCGGTTTCGAATATGGTGCAAATATGATTGAAACTTCCGATGGCGGATTTGCCATAGCGGGAATTACCGATAGTAAAGGCTATGGTAATCAGGATGTGTGCCTTCTGCTCACCAATTCTTTTGGTATTGGCTCCTGGGATCAGGTAAAAACCTATGGTATGACTGATAATGATCAGGGCTTTGGCCTGGTTGAGATGCCAGACAAGGGATTCAGTATAACCGGGCTTTCCAACTCAGGTGGGAGCTATATCTTCCTGAATCGCGTTCAAAGTGATGGAACCCCGGGTACAGTGGGATGGGAAAAATATATTGAATAATATCCGCATAAAATCTGACTGTATTGCATTTCAGGCAATGTGAAGTGAAAGAAAGAGGCTGTTTCCTTGAGAAACAGCCTCTTTCTTTCGTATTTGTTTGAATATTTTCTGTTAAACATATCAAGTGTCTATTTGTTATATTTGCGCATATAGCACAAGGCTTTTGCTAAAATGGCACATAATTACCATTGCAATGTCTTCGCTCTGATCAGCAATACTCCAATCAGTAATTAAATTGATTTTTTTCAATTTTAAACAATTTTTCTTCGATCTGTACCACGCTTTCCGTTTATAATTTGTTCTATACTGAACCTAATCAGAAATATCAGTGTATCAATAAACCAATAGATGAAGATAAATCAATATTTTTGTAAAAATGTAGTGTTCCGGAACAGGGTTATAGGATAAATATGCCAGTAACAGTGACAAAAACACTTTCGTCGTCTGCATAAAAAATACAATTCAGTATTACTATGTGAGGATGAAGCTAATACAAAATCACTGAACATTTTCGACCAATAGTGAGCATCCATCAAATATGAGGAGAAACCCATGATTCAGATTAAGAGCACAATTATGCCAGTAACAGGCTTAACCTGCACAAATTGCGCATCTACAATCGAGGAGAAAGTCCGCAAACTTCCAGGCGTTATTGATGCTAATGTTGATTTTGCAAGCGAAAAGCTTTCCGTTAAATTTGATCCAACTCAGCTTGCGGAGAATGATATTGTTTCGATAGTGAGTAAAATTGGATATGGTGTTGCTACCGGTAAAATCGATTTACCTGTCACCGGTCTTCAGGATAATAACGATGCCTTATCGCTGGAAAAAATTCTGAGTAAGCAGAATGGTGTACTTAAAGCTATTGTAGGCTATGGCACCGAACGGGCTATGCTTGAATATATTCCGGGAGTTACAAGTATAGCTGAACTTGCTGCTGTCATTCGTAAGGCAGGGTTCGATATTGTTCAGGCCAGCGATGCGGAAGAAATTGAAGATGTTGAAGCCGCTGTGCGTGCTTCGGAACTTAAAAAACAAAAGAATCTGTTGATAACCGGCCTCACATTTACGATTCCGCTTATCATGTACAGCATGGCTCGCGACTTCAGTGTCGTGGGATTCAACTATGATCAATATGCTATGCTTTTTGCGGCTACTATAGTTCAGTTTGTTGTAGGGTGGCATTTTTATATCGGTGCTTATAAAATTTTGCGTTACGGCAGTGCCAATATGGATGTCTTAATCGCGATGGGCTCGTCAGTTGCGTATTTTTCCAGCCTGCTGGTAACCGTTGGTATTATCAACAGCCCGCATGTTTATTTCGAAACAGGAGCTGCAATCATTACACTGATCAGGCTTGGAAAATACCTGGAAGCAAGAGCAAAAGGCAAAACATCCGAAGCGCTTAAAGCATTGATGGGATTACGCGCCAAGACGGCTACCGTTTTACGTGATGGCCGGGAAATCGAAATCAACGTTGACGAAGTTGTAGTTGGCGATATTGTTCTTGTTCGACCCGGAGGCAAAATACCTGTCGACGGAATTATTATCGAAGGCCATTCGGCTCTTGATGAATCTATGATTACAGGTGAGTCGATGCCGGTTAGCAAAGGACCTGGCAATGAAGTTATTGGTGCCACTATTAACCGTGAAGGATTGATCCGCTTCGAAGCTACCAAGGTTGGCAAGAATACAACACTTTCGCAGATTGTTAGGCTTGTGCAGGAAGCACAGTCGAGCAAAGCACCCATACAGAAGCTTACAGATGAAATTGGCAGATATTTTGTCCCAATTATCATTGGTATAGCACTTTTCACATTTTTTGGCTGGGTATATGTAGCTCAGATTGACTGGACCGGGGCTATGATTAATGCCATTGCTGTGCTGGTAATAGCCTGCCCTTGCGCAATAGGTCTGGCAACGCCAACAGCAATCATTGTCGGTACTTCAAAGGGCGCTGAAAATGGTATTTTATTCAAAAGCAGCGAAATGCTGGAGCGTGCCGGGAAAATAAACATAGTAGTATTTGATAAAACCGGAACTCTGACTAAAGGAGAACCGACAGTAACAGATATAATTGCCCTGGATGGTCTTACAGCAAATGCGGTTCTTCAGCAGGCTGCCAGTGCCGAGCGTGGATCTGAGCACCCTCTGGGTCGTGCGCTCGTAAAAGCTGCCCTTGAAAAAGGCTTGACTCTTATAAATCCAAAACAATTTCGTGCATTTGGTGGTTCAGGAATAAGGGCTGTAGTGGATGATCAATCAGTCGTTATTGGAAACCTGCGCATGATGCAGAATGAAAAAATTGACATTGAAGAGTTTCAGGATGATGTTCAGCGGTTGCAATCCGCAGGTAAAACAGCTATGATTGTAGCCTGCAAACCAGTTAATAGTACTGAGCCTGCCCGGCCCATCGGAATAATTGCTGTTGCTGATACCGTTAAATCCGGAGCCAAAGAGGCGATTCATGATTTACGCCTGCTTGGAATGGATATAGTAATGATTACCGGTGATAATCAAAGTACAGCCGAAGCTATTGCCCGACAGCTGGGAATTAGTACTGTTCTGGCTGAAGTATTGCCCGGTGAAAAGGCAAATGCAATAAAAAAACTACAGGAAAAAGGCAGCATGGGTAATTTTGCTCATCCCGTGGTAGCAATGGTGGGCGATGGTATTAATGACGCACCGGCGCTGGCACAAGCAGATGTGGGAATTGCTATAGGAACCGGAACTGATATTGCGATGGCTGCCGCCGGAATAACACTCATCAGCGGGGATCTTTCAGGCGTGGGCCGTGCTATTTCCTTGTCACGTGGCACCTCTCAAACCATTGTACAGAATCTTATCTGGGCTTTGTTTTATAATGTTGCTCTTATCCCGATAGCGGCTTATGGTATGCTTAGTCCTATGTTTGCAGCAGGTGCGATGGCTTTCAGCTCAATTTTTGTTATTACCAACAGCCTTCGTTTAAAATCCTTCAAAGTACAGACTTTTGCTCCGCCCAAATCAATTCTGAGACAGGCCCTATCGCTAATACCACGAATTATCGCTCCGGCCGTTGCGCTGGCAATTCTTATTATTGGCCCTATGGTTTTTATGCCTGGTGCAAATATGGAAATAAAAGGCGCAAATCCAGGTTCAATGTCACCCTTACTAATGATGGTAATGGCTCTGTCGAATGCGTTGATAGCGATATCCTATGCTTCTATTCCCTTTTTTCTGATTGTTTTTGTCCGTAAGCGAAAGGACTTGCCATTCACCTGGATAATTTTCCTTTTCGGACTGTTTATCCTTGCATGTGGAGCAACGCATATCACTCACGTCATTGGTCTTTGGTGGGAAGTGAACTGGTGGCAGGCAAGCTTTGACGCTATTTGTGCCGTTATTTCAGTAGCCACAGCTGTGGTTGTATGGCCCATACTTCCACGTCTTCTCTCTATTCCCAGCCCAAACCAGTTAAGAATGGTTAATGAGGAATTGCAAAAGGAGAAAGATAAACTTGTTTTCACACAAAGTGAACTGCATAAAGCTTACAATGCAATTGAACTACGCGTAAATGAACGTACAGCTGAATTAATGATTGCCAATAAGTCGCTCCAGGATGAAGTCAGGATACGTAAAAGAGCTGAGAAATCACTCCGCGAAAGCGAAAATCAATTTAGACGGCTATTCGAAAGTACACCTTTACCCATATGTTATGTCGATTCAGAGGGTAAGATTGTACTCAGAAACGATCGATTTGTAAACACATTTGGATACACCGAAACCGATGTTCCTACACTTACAGAATGGTGGATTAAAGCGTATCCTGATGAACAATACCGGCAAAAGGTGAATGATAGCTGGAATGTGGCTGTTGAAAAAGCAGCTGAATCCGGCACCGATATTCAATCAGATGTGTATCACGTAACCTGCAAGGATGGCAGTATCCGCGAAATTATTATTTCAGGGACATACATTAATGAAAATTTTCTGGCTACTTTTATCGATATAACTGAACGTAAAAAAGCAGAAGAAGCCCTGGCAGTGAGCGAAGAAAAATACCGCTTAATTGCTGATAATACTGACGATTGGGTATATTGGATTACACCGGAAGGGAAATTGCGATACATTTCACCATCCTGCGAGCGGGTAACCGGATATACGCCTTCCGAATTTGTCGTTTCTCCAAAATTAATAGACGAAATTGTATATACTGAAGACAGGGTCATTCATACGCAGCATGCTGAACTTATTAAAAATAAATTAAGTGCGGAAAGCCTGGAATTCCGTATAATAACCAAAACCGGGGAAATTTGCTGGATAAGTCATTCATGCGGTCCAATCTATACCCAGGAGGGTATTTTTGCAGGGCGTAAAGCGACAAACCGCAACATCACGCAACGGAAAAAAGCTGAAGAAGATATAAAAATCCTTAATTCAGAACTTGAACATCGAGTAATACAACGCACTGAACAGTTTGTAGCAGCCAATAAAGAACTCGAAGCATTCTCCTATTCCGTTTCTCACGACTTACGGGCTCCCTTGCGGCATATCAGTGGATTTATCGGACTTTTCCTCGAAAACAAATCATCGGAATTAACTAAGGAAGAGCTTGGATACCTCAATGTTGTAGTTCAATCCTCCGAAGAGATGGGAAAACTTATTGACGCACTGCTCTCATTTTCGAAGCTTAACCGCTCCGAACTTCACAAAGAACGAATTGATACCCCGCAGATAATAAAAAGGGTTTTACAACTCTTTGAGCCGGAAATTCAGTCAAGGTCTATTGAAATAAAAGTTGATGTACTTCCCGAATCGAAGGCTGATCAGCAACTTCTCAACCAGGTGTGGATTAACCTGGTTTCAAATGCCATTAAATACACCGGCAAAAAAGAAAAAGCTATCATCGAAATCGGTAGTTTTGGCGCTGATAAAGAAACTATATTCTTTATCAAAGACAATGGTGCCGGATTTAACATGAAATATGCGGAAAAATTGTTTACTGTATTTCAGCGTCTTCACAAATCCCGCGATTTTGAAGGAATAGGGATCGGGCTGGCAAACATCCAGCGTATTGTTGTACGCCATGGTGGCCGTTGCTGGGCTGAAGGCGAGATTAACAAAGGCGCAACCTTTTATTTTAGTTTACCCAACGAATAATTTGTAAATTGCATTCATATTTGGGCTAATATGGAAACTACCATCAAAAATATTCTTTTGGTCGACGACAGCGCCAATGATGTGATCCTTATCAAATCCGCATTGAAGAATGCGCACTTTGGCAACGAAATTATTGTGGCTGAAGATGGAGAAGAAGCTATTGGTTTTTTATACAAACGGGGGAAATTCGCTGATTATTCAGGCGGAATGCCGGTTTTTATTCTACTGGATATTAAATTACCTTTGATGAACGGCATCGAAGTATTGAAGGTAATTCGTTCCGATAAGGCATTTAAGCATATTCCCGTGATTATGCTTACTTCTTCACGCGACACTCTCGATCTGAAGGAGTGCTATGACAATGGGGCCAATTCGTTCGTAGTAAAACCGGTGAATATAAACGACTTTATGCTGGTAGTTAAAGAATTGGGGCAATACTGGGTGGTAATAAATGAAATACCGTCATAAGAGGTGAAATGATTTATCCCGACCTTCAGGTCGGGGAAATAAAACCCGATTACAAATGGAAAGCATAATTCAGCTACTTCATCTCGAAGATAACCCTACAGACTCACTGTTGGTACAGTCGTTGCTGAAAAAGGCTAATGTCCGCTTCAACTATTTCTTTGCCGATAATGAAGAAGATTACCTTTTCATACTCAGAAACCATACAATCGATCTGATTTTATCCGATTACCACTTGCCTTCTTATTCAGGTGCCGAAGCGCTGTTGTTTGCAAGAAGAAATTATCCCAATATCCCGTTTGTGTTTTTAAGCGGAACGATGGGAGAGGATGCAGCCATTGAATCACTTTTAAACGGAGCTACTGATTATGTGCTCAAAAACAAAATGGAAAGGCTTATCCCGGCTGTTTATCGTGCTTACAAAGAAGCCCAGGAAACCAAAGCCCGGCAAAAAGCTGAAGATGAACTCCGGAAATTATCACGGGCTGTTGAGCAGAGCCCAAATTCGGTTGTGATCACCGATACGGAAGGCAGAATTGAATATGCAAATCCGGCAACACTTAAACTGACCGGTTATACCAGTGAAGAAGCAATGGGAAAAAATCCAAGGATATTTAGTACTCACGAAAAAACCAGGGAAGAATATGATTTTTTATGGGAAACTATCCAATCAGGAAAAGAATGGAAAGGGGAGTTTCACAATAAAAAGAAAGATGGGGAACTGTATTGGGAATCTGCTTCAATATCTCCTATTTTAAACGAAAATGGCGTTATAACTCATTACCTTGCCATAAAGAAAGACATTACTGAAAGTAAACAGCTTACTACAGACCTTATCAATGCTAAAGAAAAGGCAGAAGAAAGCGATCGTTTAAAAACAGCTTTTCTTGCGAATATGAGTCATGAAATACGAACACCTATGAATGGTATCCTGGGTTTTGCCGCTCTTCTCAAAGAACCTGATCTGTCTGGTTCTCAGCAACAGGAATATATCAGGATTATAGAGAAAAGTGGTGCCCGTATGCTCAATATTATCAATGATATTATAAGTATTTCAAAATTAGAATCAGGTCAGACAAACCTTCTGTATTCCGAAATAAATGTAAATGAACTGGTTAAAGACTTGCATGATTTTTTTAGACCTGAGGCTCAGCAGAAAGGATTATATTTATATCTTAAAAATTCATTGCCCGACAGTAAGGCAATAATCACGACAGATAAAGAAAAACTTACTGCTGTTTTAACCAACCTGATTAAAAACGCTGTTAAATTTACTAAACAAGGCTCCATTACCATTGGTTATAAATTGAACCCATCCAAGCTATTGAATGAAGATGGAACGTTAGTTGAACCAGATGTACTAGAGTTTTTTGTAAAAGATACTGGTGTTGGCATTAGCCAGGAAAATAAGGGGATTGTTTTTGAGCGGTTCCGGCAAGGAAGTGAATCTCTGACCAGAAACTATGAAGGTGCTGGTTTGGGATTATCGATTTCGAAAGCATATGTGGAACTATTAGGGGGTAAAATCTGGTTTGAATCCAATCCTGAAGTTAACTCGGGAGAAAACGGGTCGGTTTTCTTTTTCTCGATTCCTTATTTACCTGTCCTGGAAAAACATGATACCATTACAAACACTAAACTTAACCTGAAAAGCATCGACATGATAAAACCTATTAAAATTCTCATCAGTGAAGACGATGAAACATCGGATTTGCTGATTGCAATTATGTTACGAAAATTTAATACCGAAATCCTGCATGCGAAAACCGGAATTGAAGTTTTAGGGATATTACAGGAAAACCCTGATATCGATATGATCCTTATGGATATTCAGATGCCTGAAATGAACGGATATGAAGCAACCAGGGAAATACGAAAGTTTAATACGGATATAGTAATAGTTGCACAAACAGCTTACTCACTTTCAGGAGAACGCGAAAAGGCCATGGCTGCCGGATGCAACGATTATTTTGCTAAACCTATTGATCAGAATATGTTGAATGATGTTATCATGAAGTATTTTAATGAAAAAACTGTTTGACTTTTGTTTGAGAATATGGATTGGCCTTTCCTTTGCCGATTAACTGATTCATGGTTTTTTATGATGTTCACTGGAAAAATCCCTTTCGGACATGGGTCAATTTAACAATACTGCTGATCGTAATGCTGCTCTGCTAATTAGAAATTGCGGGTCAGTCATAAAAGTTGGGGAAGAAGAAGGGTTTTTTGGAAAGGCCATAAGTTTTTTGAAACTTTCTAGTTTCGTTTTTTAACGTTAGTGATGGATAATAAAGCACCGTAGGTGCGAAATTATGGTAGAAAAAAGATCATCAATATATTAAAAGCCTCGTAGAGGCGGTATTATTGATGAAAAAATTATTCATAAAATTCAAAAATATAGGCTGCGATCGTGAATATGAGAAACCTCTTTATTCTTCCTGCCATGAAAATTTGCCAACCATAAGTTTATTTTTATTAAACCATTTCGAAAAATCGGCCTTTACAATTCTTACAATGTCCGAAAGAGATTAAAAGGGACTCATTTCTAAAAACCTATGGACATGGTCTTTGTACCCATTTACTGCCTGGGAAAATTGATTGGTATTGGTTAAAATTCATGAGATATATTTGAATAGCTCAGGACGCATTTTGGATGGCAATATATTTTCTCTTCCTTTAACTGCAAAAACAACGTGAGTGTTCAGGTGCGAGTAAATATTTGCCATAAGAATAGTGTATAATAATGTCGCCTCTACGAGGCTTAACCTTAATTTGTATTTTTTTGCTACCATACTTTCGTCTCTACGAGACTTTATACTCTCAGAATTAACATTTTTCGAAACCTACTCCTCAACTTTTGAAAGTGATCCGAAATTGCTTTTCATAAAAACAGCAAAATTTGTTCTGTAATTCTCACAGTTGATACCATTTATTATTGCCTTCATTTTTTTTTATTGGCAAGATATTATTTTGATGTGCTGGATTATAAAACCACTTGAAGTAAAATCTTTTTTTGATTTTTTGTTGCTTTTTGATCAAGCAAAAAGCAAAAGAAAAATAAATAATCAATTCGATATTTCCAAAACAATCAAATTTGTTTATAATTCTTCATCAAAATTTGGTTCCAGCACATCAAAAATTTATGTAGCCTTTTTGTTGCACATATCAGACGCAAAAAGAATAAACATGTATATAGTTGAAATACAGTTGGATAATTGAATATTGCATACGAAGATTATAATTTTGTGTATCTTTGCGACTCTGCCAAGATTCAATTAATCTTTTACCTCCTTTCAGGATACAGACAACTTAATACTCATGTTACTACGGAATATTTTCATATTTCTATTGTTCATGGTCTGCGTAAGCGGGGTTGCGTTAGCGCAGGAGAAACCTGACAGTACTGGTGTTACAGGAGTTTATAAACGAATTGAAGAATATTCGTCCAGGCGGAAATTTACCAGTATAATACAAAGCCTTTTATTACGACCGGTGATTACTTCAACGACTCCAACCCCTGAAATTTCAATCAATCCGGTTTCTGAAAATTATGCCTGTTATGAAGGTAAGATAATCCGGAGTATTAATGTTACCACCCTTGATCCTTTTGGATTTCAGATTGCTGATACCACTGCCAGGCCAAGAAGTTACCTCGAAAATACCGGGAATTTGCTTCATGTAAAGACCCAGGATTATGTTATCCGGAACCGGATGTTAATTCAAAGGAATGATAGGTTTGATTCCTTATTGGTAAAGGAATCGGAACGTTTAATCCGCAGCCAGAGTTATATTTACGATGTTGTTATTACAGCTGTCCCGACAGGCGAAAATTCTGATTCAGTTGATGTTTTTGTTCGCGCCAGCGATTTGTGGAGTATTGTCCCCGATGGCGCATTCTCAAATGAGGCTATTACATTAAAACTAACCGATAAAAACCTGGGTGGGTTGGGACATACATTTTCAGGTTCGTATATGCAGAATTATATGAACGCCAACAATGCTTTTACAGGCTATTATTTTGTGCCAAATATCAGGAACTCATATATAAGCATGCGTTTAGCGTACTCCATTGATGAGAATAAAAATTTCATTAAGGGGCTAAATTTCGAAAGATCATTTTTCTCTCCTGTTGCCCGGTGGGCTGGTGGTGTAGCCGTATCACAGCAAAAACTGACCGGATGGATTTATAAAAATGACACAATACGCCTTAATCTACAGTCCAAAGCCAACATCCAGGATTATTGGGCTGCCGCGGCCTGGCAGGTTTTCAGAGGCGGGTCAGTCACCGACAGGTCTACAAAATTGATTTTATCCGGACGGATCTATACTGTCAGGTATCTCGAAAAACCCATTGAGCAACCTGACCTGATGGATTATTATACCAGTGAACAGTTTTATTTGTCCGGGCTGGGGATTTCGAGCCGGAAATATGCAGAGCAAAGTTATATTTTTCGTTTCGGAACAACCGAAGACGTGCCGATTGGAATCACTTACGGCGTTGTGGTCGGTTACCAGCTGAAAAACAGCGATCGCTGGTATTGGGGATTTAACCATTCGTGGGGTAATTTTTTCAAATTAGGTTACTTTGGAACTAATATTGAATACGGAACGTTTATAAACGCATCTTACAGGACCGAAGGCGTTTTAAAAGCCAGTATAAATTATTTTTCGGGCTTATTCTCTATCGGGAGCTGGAAATTCAGGCAGTTTGTAAAACCTGAATTTACACTCGGCTTAAGGCAGCCCTCATACGAAAGATTAACGCTTAACGATGGGTATGGTCTTAACGGTTTTAACAGCGCTGTGCTTTCAGGTACCAGTCGTTTGCTTTTTGTAATTCAGACTCAATCCTATGCACCCTGGAATGTACTGGGTTTCAGGTTTGGGCCTTACCTTAATTTTTCGTTCGGTATGCTGGGCAATGGAACCTCCGGCTTCAGCCATAGCCGTATGTATCCTCAATTGGGAATGGGGGTTCTTATTCGTAATGATTACCTGGTTGTCAGCAATATTCAACTGTCTTTCGCTTTTTATCCTACCATTCCTGGCAAAGGGAATAATATTATCATAGCAAATCCTTTCCGAACTACCGATTTTGGATTCCCTGATTTTACTATCGGGAAACCCTCGGTAATTGAATATCGCTAAACTTAGCTTATGGGAGTTACTCGTGGTGAATTGCAAATTATTGTCATCATTCTCTTTTCTTTCAATAGTTTTCTCCCGCTCAAAGCGCAGACTGACTCTACTGCTCTGAATTTCCCGGATAATACCCCGCTTCGAGCCATTTCAACCACTTATAAGACTGTGCATTATAAACCTCACTTCATTGCCGGTTTGCCTGGTAAAATAAAGGAAACTTCAGGTCTTTTGTTTTTTAATGGCCAGCTCTGGACACACAATGATAGCGGAAACCCACCGGAAATCTACCAGATTGACAGTGTAAACGGGAATATTCTGCGCACGGTCGTCATCCGAAATTCAGTGAACAAGGATTGGGAAGGCATGGCACAGGACGATTCAAATATGTACATCGGGGATTTTGGGAATAATTCAGGCGACAGAAAAGACCTGAAAATTCTGAAGATAGCGAAATCGGATTTATACAACCCAGTGACAGACACTGTGGAAGCCGGTTATATTCATTTTTTTTATCCCGATCAGACTTTTTTCACTCCGGCGTTTAACAATAACGATTTTGATTGTGAAGCTTTCTTCTTCTACAATGATTCGCTGCATCTTTTCAGCAAGGATTGGGCTGACTTACAGACGCGGCACTATGTAGTTCCGGCAGAACCTGGCTGGTACAAAGCAAGGTTCGTTGAACAATTTCAGGTTGACGGACTTATAACCGATGCCACTGTGAATCAGAATGGGAACATTATACTATTGGGGTATAAAAACACATCAGGAAGATCTTATATTTGTTTTGCCTGGTTATTATCAGGGTATAACGGCTCAGAGTTTTTTAGCGGAAGCAAGCGGAGAATTGAATTGGGTTTAGCTTTACACCTGGGCCAGTCCGAAGGAATTGTATTGAAAAATGATAACACAGGGTGGATTTCATCCGAAAGCATTCAGTCGGGGTGGCTCAATGAGACTGCTAAGTTGTTCAGGTTTGATTTTGGAAAATATTATTAACAGGGTAGTACTTTCAGTTAACAGGTAGCATTGTTTTGCCGGCTTTAACTGATATTTTCGGGCGAAAGATATTTCTTATTCTTGAAATTATTTTGGATAAATGGCTGATTATATCAGATAAGCCAATTATTGAATGCAGGAAATATAGGCAGACTTTGATTGATCAATTGAGCGGGGAATCGGAAAAGCTGTAAATTTGTATTTAAATAGAGTAGTCTGTTTGGGATGCAGAAAGGGCCTGGGTATTCATCATTAAGAGATTAAATTTTGATTGAAAACAAATTATTTGAGAAGCTTGATTTTACATCTTCCCCGTTTCCACGTGGCGAATACGAAAACTGCACGTTTAAAAACTGCAATTTTTATAGTTGCGATTTATCCAATTTCATTTTCAGGGAGTGCAGTTTCGACGGATGCGACCTTAGCATGGTTGCGTTTAGAAACACCACATTAAACGATATCCGGTTTGTAAACTGCAAAGTAATGGGTATTCAGTTCCAGGAGTGCAACAGCTTCCTGCTGTCGTTCAGGTTCGAAAACTGTATTCTGAAACTTTCGGTATTTTACAAACTGAAACTCAAAAAGACAGGTTTTATAAACTGCAACCTGCAGGAAGCTGATTTCACGGAAGCTGAGCTGACGAGTGCGATATTCGAAAACTGTGATCTTCATCGCAGTATATTTTTCGGTACAAACCTCGAAAAGGCTGATTTCCGTTCATCCTATAATTATTCCCTCGATCCTGAGCGAAACCGCATTAAAAAAGCGCGTTTCTCACGGCTGGGAATTGCAGGGTTACTGGATAAATACAATATTGAAATTGAATAGGGCTCTTAATCTGAATCAGATATAAACATTGCGTTCTTTGCATTTTCTTTGCGTCTTCGCGGTAAGAAAAGCAAAACGCTTTTTATTTTCTTTGCGTCTTCGCGGTAAAAAAGTTAAACGCAAGGACGCAAAGTTTTTCGCAAAGGACGCAAAGATGTAATTTCGGAAAAGTTTAAAACAGTGCGATTTTTTGGTTCAAATACGCATTTTTAGTTCTAACCAACAGAGTATAAATCCCTTTGCTTATACCTGGTACATTCCCCAAATCAATGCCGATTTCTTTCCCGATTAATTTTACGGCTTTTTGGGTATAGATAATTTTCCCGGTTAAATCTGTAATTTGAATCGTCATGTCATCGGAAACAGAATTTTCGAATACGATTTTAAACTTATTACCCAATATGGGATTAGGATAAACATTTGCTTTTAATTTTTGCAATTGATTATCGGCTATACCGGCAGCACCTTTTTCAAATTTCAGCCAGTTTAAATTAAATCCGGCATTCGCTACAGCAAGTTTTAAAATATGTTCGCCTGCTTCAAGGTTGATGGATGTAACAACCGATGCCCATGTTTGCCAGCCACCGGTATTTGTTGTATTGACGGTTGCTTTTTTGACATCATCAACGTAAACATCAAATCTCCCGGCTGCGGTTCCGGCATACCTTGTTATTATCTGGTGTTCTCCGGTTTCGGAAACAGAGATTTTATATTTCAGCCAGTCACCCGCATCGGTATAACCGACATCCATAAGTCCATCAGTATCGCTTGTGAGCTCGGCAAACACCCCTTTCTGACGGTAATACTCTTCCGATTCAATCTTTCCGGGCACCGCGTTAACGAATGTTGAATCATAAACCGGGATATCCAGGTAAAGCTGGCCTAAATCTGTCATCTGTCCGCTTCCACTATACAAATCAATGTATGGATAGGTTGTGGCACCTGAACCTCTTCCGATAAACCACGAATACCTGAAAACATCAGGATCGCGCTCTAAAAAGTTGGTAGTTCCGGCTAAATAACTTTTCTGGCTTTGTGCGGTAACCCCTGTTTCCCAGTTGGCATATTCGGTTACCCAGATTGGTTTGCCGTATTTGCGGGCATCTTCTATATAACTGCTCATGGAGTTGCCGCCTCCATACCAGTGAAGAGCAATATAATCCACACGACAGCCAACGCAGGCGGTAAAAAAATCATCTAACCATTTAAAGGGATTTGTATAAACTATCCCGTTTTCCGAAACGCAATCACCGCAATAATTTACTGCCGGGCTCACTAATTTCAAGTTGTATTGATCGGCAATTGCCTGCAATTGAGGCCATGCAGCTGCGGCTTGTGTAGGAGTCATGCCAGCCTGCGCTTTAAAATTTGGTTCGTTGAAACCTAATATGTACTTCACCTTATCATCCTGCGCAACCCATAATTTCACTCCGTTAATACCCGAACCATTCCATGCCTGTGGCGCAAAATCAACATTATACCCGGAATAGGTGGTTACAATGGCATATTCAGGTTCCGGTGACCAGTTATACCACCATGATATGCCTTTGGAGGCAGTTTGCATATCTGAGGCAGAATGGTTTCCATAACCAACTCCCCGTTTATAGCTTTTAACCTGGCCAAATGAAAAAGAGGCTGTCAACAAAAAAAGAAACAATGGAACAGCAGTTTTCATTTAGCGTAGTTTATCCTTAGCGGTTTTTTACAAAAGTAAGTCTTGATGTAATTGCTTTGGAGCGATTATAAAATTAATATCTTTTCAAAATAAGAAATCAGGGCCTAAACGATTAATTGATACTTTTACTTTATTAAAAAAGACAAATAAAATGAAAAGATTTTCCATTCTGTTTCTGGCACTGGGATTAAGTTTGCTATCGTTTGCCCGGCAAAATAAAAATGTTAATTACCACCAGTATTTCACCGCCGAAACCATGCGGGTTGATTATTTCCACACAGGAACCGTTGCCGAGGAACATTTTTCCCTCGACCGTATACTGAACGACGGAGCCTGGGGCGGAAGTGAAACTGTGTTGCTGGATGAACTCAACCGCGGGGCTTATTTTTTTAAGATAACCGACACTTTGACGAATACCTTGCTTTACAGCCGTGGCTTTGGCAGTGTTTTCGGCGAATGGCAGAGTATAGGCGATCCGGCCTGGGGAACCTTTCACGAGTCAGTACGTTTTCCATGGCCTAAATTGCCTGTTAAACTCACCATCGAAAAACGGGATCCGAAAAGCAATTTTGTTGCCATCTGGAGTATTGTAGTCGATCCCAAATCAAGGATCGTAAATCCTTCTGTTCTGAAAAGCGCGTATAAAAACTATTCATATATTGATAACGGAAAGGCTGCCAATCATGTTGATATTGTAATACTCGGCGATGGCTATACTTCTGCTGAAATGGATAAGTTTCACAAAGATGTGGCTTCGCTTGCCGATGAACTATTTACTGTTGAGCCCTTTAAATCACGTAAAGCTGATTTTAATGTGAGGGTCGTTGAAACTCCTTCGGCAACCAGCGGTGTTAACAAACCACATCCCGGGGTTTTCAACCGTACGCCGCTTTCCATGTCGTACGGCGCTTTCGACTCCGAAAGGTACGCGCTTTCGTACGATAACCGCACCCTGCGCGATGTAGCTTCCAGTGTTCCTTACGATTATATGTTTATACTGATTAACGAACGCACTTACGGTGGCGGAGGTATTTTTAATTTGTATTCAACCGTGGCTGCCGATAATAAATTCTCACGTTATATTTTCGTTCATGAATTTGGACATTCTTTTGCCGCTTTGGCGGATGAATATTACACTTCTGATGTTTCGTATCAAACACCGGCAATTACTGTTGAACCCTGGGAACCCAATGTTACCGCACTTCTGGATACGGCCAACCTGAAATGGAAAGAGCTTGTTAAACCCGGCACACCAATTCCAACTCCATGGGACAAAACCGAATTCGATAATTTTAGTTATGATATTCAGAAGGAGCGAAGGGCTTTGCGGGCAGCCAACGTTCCTGAAACCCAGATGGAAGCTTTATTTGAACGCGAAAAAAAGACCTCACTCGAAATGTTTGGAAAAAACAAGTTCAAAGATGCAACCGGCGCGTTCGAAGGAGGTAATTATATGCAATTCGGGATTTACCGTTCAGCGCTCGACTGTATCATGTTCACCAGGAACAAACAGGCCTTTTGCCCGGCTTGTACAAAGGCTGTTTCGGAGGTGATTGATATGTATTCGCGCTAAGCTATTTAAATAAAAAGTACATGGCTGGGTTATTTAGTATAGCGATGGCCTTAGAACCGGATAATTATATGAAAAAAACGGATTCCGGCAAAATTCCGGACCCGGCATATTGTCATCCTTCATCAATCTGTTTATGGTTAAACTAACTAAGCTGTTCCACGAATTTTTCGAAAGTGAAAAGGCCGGCGGCCTGATACTGGTGTTTGTTACGGTTATTTCTCTTATTCTTGCTAATTCTGAGTTTCAGAAAGGATATATCCATTTCTGGCATTATGATATTGCCGGTCACAGCCTGGTACATTGGATCAATGATGGCCTGATGATGATTTTTTTCCTGCTGATAGGGTTGGAGCTCGAACGGGAAATATATGCTGGCGAACTGACAAGTGCCAGGCAGGCAGCTCTTCCCATTTTCGGTGCTTTAGGAGGAATGCTTGTACCAGCCGGAATTTTCTTAGTCCTCAATTTTGGTAAAGCAACACAATCCGGCACGGGAATACCAATGGCAACGGATATCGCCTTTGCGATTGGAATTCTTTCATTATTAGGGAATAAGGTTCCTGTTTCACTCAAAATATTCCTTACAGCTTTAGCCGTTATCGACGACCTGGGCGCAATAATTGTTATCGCAATTTTTTATACTTCATCATTATCAGTCTTAAACCTGGGAATAGCTATAGGAATACTGGGCGTTCTCGGTATTTTGAACCGACTGAAAATTCATAACCTTATCCCTTACCTGATCGGAGGCGCATTTGCATGGTATTTTATGCTGCAATCCGGGGTTCATGCTACAATAACAGGCGTTTTGCTGGCATTTGTTATCCCGTTTGGTGATGGTGGCGAAAAATCGCCTTCGTATATTCTCCAACACTTTTTACACAAGCCGGTTGCCTTTATCATACTTCCATTATTCGCGCTGGCTAATACCTGCATTGCTATAGGTGGTGACTGGATCAGCAACCTTGGTACTTCCGACAGTCTTGGGATAATTGCGGGGCTGGTAATAGGAAAACCATTGGGGATACTGTTGTTTTCATTTGTCGCCGTGTTGCTTGGAATCGCTGTTTTGCCCGACGACCTGAAGTGGAAAAATATTCTTGGGGCAGGAATGCTGGGAGGGATAGGATTTACAATGTCTATTTTTATTACTCTGCTGGCATTCGACAATGAATCAATTATTGACAACGCGAAAATGGCTATCCTGGTTGCGTCTGCAATTGCCGGGATAATTGGTTTTATAACCTTAAAACTGACGTTAAATAAAACAGTCTCCGGAAGTGAAAGTGAAAACCAGGAGTGACTTCAGGCATTTGGCGCTTCACTATTTTGTAATTTTGCGTGCTGAAACATACAAGCCTCCTATTTATTCCAGAGATAAAAATCTAATTTCCCATGCACGAACCAATTACGCTTACCACTCCCGCACTATTATTTTCGGCTATTTCGCTGATACTGCTTGCTTATACCAACCGCTTTTTAGCTTATGCCGCCCTGATCCGAACCTTGCACGAAAAATTTAAAGCCGATCCGAACGAACTTTTGAAAAGCCAGATTGCCAATATCCGTAAACGGCTTTATTTAACCAAGAATATGCAGATTTCAGGAGTGGCAAGCCTGTTTCTGTGTGTAGGAACTATGTTCCTGATTTTTGTGGGTCAGAATATTATAGCTGTTTGGGTATTTGGTTTGGCTTTGTTAATGATGATTGCTTCACTTGGAATTTCAATCTACGAAATCCAGATTTCGGTTAAAGCACTAAACCTGCATCTGAGCGATATGGAACATGATAAGTAGCGGATTGCGTGATACTTAACTGCCAACAAGTATGGATGATTGTGCGGGCTGCAAAGCTTCAATTATGTTTCCAAACCCGCCATTTGTTATAGCCTTTATTGAACTAAATCCCACATCCGTGGGATAGCTAAAGCAAAAATACCCGATTCTTTCCGTTATTCAGGAATTATTCACCAAAAAAATTCTTGATTATGAGAAAGAAATCGGGTTTTACCATTGTTGAACA
>CAIRMR010000154.1 GCA_903879715.1 uncultured Bacteroidales bacterium
AGCAACAGCTTTAATCAATCGTGTGCTCATTTTTCAGCATGCTATGATTTCACGTCTCCAGATACTGCCAACCAAAAGGGTTTTCATTGATTTGCGACTCTGAGTTTAACAGCAGACCCTAACTAATCGGCTCCTTCAATACATTGACAAAGATGCATAAAAATCCGACGTGTGGAAATTCGTCAACGCGAAAATAGATATACCTTCAGTGCACTGAATCTTGTTTTTTATTCGTTTGAAGCACAAATAATTGGATGACTTTTGGGGACTGCCTGTTTATAAAAGCTAAAGACAGCCCACTGCAGGAAATCGTTGCCAGGTTTTAATGAAAAGAATTAATGATCTGAATCTAACGTCTCGTTGTGAGTCGTTACAGGTAATATCAGCTCGCCGTCCGAAGGTTTAGTGTGTTTTAGCTGTTGCTCGTACCTGTATCGGATCAGATGTTTTTGTATTTCATAAAATTCATCGTCCGAAACCCGGACCGGTTTTTGTAATCCCTCATCAAATAAATGTGAGATACCGGTTAACCTGAAAAACAAAGCATTATAAATTTTAACAATGATCCCATCCTTTTCAAAGACTACATTTTCAAGCTTGCGCCTGCGGTATAATTTCCCAAAACGATATTCGTTAATTTCATCCTTATCTTCATGAAAGGAAAAGCCTTCAGAAGCTAAATCAGAAATCATTCGTTTAACAGATGCGCTTTCTATCGTTGTCATTATTCCGGAAAATTAGCCCGAAAGTACAGAATTATAGAACATGGAAACTATCCGGCGCGGAAAAAGTGTTAAGGGACCTGTGTTTAACGCAGATTTAGAGTGCAGCAAAATTCAATTGGCGAAAATCTGAAATATCAAAAAAAACCCGGCTAAAAACCGGGTTTCCTATTGTAATCAAAACTCCTGTTATAAATTATCAACTTTGGCTTCCAGGGTATTCTGAATAGCTAAAGGGACATTTGAAAGGAAGTTATACCCTGTTAATGTCTCAATGGCATCAACACTTACCCGGTAAAATCCCCAGGCCTGGGACGACACAGTTTGATTGTTAGCCATAATGATGGAAATTACTCTTGTAGAAGTTGTAATCCGGCTTAAATCACCATTGCCATTAGGTATAACAACAATAATTTTCCAGGTTTGAGCGGGAACCACAACACCATTTCCTACTGTAGTTGCATAACCATTAGAGCCTGTTCCGCCTTGTCCTGCTGGGCCGCTGATGATGTATACCTCGTTACCGGCAGCTACAAGTGAACGTGAATAATTTTCTAAATTGGCCCAGGGAATCTGGTTGTTATTCGGCGATTGCGGTATCATATTAGTCATCAGGAAAGTAGCCGAATTGTTGGCTACAGTTGAAGTCCTGTCAGCTGAAGGGCACATATGCCCCCTATCGAAACCTGAACCCGAAAATTCGGAAGCAACAACCTTATACCATGCCGTTGGCAATGTAGCATCAGAGCGGAAATCGTCCTGGCGGGCAGCAGATCCAATGTCGGCTGAATACAAATGCCAGCTTGTCCAGTTGGGTGTGTGTTTTGTATTGCTGTATGATAAGCAGTATTGCGGCTTAACCATCAGGTAGTTATTTGTGTTGATAAGATCACTGGTTGCATTGCTGGGGTTTCCCAGAAGCATATTGTCGTTATCGCCGGTTACAGGGGCGGGTGGCGTTACTGTGCCGCCGGTTCCGGTCGAATTATCTGTTACAGAAATGTCATCAATATTGATACGGTTTGTACCACCACTTATTTTACGTATTTCGAAACGCACAGTGCCTGTTAGCTTAACTGTGAATGATGTTATAGCCAGGGTTGTAGTGCTGCTTGTAATAGTACTGCCAACTTTCGACCAGGAAGAACCGCTGTTGGTCGACCGCCACAATTCCCATGTACTACTGCCATCAGTACCATATTTGGCATGTTTCACCTGAACAGTACCGGCGCCATTTGCCAGGTCATATTGCATGGTAATTTTACCAGTGTTCCTGACACGTGCTGAATTCAATCCGCTTTTACGATCGCTGGTTGTATTGCCGATTAATGCGTCATTTAAATTCCAGCTTCCTGAAGTCAGGGTAACCGCCGCTGCAGTGTAAGAAGATTTTGAAGCATTTTCGAAGCCTTCCGAAAGAATGATTGTTGCTGCTTTAAAGTTACTCCCAATACTTGTTTGGTTCGAAGTTAATGGAGCAGTGTCTTCCTCCTGCTTGGAACAGGAGTTAAAAACGGATAAAAAAACCACACTGGCAATCAGAAATGGCAGTAATTTCTTGTTCATAAAATCAGATTTGATTAGCTTGGTTAGTTTGAACATATTTCAAAATGCAAAAAGTGCGGGAAAGTACAACAATATCAGCTACAAATCTTGTTTACACTAAATTTATTTTACTTTTAAACCTGTGACAATTTTCGCCAAGCCTGTCTCAGGCTTCTCAAATGCTTGATGTCCCTATTATTGAGGAATTCTTTCACAATTTCAACATGGATTGGGGTCAGTGTGCGTACAGGTTAAAAATTCACTAAAAAAGTCAATATTCTTTACCTGCCGAGCACCAGGAAGATGCACGCGAACGAAACACGTGACATGTCAGCTTAAATGCCGCGCTTCAGGCTGATCCTATTTTGGGTCTTAACTATAATTAACATATTAAAAACACAGTGCTGAAAATAATAGAATTTACATCCCGTTATGTTAACAAAACCAATACAGGTGAAGAACCTGGCGGTTCCGGGCTTCAAAACTCCGGACCCGCGCAGTCTTTCATAACTAACTCTAAAATCTGATCCCGATGAAACCAACCATTGATATAAAAGGTGAACATTATGCTATAACAATTATTCTCGCTTCCATGAAAAAGCTTGCCCATGATATGCGTACAGGCAAATTTATAGACTCATACCGGATTGTACAGATTCTTGATTTCCTGCATACTTTTTCTGAGCACTGTCATTATGAAAAGGAAGAAAAATGTCTTTACCCGGCTTTACTTGAATATGATATACCCTGGACAGCGGATACAATAAATCAGTTAACTGATGAGCAAAAACTGGCTCATGACTACCTGGATGAAATCGATACACTTTTCGATGAGTATCTTTCAGGTAATGCTCAGGTTCTGAAGAGTTTGTCAGCAAGCATAATGAATTATGTAGTAATCGAGGAAAGGCATATTAAAATAGTGGATAATGTTTTACTGCCTTTGTGCGACAAGGTTTTTGACACCAATAAACTTAAGTCTGTTGTAGCTGATCTGAAAAAGATACAGGATCAGAATTTCGGGCATATTAAGCACCTGGAATACTATAAATTCCTTACCCTGTTATATACAGAAAATGACGTTATTTTAAGCGAAACTGTTTATTATTAGCGATAGACCTGCATCATAGCTATTTCAATTGTTTTGATAAATATAGCCCCTGTGAGGATTTCGGATTGCTGTTTCGGGATTGTTGATTTCGGTTGTCATATTACAGTGGAACAACTGAAGTATTTGTATTATCAGGACTCTGAGCTTAAAAGGATAAACCGATACAGAACGGAGGACTGTTTACCTCAAAGAAAATGCATCTCCGGCATCTAAAAACGCGAATAATTTCATATATTTGATATCATTTTAAACGATTACTATTGTATTTACAATTTAACGACTAGGAAGAATAAAGTATTGTCAAAAAAATGTAACCAGCATACTCAAAGATTATGCAAATTACTAAAGAAGAGACATACCGGCTTTTATGGAATCAGATGCAGAACTCGAAATTTAAAGAGTTTTACATAGATCTTCTGCTCGAAAAATATCAGAAAAGAGACAGAACAATCAATATTTTTTTAGTAATAGCAACGTCGACCTCCATTTCGGCCTGGGCAATCTGGCAGATTCCATATTTAGCCTGGTTATGGGCTGTAATTATTGCCATATCACAAATAATCTCTTTAATAAAACCCTATTTGAACTATACAAAATATGCGAAAGAACTAAATGAAAAGCATTTTTTACTTCAGACTCTTAATGTTGAATATGAAAAACTTTGGGTAAGTTTTAAATTCGAGAAAATCTCAAATGAGCAAGCTTTTGAAAAAGCGTTTGAGTTAAAAAACACCCTCACAAAGGGAATGAACTTCAGCGACGATATAATTATTAGTGATAACAAAGAACTCCAGGTTAAAGCAAAGGAAAAGGTAGCGATACACTTAAAAACCAATTTTAATCATAAAACACCATGAACACAATTGATTTATGGGAAGAACTTGATAATTTCAAAGAAGAAAATCCGGGCGCAGATTATGGGGAAATTATTGCTCACCTGAAAAGCAAAGGCTTTTCTGATATAGAGCTAAATGGCTTATTCCCTGAATTCGGCGAGGACACTATAGCCCCTGATGCAGCACAAGTTTATAACGACGCTGCCGAATGTGAGGCTGTGCCAGATATAGATGATCCGTTTGATTTACCTGATGATATTAAAGATGAGTTAAATGGTAACCCATAATTATCGGCAATAACTAAAATTTGCCGCGCATCCTCTATGAAACTCAGGCGTTAGAAAACCAGACGCTTTAGTTGGTGAGTCAATTCAATTCAGCTTGTAAACAAAAACAAGTATTTAATTCATTTACCATATTTTAGACATGTAGGTTAAGATATTAAGGTGACATAGCACTTACCAAAAAAAATATTTCTTTGTATCTATCTCATAATCATATCTTCCAGCCACCCCTTCAGGTTATTTAAATCTTCAAATTTTATTTCACCAATCAATTTTTATGTTGCACTACGAAGTCAGTCAGGGTGGTTGCGTCTGATAGCATATGCTATTCCTGTTTGGCTTCCCATGTGCCTTGCCTGGTTATCCTGAAATGAGCATTGGCAGTAGTTGTAAATATTAATTAAGAAATCCTTATATTGAATCAGGATAAATAGCGTGCCTGATTTCTAATTTTCTTTTACTTTTACATAAGGTTAGATACCTTTGTACGGACAGTTTAAGCAGATCAGTTATACATCAGTTTTTATTGTCCGATGTAAACGGATACGTCGGATAAAATGAAAAAAAATATTCTTTCATCCTGTATAAAGATTATTTGAATGGGCATACTTCCATTTTGTAATGAAATACTGGTTTTAGAATTTACCGGACAGGCTGGAATCAATTGAAAAATCTTGCGGCATCTTTAAAATAAGGCACTTAAAAGCATTTTCATTTTAAAATCAAAATAATATGAGTTTTACACACGAAGTTGAAGGAATGATTTGTGTCGCACAGGGGGCAAATCATGGTTCTGCGCCTATCCCCGAAGAAGGTAGATGGGTAAAGGCCAAAGAAGTAACTGACATTTTTGGTTTGACCCATGGCGTGGGTTGGTGCGCTCCCCAGCAGGGAGCCTGTAAGTTAACCCTGAATGTGAAAGCCGGCATCATTGAGGAAGCGCTGATCGAAACCATCGGTTGCTCAGGCATGACTCATTCGGCTGCCATGGCCTCCGAAATTCTTCCGGGCAAAACCATCCTGGAGGCATTGAACACGGACCTTGTTTGCGATGCCATCAATACCGCCATGCGCGAATTGTTCCTGCAAATTGTTTACGGACGTACTCAAACTGCTTTCTCCGAAGGCGGCTTACCCATCGGCGCTGGTCTTGAAGATCTGGGCAAGGGACTCCGGAGCGTTACCGCCACCATGTATGGCACCGTTGCCAAAGGTCCCCGTTACCTCGAAATGGCTGAAGGCTACGTTACCAAAATTGGTTTGGATGAAGAAAATGAAATCATAGGTTACGAATTTCTTAACATCGGCCGCATGCTGGATATGATTAAAGCCGGTACCGAAGCTGGCGAAGCCCTTAAAAAAGCTTCCGGGAAATACGGCCGCATGGAAGATGCAGTTAAAACTATTGATCCACGTAAAGAATAGGAGAAACATATTATGCCATTATTTGAAAGTTACGAAAGACGAATCAGCAAAATCAACCAGGTGCTGAATTCGCACGGTATTTCTTCCCTTGAAGAAGCCAGGAAAATATGCGACAACAAAGGCGTGGATGTTTATAATATCGTTAAAGATATCCAGCCTATCGCTTTTGAAAATGCCATGTGGGCATATATCGTCGGAGCTGCTATTGCCATTAAAAAAGGACAGACCAAAGCTGCCGATATTGCGACTACATTGGGCGAAGGCTTGCAGGCTTTCTGCATCCCTGGTTCTGTTGCCGACGACCGTAAAGTTGGTATAGGTCACGGAAATCTTGCCGCAATGCTGCTTCGCGAGGAAACCAAATGTTTCGCTTTCCTTGCCGGGCACGAATCGTTTGCCGCCGCCGAAGGTGCCATTGGTATAGCCAAATCAGCCAACAGGGTCCGCAAGGAGCCACTTCGCGTAATCCTGAATGGATTAGGTAAAGACGCGGCTAAAATCATAGCGCGTGTTAACGGTTTCACGTATGTGCAAACCCAATTTGATTACGCCACCAGCGAATTGAAAGAAGTTGCCCGCACAGCCTATTCCAAAGGTGATAAAGGAAAAGTAAACGTATATGGCGCCGATGATGTTCGCGAAGGCGTTGCTATTATGCACAGCGAAGGCGTTGATGTTTCAATTACAGGGAACTCTACCAACCCGACGCGTTTTCAGCACCCGGTTGCAGGCACCTATAAAAAGGAATGCATTGAGCAAAGCAAGAGATATTTCTCCGTGGCTTCGGGCGGCGGAACTGGTCGCACACTTCACCCGGATAATATGGGCGCTGGTCCTGCTTCGTACGGCATGACCGACACTATGGGACGTATGCATTCCGACGCGCAGTTTGCAGGCTCCTCATCCGTTCCGGCTCATGTGGAAATGATGGGATTAATCGGCATGGGAAACAATCCTATGGTTGGTGCTTCGGTTTCTGTTGCGGTGGCTGTATCACAGGCATAATCAAACTAATACATATTTGAAAGGACTGGAAGGAAACCTGCCAGTCCTTTTTTTTATTTAAGAAAAGGGGTATGGATGAAGTTCCCTTCGAAGAGGCCCAAACTGAAAAGCCTCAGGGTGTGTAAGATCATTGCGAGGCGGATGGTGTTTGAGTCAGCTTGTGCAAGCGAGAGTCCGCCGAAGCAATATTAAGGATTAAGGGTATACTCCAAACCCCTCCATTTTTACAGCTGTTAATAATAATAGATTTCGTAGTCAAAAGGCAGCATGTCTCCAATGCGCTGTAATGCCATATCGCCGTCCCAGAATATGCCTAACTGATCAAAATATCCATTCTCGTCAAAGAAAACCTTCGGTTTAAGAAATACAATTTGGGTTAAGTTTGAGTAATAACTTATTTGCATATTTTTCCCGGATGTAAGTAGTTTCGTACTGATATTGAGCGGCCCGAAGGGCGATAGATTTTCTTTAACGACAATATTTTCATAGTTGAGATATTCACCAAATGAATCTTTGACAGTAAAACCAGCCACTACTAATTTATTAGCCCATAGTGCCCTGAAAAAGTGCATTCTCGACCCAAGATAAGCCATTTCCCTTTTTCTTTGAAA
This sequence comes from uncultured Bacteroidales bacterium, assembly GCA_903879715.1. Classification (GTDB taxonomy): domain Bacteria; phylum Bacteroidota; class Bacteroidia; order Bacteroidales; family UBA4417; genus UBA4417. The sequence continues at coordinate 7,540 of CAIRMR010000154.1, forward strand.
CGGCTGTGTTTCATCATTTATTAAATCTTCTATGAAGATAAAGTTTCCTTTGAAAAGAAAGGAGCTGTCTTTTTTATAATACTCAAATTTGTCTAAAAAATAAGTGAGTTTGTATCCGAGTCCCTTGTTGGAAATAAGGATTGGTTTTGAAGCATACGCTTTAAGTGTGTCATCATCAGAACCATAATTAAAGGTAATGTCTTTTTCATTAAGCAGATAACACAACTTTGCGTTGGCTGTAGTTCCCAGAAATACATTTTTAAACAATATTAAATTTTTCTTTCTTTGCCCGACCAGGGATTTGGATGAAACTACAACCCCATCCATGCCGTATGTCTTTGGAGTCAGATAAATTAATAACGGTTTACCAGTAGTGACAGGCTGTGTAACCGAATAATATCCCACACAACTTATAATCAGGGGCATGGAAGAATTGCTTGAAATCGTTAACTCAAAATTTCCGGCCGTATCCGATTGAGTCCCGACAAATGTTCCATCAAAATAGACTGCCGCAAAACAAATTGCTTTATCCGTTATTTTATCTTTTATGGTCCCTTTAATAACCTGGCTATAAGCAAACAGGTTAAAATTGATAAATAGAAAGCAGAAAAGTTTGAATTTACTCACATTAAACAGGGTTAAAAAATGATTTCTAGTAAGCCAACGTAGTATTCAATTATTAATCCGACTATTGAATCTGCCAGATTTGCAATGTATCACCTGGAAGCCTGCGAAGATAACTGGGTTTTTAATGTGAAATAACCGCTAACGAATAAGATTATGGGAATCAGTGGATTACTCGCTTCGTTCAAGAGACAGCTTCGCTAAATACACGCCACGCTTACAAAGTTGCGTGGAACTTAGCTGTCAGCCAATACGACCTGTCCTGATCAATCGGGAAATGATTCCCGCATAAGTGGGATTAGTAGTGCGGGGGACGAAGCTAGAATTATGTTTCCAAATCCACTATTTGTTATAGCCTATATTTGTCTGGAGTTTTAGCGTTGCCTGTAACGACCCAATAGCATTCATAGCTCCTCAAAACAAGAAACACCTCCCTTAATACACCTCCAATCTTCCCGCTTCCAGCAATTGCCCTTTAACAAAATCATTAAATTCAGTTTGCTGCAGGAGGTCTTCAAGATTTAAATGCATGCGGTAACGCCAGTAATGATTGGGATTTCCCGGGTTGTTAATCCGTTCGGCATTGGCATTTTCCAGGCGAAGTGTTCCATCCATCCCAAGCAAATCCTGTATGGCAAAAATGGCCCACATGCTTGGTGAAAACAAATGCTGAACAATGATCTGCCTGACAATAAAAGGCTCACAGAAATAAGGTGCCTGCAAAGCATTACCCAGGATTTCGTTGTAAAACCGCTGCGACTGCGCATAATTTTCTTCCCACCAGCCACGTACTGTAGATGTATCGTGCGAAGATGGAGTTGCTACTGATAAATAGGGATAGCTTGCCGGGTGGCCAAAAGTTATTTTCGGGTCTTTAGGCATACGTTGCACCTCGAGGCTCAGGACTCCCAGGTCGTTCATCACGCTGGGAACACAGGCCGGAACCATTCCAAGGTCCTCGCCGCAGAGCAACATATTGGTTGCCTTTTTCAGAACAGGAAGTTTTTCCATGGCTTTCCCGCGCCAGAATTCCTCGTTACGTTTATAGAAATAATCAAGATATATTTCGTTGATAACATATTTTGCCTGGTAATCGAGTTCCTGGTACGAACGTGTAAAATGGAGCGTATTTCGTGGAAAAAATGCATTCCCACCTGTTCCGGGTGCCGGCAAAAACAGGACTTCTGAAATCAGTGAATATAATCCCTGGATGATCCTTTCGGTGCGACTTCGCATTTCAGGGCTGGCATCGGGTTCGATAACCAGCTTATCCTCAATCTTGCGTTGTGTATCGTAATCCGGATGCAGGTCGTAGCACTGATAGCCTGCTTCGACCAGGTAATTGGATTTTACAAAACTGGTTAGATCGCCGAAACGCTCATAAAGAAAATGTTCACGTATATAGGGTTTGCACAAACGGTTTTCGTCGAACCAGAGCCCGCGGTTCTGTAGTTCGTCGCGGTAATAAGGAATACTTGGATTAAAATATCCCATCAGTCCTTCGACCTGCGTGGCCGGGATTTCCCAGATGCGGAAAAATCCGAGAATATGATCAATACGGAAAGCATCGAAATAATGTGTCAGCTGACGCAGACGTTGCTGCCACCAGCCATAATTGTCTTTAGCCATTTCTTCCCAGTTGTATGTAGGAAAACGCCAGTTCTGGCCTTTAACCGAAAAATCATCAGGTGGCGCCCCTGCCTGGCAGTCCATATGATACAAATGAGGATTGAGCCATGCGTCGGCACTGTTGCGGTAGATCCCGATCGGGATATCACCTTTCAATACAATCCCTTTCGAGCGGGCATATTCAGCAGCATTCCGCAACTGACAATGAGCATGATACTGGATAAAATAATGAACCGCTATATCATCGTAATGTGCCGATTTCGGATCGGTAAGATGTGCTAATAATTCATCAGTTGGTTTACTGTATTCGCCCCAGCGGCTGAAGTCGGGAGTGTTAAATAAGTCACGCAGGTAGGAGAATGCCGCGTAAGGCTTAAGCCAGTATTTGTTTTCACCGAAAAATTCTAGGAAGTCCGGATCTTTAAGAAAAACACTCTTTTTCTGATCGTAAATCAGTTTGAAAAATCTTGATTTAAGGGCCATAACCGCCTCATAATCAATTTTAGTCAGCGAATTGAGATAATTACCCTGTGCTTCAATAATCTGCTGGTTGATCTCCGAATCCAGTTTCCCAATTTCCAGCAGGTTAATATAAATCGGGTGAAGGGCATAAACCGAAATTGCTGCATACGGGTACGAATCCATCCAGGTATGCTTGGCCACGGTATCGTTAACAGGCAGGATCTGAATCAGTTTAAGACCTGTTTCAGCAGCCCAGTCAACCAATAATTTGATGTCGGTAAATTCCCCAACGCCAAAGCCTTTTGCCCTGCGTAAGGAAAAGACAGGAATAGCAACGCCTGCACCTTTCCAGGGATATTGCGGGAAGTCGAATTTGTCATCACCCAGTTCAATTACATCAGGAACAATTCCTTCGGGTAATGTGATAATGCGGTCGAAAGATTTTTCCCAGAAAGCCAGTGTTCCATCCTCGTTCTTGATCAGGTATTTGTAATGGACCGGGAAATCGGAAATATTCACAACCACCTCGCCACACCATTGCGGGTGATCGGGATTTCCGAGCGCGATGGACTTTTTTTCTTTCCATGTTCCCATTGATTTTGGGCTTCCGGAAACGGCCACCTGGTGCCCGGGTTTTATCCTGACAACATTGGGTTTAAATCTCAGAACAATTGTATTGGGAGCTACAGCAGCCTTTGCCATCGGCGCTTTAAAGGAAATGCCCGTCTTTAAAATTGCATTGACAAAAGCAGACGAATGCAAAGCAAAATCCGGATCAGACATTGGTCTCCAGCAATCGAAAAGCAGGATGGTCTTTTTCTGTATATTTTCAGGTTTAAAAAGCCGGTCAGGTCCCCATTCTTCAATGAAAGTATTGAAATTATCATCTTTCACAAAATAACGGTAATGGAAATCAGGCGCTGATCCTGATTCAAACTGAAAAACCCAAAGGCCTGTCAGCGCATCTTTCAACGCCATCACCGGCGCATCAGCCTGGCTGCCATTGCCTAATTCGGGAATAGAGCCAACAATCACCAGTTGCTGGCCGATATGTGTCTTATAGATTACCTGGAATTGAACTAACATAATTCATTTATATTTTAGGGAAGTTGAAAAATATAACTTTTGGGGATTCGTTATAAAAATAGTAAAAAGTAAGCAGGTAAATGTTTCTGGCTTCAAAAATCATGAAAATATTTATTTTACCTTTACGATTCGAAAGTTATTTTTTAAAAATTCATTTGCGGGATTGCTGGAACTCAGGAAATTCCAGATTAAATAATTAACCGGATTTAATAGCAGCCTTTGCGTGCTTTGCTTTTTCCTTGCGCCTTCGCGGTAAAAAATTTAACGCAAAGACGCTAAGTATACACAATGGACGCTAAAAAGGAAGTTCGCCACTTAGTATCACAACATTCATATTTTAAAAACCTATGATTATACAATCAAAAAACAACAGGCAGGTTTTATTGCGAAAACTAATTCCGCATGATATTGATAAATTAACTGGCTATTTTCAGAAGTTAGGCCCTGAAACTTTAAAAAGATACGGACCTCATGGATTTGACAAACAGTCACTTTTCGAACTCTTTAAAAATGCTGGTTATCATACTGCTTACATTGCCGAGGATGCCGAAACATCTGAAATCATTGCATATTCAGTTATTTTATCCGGATACCTGGAACATGATAACTTTCGTTTACAATCCTACGGGTTAACGCTTAGCCATAAAACGGATGGCACATTTGCACCTTCTGTAGCCGATGAATGGCAGAGCCTGGGAGTTGGAAACAGTTTATTCCACTTTATGCTGGCAGACCTAAAATTGAATGGAATAAAACGTATTATTCTGTGGGGCGGTGTTCAAAGCGATAATCAGAAGGCTGTAAATTATTATTTAAAAAACGGTTTCAGGATATTAGGGGAATTCGAATACAATGGCCGGAATTATGATATGATTTTAGAAATTTATTAATTTGAATCAATTGGCATTCATCTGTCGATTCGGCAGAAAATTGGCAGAAAATTGGCATTGGCGCAGTTATTGAACAATCAAAAAATGTTATCTATCTAGCTGAAATTAGTAACACCCACCATAATTGTCACTCACCAAAGTATGGCAACACTTTATTTCTGATTTTTTAAGATCCGGGATCAGAACAACTTTCCTGAAACACTTGTTTTATTGATATCAATTCAGAATTAAATTTTAAAACATACCATGAACAGACAAATTATTTTAAAATCACGGCCAACAGGAATGCCTGCCGTAACAAATTTTGAGTTGGCAGAAACTCATATGCCATCACCTGAAGAAGGCGAATTGCTTGTTAAATCACTTTATATTTCTGTTGATCCCTATATGCGAAGCCGGATGAGCGATGCCAAATCCTATGTTCCCTCCTTTGAAGTTGGCAAACCTATGGATGGCGGCGTTGTAGCCGAAGTTATAGAGAGCAATCATCCGGATTTTGTTGTCGGCGATGCAGTTCTTGGGCATTTGCAGTGGAAGGTAATCCAGACCATAAACGCACAACATGTTACTAAACTTGATAAAGCAGTGCAATTAAGCTATTACCTTGGGATACTCGGAATGCCCGGATTAACGGCTTATTTCGGAATGAATGAAATCGGGAAACCGGTTGCCGGAGAAACCGTAGTGGTTTCGGGAGCTGCAGGAGCTGTTGGAATGGTTGTCTGCCAGATTGCCAAACTCAAAGGCTGCCGGGTTGTCGGAATCGCAGGCAGCGATGACAAAACTGCATACCTAAAGGACGTTTTGAAGGTTGACGAAGTTATCAATTACCGCACCGAAAAAGACATGAAAGCCGCTATTGAGCGCACTTGCCCTGATGGCGTTGATGTTTATTACGACAATGTAGGAGGCGCAATTTCGGATGCAGTTTTCTCAAATATCAATAAATTCGCCCGTATTATACTCTGTGGGCAGATTTCACTTTATAACAGCACCGAAGTACCTGTTGGACCAAGGCCACAGCCGTTAATGGTTAAAAAAAGCGCGTTGATGCAGGGATTTATTGTAAGCAATTACTCTGCTCGCTTTGGCGAAGGAATACATCAACTGGCACAATGGCTTGGCGATGGCAAACTCGCATACCAGGAAACAATTGTGGATGGTTTCGAAAAATTGCCTGAAACGTTTATCGGGCTTTTCCATGGGAAAAATACCGGCAAATTTCTGGTTAAAATGTAAGCTGGAACATATAATTCATTGTTCCCAATCACCTTATTTGAAGCGATGATGAACAGATATATGCCACAGATTACGCAGACATATATTTATTCCATGTACTCAAATTTCATTGAAAAAACTGCTATCAGGCGAATAAATCTTTGTAATCTGAGTAATCTGTGGCTAAATACCATTTGAGCAAACTGACTTGTTGCGATTTATTAAATAATTCTAACTTTTAAAATAAATATCAAACCTCATTAAATAATTACTCATGAACAATTTCAATTTTTATAACCCGGTAAAAATCCTTTTTGGGAAAGGGAAAATTGCGGAACTAAGCAAAAACATTCCTGCAGATGCAAAAATTCTAATGACTTACGGAGGCGGAAGCATCCATAAAAACGGTGTTTACGAACAAGTTAAGGCTGCATTAAAAGGTTTCAACCTTGTTGAATTCGGTGGCATTGAGCCCAACCCGCACTACGAAACCCTTATGAAAGCAGTTGAAGTTGTAAAAGCCGAAAAGATCGATTTCCTCCTCGCAGTCGGTGGCGGTTCAGTGCTAGACGGCACTAAATTTATTGCGGCTGCAGCACTTTACGAAGGCGGATCGGCCTGGGATATTGCAGCGAAACAGCTTATCGTAAGTAAGGCTTTGCCACTTGGCGCAGTGCTTACCCTGGCAGCCACCGGTTCCGAAATGAACAGCGGCGGAGTTATTACCCGCGAAGCCACACTTGAGAAATTTGCTTTCGGTTCACCCGTGCTCTTCCCGAAATTCTCTGTTCTCGATCCTCAGATTACATTCAGCCTGCCTCAGCGCCAGGTTGCCAATGGAATTGTAGACGCGTTTGTTCATGTAATCGAGCAGTATTTAACCTACCCGGTAAATTCACCTGTTCAGGATCGTTTTGCTGAAGGAATTCTGCTGACGCTGATCGAAGAAGGCCCCAAAGCTTCAACTGCCGAAACTCCCGATTACGAAACCCGAGCCAACCTCATGTGGGCTGCAACTATGGCCCTGAACGGATTGCTCTCAGTTGGTGTAAAATCCGATTGGGCAACGCATATGATCGGTCACGAACTGACCGCGTTACATGGCATCGACCACGCGGTTACGCTGGCAATTGTGCTTCCGGGTGTTATGAGGCTGATGAAAGACAAACGCCGCGAAAAATTGCTTCAATATGCTTCCCGTGTGTGGAATATCACCGAAGGCAGCGATGAGCAAAAGATTGAAACAGCCATACAGCAAACCGAATCCTTTTTCCGGCAGGTTGGAATTTCAACCCTGTTGAACGAACACCAGGTTGGACAAGATACAATTGACCAAATCGTTGAACGCTTTACCCAGCGCAAAATGCGCGCCGTTGGAGCCCAGCAGGATGTAAGTATTGCTGATGTTGGTGAATTATTGAAAACAAGGCTGTAAAAAGTCCCGATACTTATTTTTAAAAGTGTCATCTGAAAACTTCTTTAGGGAGGATCAGGTGGCATTTTTTTTATCTCAGTAAAACCTGCAGTTTGAGGATTCTGAATGGAAATATCTGCAAGGTAACGACATACTTTTGATAAAATCTTACGCCAAATACCAGTCTGAATTAAGCAAAAAAGATGAACCATTTTCGATAACTTACAAAATGTAACTTACATTTTGTAAGTTACATTTTGTAAGTTGTGATTTTGAATGTATCTTTGTAAAAAAAAGAAATCCATGTCAGACAAACTTCTTCTTCAAAATCCTTTTGTAGTAAGCGGGTACAGAGGTGATGAATATTTCTGCGATCGTGCCAAAGAGACGGCACAACTTATTGATAATATGACAAATGGTAATTCCACAACCATTATTTCAATACGCAGGATTGGGAAAACCGGCTTGATAAGGCACGTATTGGAACAGTTGCCTGAAAACTGGCAAGGCATTTATATTGATATTCTCGAAACTGAGAACCTGTCCGGCTTTCTTAACCTGCTTGCAACCTCAATCCTGACATCGGTTCCCGAAAAGAGCTCTATCTGGAAAAAAAGCATGGACTTTGTCAAGTCGCTGCGGCCAGTAATAGGTTTTGATCCGCTTACCGGTGCGCCACAGGCCTCATTTGATATAACGGATGAATATGTTGCACAAAATATTGATGCCACTCTAAAGTTCCTGGAAACACTTGAAACAAGAATAGTAATAGCTATCGATGAGTTTCAACAAATACTATCTTATCCTGAAAAAAATACAGATGCCTGGCTCCGAACCCGGATACAACAAATGAAAAATGTTGTATTTATTTTTTCCGGAAGCCAGCAGCACTTAATGGCTGAACTTTTTTCGTTACCCAAAAGGCCTTTTTACCGCAGTACGCAAATAATCAAACTCGATAAAATTGATCAACAAACCTATTGCGATTTCATCCTGTCGATGTTTGAAAAAGGTGATAAAATAATCGCCCCGGAAACAGCACATGAAATCTTGGATTGGACCAACACGCATACGTTTTATGTTCAAAGTCTTTGTAGCCGGGTGTTTTCGTCAACCGATAAAACGGCTACATCTGAACAATGGAAGCAACAAGCATCCGATCTGATTCAGGAACAGGAAATTATATTTTGGGGATACAGAAATATCCTTACCCGGCCTCAATGGAACCTCTTAAAAGCCATTGCGCACGAGAAAACTGTGTACCTGCCGACCGCGCATAAATTTATAGATAAGTTCCACCTAGGAAGTTCGGCCACTGTTTTACGCTCTCTGAAATCACTTGTGAAGTATGAAATGATTTATTATGACTTTGACGCAAAAGGGAAAAAGTACTATTGTGTTTATGATGTTTTTTTTCAGAAATGGAGCGAAGGGAAATGAAGCTCTACTCTTTTCTTTGCCAAAAAAAAATAGAAATCACTCAGTTTTTATAAATAAAATTCGTACTAACATCATCCTTGATTAGTAGTTACTGCAAACGGGATCAATTTTTACAACCATTAGGTACAAACTATCAAGATCAAAATCTCAAGATAAATTAAAAAGCATGCTTTAATTCTTACAATTATAACATTCATACTTTAATTGGTTTCAACTATTTATCAATAAATAAAGAATAACTTGGTAATTGCATTTCGGTCCAGGACCTCTTTCCAGGTAAAACAATCTATGAACAGAAAATTCTTTTTTTGCTGCTATTTTCAATAAAATTTATTCTTTAATTTTACTTTCAGTATCCAAATACCATATGAATTAATAATTTAGCATATGAATGCAAGTCATTTACTGGACGAGATTCTGGCTATGCTTCAACAGGTGAAAGATTCAAAAGAAGACCTTCAGAAAATTCATGACTTTATGTCGGAAAATATTTTTGTTGAAGAGGAGGAAGAAGCCCTGGGAATCCCTGAAAAGCACAAGAAAACAGTTGCTGAGATTGCCGATAATATTCAGTGCGGATTTATCTGCCAGGTGAATAAAAAGACTGTTGAAATAGTTTCAATTCGCAGGGAAAACATTTACGGATCAGAATATTACGAGGAAGATGAGGAGGAAGAAGAGGAACTTGCAGAAAACACGAATTGGGAAGATATAATAACTATCAGCCCGCTTGAATCGCACGAATCGTTCCGTATCATGGAGAACTATGTATTATCATTAGACCAAAGCCGGTTAAAATACCAGCTTACCTCAGCCTTGCAGCGGAGCAAACCCTTTGCTAATTTTAACGGAATTATACATAATTCACCAGAAAGAGACGAATGGTTCAGTTACAGGCTACATGCTTTGGAACAGCATGTAGCAGCAATATTAATGGCTGAATCGGCCTGGTAAAAAAAGATAAATGGAAAAATACCTTCAGATTTTTGAAACGCTTACTGAAGCACAAAAGATTGTTTTCCTGGAGAAAGTTTTAAAAAACTCAGTTGAGCTGCAATCGCAATTGGTTAATTACTTTACTAATGATCAGCAGGATAAAAGGACAAAATCGCTGAACTTTAACGAAGTTGTAGTTAACGAATCCAGTTATTACAAATCCGCATTAGAAGCAATTGACCTTGAAGAACCTGATTATGACCGTTACCATAACCGGCACGACAGGTATTATGAAGAATGGGAAATGGCACAGGAAGCTGTAGAGGATGAAATTAACGAGGTATTCGATACTTTCCGTGATGATTTTGTTGATCTTATTTCGAAGGGCGATCCGGAAACTATGATGGCTAAAATCACCGGGCTGCTGATAGCCTGTTACGAAGCTGATATTGATGATTCCTGCGATAACCTTGGCGATCCTCAGGAATTTTTTGCAGATTGTTTTAGCCGGGTTGCTAAATCTGTTGAAAGAGAAATAGTTAAAACTGCTTTTAACAGCGAATCCGTTGTTGGAACGATAAAAAATGTAATTCGGTGTTTCGTTTCCGGTGAAGCAAATAAGTTTTCTCCAAAAGTTCATGATTCGCTTATTCACTGTCTGTTAAGTAATAATACTGATTGCTGCATTACAGTCTATCATGAGTTCAAAGCTTTAAAAGAATTTGAAATTTTGTTCCCAAATTCATACGTCCTTGCTACGCGTTACGGTAATCCATCCGGATGGATTTCTGAAGCCGAAAAGATAAGTACTGCAAGCTTAGGTGTGGCAAAGGAATTACTGGAATACCAGTCAGAAAACGACAAGACTGCCTTTCACCGGAATGCAAAAATGCTGTTTCCTTTATTTTCCAGGGATCTGGTTGAACTGATTTCAAAATCTATGGATAGTACTACTGAACAACACTTTGCAAAAGAAGTCTTATCGTTCAAAGTGTTTCACTTTCGACAATTTGAAGATTATAAAAGATTGTCGTGTTTATTTACGGAAGGCGAAAAGCAAACTTTTCTCAGCAAATTTGCAAATTCATCTTTTTATGAGTTTTATATCAAAGCACTTGAATTCGAAGGCTGGTTTGATCAAATACTTAAGTTTGCTGAAAATTCTGGTCGTTATATTTGGGAATTCCCGGCCATTCTGCAGCCTATTATACATAAATACCCTTCCGAATGCTTGGCCATTGCATCAAAGATAGCCCCTGCGTATCTGGAAAAAAACATGAGCCGTAATGATTACAAGAATGTGGCACAGCTAATAAAAGCAGTGGCACAAAATGAAAAAAATGCAACTGCTGTTAATAAACTTATACTTGAACTTTGTACTGTTTTTTCGCGCCGCACAGCTATGAAGGATGAATTCCGTACTGCCGGAATATTAAAATAACCCCTAATCATGAGACTATATCTGCGTCAGCTAATTGATTGCATAAGAGAAGCAAGAACCGAAGTAACCCCTCCGAATCTTGAATTATGGGATTCGGTTGATGTTAATAATGAAGCCGAAGTTGAAGACATTTCCTACGTTGAAGAATTCATTTACGGTACACCTGAGCCTATTTTCGTCATAACCGGAATTTTAACTGATTTGCTGCCATTGGCCGGAACACTTACAAATGAGGAAAAAGTGCTTTTAGTGAATGAACTTATAGCCGTGCTGGCTCATTACAATTTTTATCCTGATTTCCCTGAAGGGTATCCTGATGATAAAAAATACAGCCACCTTCGCGCTATATGGGATGACGAGCATGTACAGGTATCATTCGGGGAATCGCATATCGAAATGTGCGACTTTAACATAGAGAAATGTCCCTTTGTTGGTTACTGCAACATCTGTGAAGAAATGGCAAAAGAGTCACGACGAATTCCCGAAACAGGCTATGACGATGATTTAATTAAAGGACAGTGCGACAACTTATTGCCTTTTTAAAAAATCAGATTGATCCTGTCAATTGTTGAAATGGTATTTAAGCTACCAGATTTAAACATATAGATAGTATTTAACATCTCATCAATTCCCATATTCTATGCCAAAAGGTCAAAGCAAGCACTCCCGCGAAAAACTGGAAAATTTCAAACGTAAAATCAAAGAAATTGCCGGTCGTTCAACCATAATTCCCGGCATTCATAACTACTGCGACCGCTGGTGTGAGCGATGCGCTTTTGTTTCGCGGTGCACAGTGGGGATTTCAGAGTTCGAAATGGGTGTACCTGATCTAGATATAAAAAACAAGGAATTCTGGGAGCATATGTCGATGGTGTTTCAGGCCACGTACGAAATGATAGCCGAAGGTGCACAGGAAATGGGTATTGATCTCAGCGAAAGCAGTATTGAATATGAGCAGCCGGTACATCACGAAAGTACTGCAGAAAAAACTGCTAAAAGTTACGGATTACGGCTGCTGAAGTGGCTTGAGAAAAACGAGGAATTGTTTGTTCAGAAAGCGGAAGTTTTCAGTATGACCAATGAAGAGCAACTGGTTACCTTTAAAGACGCCATTGATGTTATACAATGGTATAGCTTGTTTATATCGGTGAAAATTCACAGGGCAACCCTTAAACCTTATGTCTTTGATGATGAAGAAACTGACAGGTACGACAATAATGGTTCGGCAAAAATTGCGCTGATCGCCATTAGCCGTTCACTCGAAGCATTTGCTTTTTTATATAACCATTTGCATGAAATGGAGGATGAAGTTTTAGGCTTTCTGGCTGATTTGTCGAAAATTCAGCGGATGATGAAAAAGAAATTCCCTGATGCGATGAACTTTAAACGGCCGGGATTTGATGATTGAGGTATTTTAATCCTGCACTATTTTTTACAGATTTATTATTAATCGACTATGCAGCAGATTGAACAACTTATTCAGGGGAAGTATTATCACATTTATAATCGTGGAATCAACAGTTGTAACCTGTTTAATAAAGTTTCCGATTATGAGCATTTTTTCGAATTGTACGATACCTATATTTCGCCGGTAGCAGAAACATATTCGTGGGTGCTGATGCCGAACCATTTTCACTTTCTGGTAAGAATAAAGGAGAATGTTGTATACAGGTATTCAAACGCTGACAGGTCTAGCGACGCTGTCAGGTTTGAAGCACATAAATGGGAAACAAGGGTACTGCCTGACCTGTCAGCGTGCAAAGCACCTGACAGCGTCAAGGCAGACGAAGTAACTGACAGCCTCAAGGGAAGTATCGATTCTGGAAATATTAAAATCCCCAAACCACACCTTCATTTTTCCCATTTATTTAACGCTTACAGCACTTATATCAACAAGCGCAACAACAGGCACGGATCTCTTTTCGAACGGCCTTTTAAGCGAAAGCTTATTGATAATGATAAGTATCTGAAAAACGTAATTGTATATATTCATTACAATCCGGTTCACCACGGATTTTGTAAACATCCGATGGAATATCCATGGAGCAGTTACCTGAGTTGTATTTCAGTCAAACCATGCATAATAAAGCAGGAAAATGTTATGAAATGGTTCGATAATGAAGAAGATTTCAGAATGACACATTATTCTTCACTGGAAATCAAGTGGTTGGAGGATTGGCTGGAAATATAAATTCCCGCTCAATATGCTTCACGTGTCTGGAATATTACCGAAGGCAGCGATAGGCAAAAGATTGAAACAGCCATTCAGCAAACTGAATCCTTTTTCAGACAGGTTGGAATTTTAATCCCGTTGAACGAACACCAGGCTGGACAGGATATAATTGACCAAATCGTTGAAGGCTTTACGCAGCGCAAGATGCGTGCCGTTGGTGCACATCAGGATGTAAGTATTGCTGATATTGGAGCATTGTTAAAAATCAGGCTGTAAAAAAATCGGGATTTGAACTAATTTAAAGAGCCTGTATAAAAAGCGAGAAAATTAACCGCAGAGCAATGCAGTTAGCCTGCCGAACGAACCGCTGAGAGAAACCGCAGAGCGATGCAGAGAGCTTGCCGACCTGAACCACAAAGCATTAATTTACAAGATGATAACTCTGAACCTTCTTTGTGTAACTCTGCGGCAAAAAAGACTTTTGATGCAGCCTCTTTGTTTTTTTTTCTGAAAGATCAACCAGGAATTAAACCAAAAATACTGCTATCACAAGTGATCCGGCTAGCAGAAGATCAGTTACCAGGATTGCTATTACATTTCCACCCAGGGCAGGAATAAGATTGGCAATATCGTTGTTGTATTTCAGCGTAGTTCGGATATTTATAAATACAAGCGGCAGTGGCAGTAGCGCAATATAAATCCAATAGGATGAAATGCCAAGCAAGGGCAAAACGATGATGATAATATAGGTGAGAAGAGCTCCGGCACTGTAAATATAAGCGCCTATGTTTTTGCCAAAACGGATAAGCAGATGATTCCTTCCGCCTTGTTTATCAGCTTCCATATCAGGAAATTCATTTAGTAACAGGAGCAGGGCTGTCAGGATGCCAGGAGGAATGGATAAAAGCCAGACTTCAAGAGGAATTAAATGAAGCATCGAAACTGAATATGAACCGGTTAGAGCCACATAAGTCCCGACAACTACAAGGCTGCCAAGTGATATGCCTGCGAATAATTCACCAAGAAGGTATTTTGCCAATACATCAGTATAACCTACAATTGAAAAGCCTCCAATAGCGATGATTACAAACAGGAACCAATGACTTGTGATTGAATAATAAACGCCGACGGATAATGAAAAAATCAGCGTGCCAATGGCAGCGGCCAATACTGCAGAGGGCCTTGTAAGCCCTTGCACCAGCATTCCGCTGCCTCCGTTAAAAGGAGTTCGGTTCGTATTTAAGTCAATACCGGTTTTGTAATCGGAATATTCATTGAACAGGTTAACGGAAACATGGGCAACAATTGTTCCTACAACAATCAGTATTATATCAATGATTTGCAGGTGCATCCCCTGGGGTAAATATTTATAGGCTAAGCCAATTCCAATGGCATTCAGAAATACAGCAAGGAACAGGAAATTAGCCCTTGTTTGTTTGAGCCAAACAATAAGTTGTGATGGACTTTTCATAAAGTGAATTTGAGTTAAATTATTTATCTGACTATTAGGAGCTTATCAATCTGGGAATTAATACATTAAAGGTATCAAATTATCAGACATAAAACCACAGAAGTTACAGTTTCCAGTATTAAACATTGTACTTATTGGATTGTTTTTAGATTAGAAAATTAAAATTGTTATCATTGAATCCCCAGATTGCATATCAGCCTGGCCATATGAATAAACAGAACATATACCATTGTGTGGTGATAAACCAGAATTAAATTCCGGGATAGCTTGTTTTAAAAGGGATTTGCTAATTTATAAACAGTTTCTGTTTTATTTAAAAACTTAAAAATTATATTAAGTAGAGTATAACTATTCAGCCTGGGTATATTATTGGTAATCTATTACTTACCACAGATTACACAAATTTCGTTGATTGGGTTTACATCAATTTAGTCAATTTTATCATCTTAATAATCTGCGATAGAAAAAAATCTGTGTTAATCTGTGAAATCTGTGGCAAAATGAAGGATTATTCGCCTTCGGCGATTGAGATCACTACGCTAAGTTACGGGGTGAATAGTTCCTGTACCGTTAATAGGGAAACACAAAATTGCCCTTAATACAATAATTATAATTTTTTATCGCTTAATTAAATTATGATGTTGAGTTGCAAATAATTTGCCTTCAGCCGTTGAAGTTTCTATATTTTAAAACAATTTAACATGCATATTTCTCAATATCAGAACTACCTTTGTAAAAAAAATATTCTATGCGAGTAATACAAAGTCGTTTGCTTTTTGTTGCACTAATACTTATTCAGTCGTGCAGCTCAACTAAGCTACCTACCGAAAAACCAGCCGAAAACTACGTTCCTTTTAATTATGACCCGGTGCCTTCTACCATAAGCCTGCCGGTTGAAATGAAGGTAACTGCCCTTGAGGCCTTGCTCAACCGCCAGCTCAACGGTCTCCTTTATGCCGATACCAGCCTTGACAACAACGGCGGGGATAATATTATGGTTAAAGCCTGGAAAAAAGATAACATCAAAATCGGTTTCGAAAACGGACAGTTTATATACCGTGTGCCGTTAAAACTTTGGATCAAGGCCGGATGGAAAATACAGCAATTTGGAATTTCCCTGTCCGATTACCGTGAAATGAATGCAGAGATTGCGCTAAAATTTCGCTCTTCGGTGGTTGTGAATAGGGACTGGTCGGTAACCACCGTTACCACTTCCGATGGCTATGACTGGATTACCAAACCCACTTTGAAAATAGGCCCGGTTGATCTCCCGATAACGTTTATTGCGGATATGATTATCAAATACAATACTAAAACCATAAATACAGCAATTGATGCCGGATTAACTCAGAGCCTTGATCTGAAAACTACAGCCAAAGAAGCCTGGGTTGAAGTGCAAAAGCCTATGCTCCTATCAGAAGAATATGGATTATGGCTGCGGATAAGCCCGAAAACCATTTCCGCTATACCAATTACAGGCGGCAAAGGCATTATTAAACATGTATCAACCATACAGGGTGTTGCCGAGATTTTTACAGGAAAACAGCCGCCTTCGCGAATAAACCCTGTGCTTCCCGAACTGACAACTGCTACAAATCTGGGTGATGAATTCCTTGCAAATGTGGTTTCGTATATTGGCTACGATTACCTCGACTCAATAACACGTCTGATGCTGGTTCACACTTCATATACTTTCGGAAAGAAGAAGATAACTATCACCGGAGTATCTGTTTACGGAAACGAAAGCAGAATGATTATTGCTACTGATATGATCGGAAGTATAAACGGGAAGGTATATTTCTCCGGAATTCCTATGTACAGGATCAGCGATTCGAGTATAATTCTTAAGGATCTTCAGTTCTCAATCCAGACTAAAAACGTATTACTGAAATCTGCTTCGTGGCTGGCAAACAGTGGTATCGAAAAGATGATTGGCAAAAAAATGGCTTACCCTATTGGTGTCGAAATACGTGAAACCTATGATATGATGGTGCAAAGTCTGAATAAATATGAAATTGGCCAGGGATTTATCATGACGGGTAAGCTAAATGGCATGGAGGTTCAGCAACCTGTGCTGGCTCCTGCCGGAATTATAGCCCCGGTAAGCATCACAGGTAAACTTTCAGTTAAACTGGAATAAGCAGTTGAGTAAAACTTTTTCTGACGAGGAGCATCAAAGCTGGAAATGATTCGTGATTTCGGATTCGTGAATTATGATGCAAAAATTACATGATACCCAAATTAATCTGCATTTACCGGCATTTTATTATTTTAGCAAAAGCATTTCATTTAATCTGTTCCTGTTACCGGCAATCATAGTTTTAATACTTTATAAAAACACTTTTTCTGGAAAGTCCAAACGAACATATCATTCAAACGCTTGATCACACAAGCTTCGAGGTGCTCTTTAAGAGTCATTTTGCAGGCATGTGCTTTTTTGCGCAGAAATATGTGAAAGATTTTGAAACAGCAAGGGAAATTGCCCAGGCCGCATTTATCAGCCTTTGGGAGAAACGCGAAACCATTGATATGAACCGGCCGGTGAAATCGTATCTAGCCATGGTTATCCATAACAAATGTACCAACTACCTGCGCGATAACCGGAAGTTTGACCAGTACATTCTTAATATCGAAAACCTGCTGGAAGTCCCTGAGTATGACGGAGCCGACAGTATGGTTGAGGCTGAACTAAAACTAAAAATTGATTTATCCATCGCCGAACTTCCCGAGAAATGCAGGGAGATTTTCGTACTCAGCCGCTACGAGAATCTTAAATACCAGGAAATTGCCGATAAATTACAGATTTCCGTAAAAACCGTGGAAACTCAAATGTCGAAAGCATTACAGCATCTGCGGATCAGGCTGGCGGAATACATAACGATAATTCTAGCCCTTGTAATGAGTTGTATTTATAAATAGAATGGCAGTAAGAAGGGGCGAGGAGCGACAGGGCGACTTCGTTCGGTGCAGGCAAGGAGATGGAAGAAAACTAACAGGGTGCTTCCGACTCCCGACTTCTGACTTCCGGCCAAAATAAAATAACCCACCATCAGGGTAAAATCAATTTGAAGTGTATTATTCACAGGAAAGCCAAATGAACGAGAATCCGACATATTACACCGACCTTATCACAAGGTACTTCTCCGGGGAAGCCACGGAAGATGAGTTGCGTGAGCTTTCGGAATGGCTTATAGCTGATCCAAATCACGAAGAGCTTTTTACACAATTACGTAAAACCTGGCTTTTAGTTGAAAAGAATAAGGTTTATTCATCTATTGATATAGAGAAGGACTGGCGGGCCTTTCAATCAAAACTGAACTCTATCGGGGGAAGTAGAGAAACGCCAATTGTTTTAGCTCTAAAGAAAAACATGAAAAGCCGGAATGCATTTCTCTCAAAAACCTGGAAAATAGCAGCATCTTTTACTATTTTGCTGGCAGCCTCATTTTTTTTGTATTTCAACCTTTCAAAGCTTAAGGACACAGTTGTTACAGCACATGACGCAAATATAGTGCATGTGCTTCCCGACGGCTCAGTAGTTTCGCTGCATGCCGGTTCACAGATCAGCTACGCCGCAAAATTTGATTCCAAAATCCGGAAAGTTGAATTGAAAGGTGAAGCGTACTTTGAAGTAGCTCATGATAAAACAAAACCCTTTGTAGTGGCTTCGGGCGATGCAAGGGTAAAAGTGCTTGGAACAAAGTTCAACGTAAACACCAATACTTCCGACGGAACCATGGAAGTGGTTCTAACAAGCGGGAAGGTTTCAGTATTTTTTAAGAGAAGTCCACAAAAAAACGTATCTCTTAATCCAGGCGAAAAAGCTGTATTGTTGGTTGATCAAAAGCAGATCAGTAAATCGCCCAATGCTGATCCAAATTACATGGCATGGAAAACCAAGGTGCTGGTATTCGATAACGAAACACTGGCACAGGTTTTAAATACACTTCAGAATGTTTATCAAACTCCTGTTACACTTACTGATCCCGCTTTGTCCGAATGCCGCGTTACGGCTTCATTTGACGGACAGTCGCTTGAATCGGTATTACAGGTGATTAAAGAAACCTTAGATCTGCACGTGACACAGAACGGGAAAACCATTGAAATTTCAGGAAAGAGTTGCAGGTAATTGTTTTTAAAAATTTATTTATCCTGATTTTTTTTAAAATTTAGCCAGATATAAATAACTATAAATGCATGTCATTTATCCGTAAATAGCTCTATGAAAAAAATATTTCTACTTATTTTTTGCTCTGTTATTACTTTTTACAGCTATGCACAGAAAAGCGAATCCCGGAAAGGAAAAATAGGAATTACTTTCTCTACTTTTGGGGAAAATGATGTAATTCGTTCTGAACCCTTAATGGGTGAAGCTAGTTATAATTCAGATCAGTTTTACACCTTTGGCATTTTTTATACATACAAGCTGAATAATACATTTGATTTTGAAACTGGTCTTGAATACGCAAAGCATAAAATAATAATAGACCCGTTTGATCCTCCGTATGATGAAGCTCCATCACGTGGTGCCCAGTTTTTCCTGGTCAATATTCCTATAACTGTACGGATTAATTTCCTGAGATATTGTTTCGTAAATGGAGGTTTAAACCTGGATTTTGATCCGACAGTTTCAAGCCCGATTGACAGCCAGAACGGAATAGGCGCATTACTCGGATTAGGTTTGAAATACGATTCAAAATACGGCATTTCAGCTTTAGTAAACCCTTATATCAAGGCGCATTCATTGATATCATTTTCACCAGTCGAAAATCGCCAGAGAGTCTTGGAATCCGGATTTAGATTTGGAATAATGTATAAATTGAAATAAAGAAATTGAGAAATCTGATACATAGATCATTTTTACCCCTTTTATGCATGAGTCTTCACTGAAACACAAAAGAAACAAAAGTTTTAACTAACCCAATTCTCTTTTGTGTCTTTTGTGGTTAATACTTTTATACACATAAAGAAACAAAAGCTCAATAAAATCTGATTTGAACCTCGGAAAAACAATATACCGGATTCTGATTACCTGCCTGCTTTTAATAGTGGCCTCGGTTACTTTTGCCCAAAACCTGGATAATAAAATTTCTATCCGGACTAAAAATAAGCCACTTGGAGAAGTAATTGAACAAATCAGCGAAAAAGGGAATATCCTGTTCTCATTTAACCCACAATCAATCCCTATCAATAAAAAAATCACTGTAATTGCGCGGAATACTTCTCTGTCGAAGATTTTTGAAATGGTTTTTACTGCCAATGGAATCGATTATACGCTTTCGGAAAAACAGGTGATTTTGAAGCTTGCCAAACAGGAAACTCTTCCAAAACCTGACCTGGCAGTAAAACAACTCCGCAAATATACCATCAGCGGAACCATCAGGGATAAAGCTACCGGAGAGGTTATTTTCGGTGCCAATGTGTATGATATTGCTTCGATGCAAGGCACCACAAGTAACGCTTATGGGTTTTACTCCCTTACATTACCGATGGGCGAATACAGCATTACAAATTCCTATATTGGTTATTCTCCTGTTTCACAGGCCGTAAACCTGATTAAAAATATAAATGCCACGATTGACCTTGAACTTTCGGCTATCGAAATGAATACGGTTGTTATAACTTCTGATCCTGACGCAGAGACAAAACATCTGAATCAAACGGGAGATATGCATTTTTCGCCCGCAGTGCTAAAACAGATTCCGGGATTTGCCGGCAATGTGGATGTTCTCAAGTCGCTGCAGAATGTCCCGGGAATTCTTACGTTCGGCGATGGATCTTCATTTTACTATGTGCGTGGTGGTAACAGTGATCAGAATCTTTTGCTGATCGACGAAGCGCCGATTTACAATCCTTCACACCTGTTTGGTTTCTTTTCGGCCCTGGCTCCCGATGCCATCAAAGATGTGGTGGTTTACAAAGGCGATTTCCCGGCGAATTATGGCGGAAGGCTTTCGTCGGTGGTTGATATGCGTGCCAGGGAAGGCAATATGAAACGGCTTGGCTTTTCAGGTAACCTCGGACCGTACACAACTGACCTTACACTGGAAGGGCCCATTTTGAAAGAGAAAAGTTCATTCCTGATTTCGAGCCGTATTTCGAACCTGAACTGGTTAAAATTCCTTGATGATGGAGACCGTACCTATAAATTTAATTTTTACGATATCAACGCCAAACTCAATGTACGGCTCAATGACAATAACCGGCTTTTTCTCACGGCTTTCAAAGGTAATGATGAGTTTAACCGATATAATAGTTTGAATACTAACACATTTGGAATCAGCTGGAAAAATGTTGCCAGCACCTTGCGATGGAATCATGTTTTTAACAGCCGCTTTTTCTCAAATACAACAGCTTACATCAGCCGGTATAACTATTATCTTGATCTCTCGAAAGAACTCAATACGTACTGGACATCCTCCATTTCAAATGCGACTATCAAAACGGATTTTTCCTGGTTTCTGAATCCCAAAAACACGATTAAAACCGGTTTTGAGATCAACGGGCATAAGAGCAATCCCGGAAAATTGTATTTCACGAATGACGAAATTCCTGCAAGCCTGGCACAATATCAATCTACTGAATTAGCCATATACGCGAGTAATGAACAACAACTTGGGCAAAAGTTTCTTGCGCGTTATGGTCTCAGGATTTCCCGATGGAACGATCTTGGTCCAACATCAGTTTACTTTTTTGATGGCAATCACAATGTAATTGACACAATTAAAGTTGCTAAAAATACGGTTTACAAAAGCTTTCTGAACTTTGAGCCACGTATCAGCCTGAACTTTGCCATCAGCGAAAACTCATCACTTCATGCCAATTACAACCATAATGTTCAGCATTTGCAGGTATTAAGTAACTCTACAAGCCCTTTTACTTCACTCGATGTATGGATTCCGAGCGGGCCAAATATAGCACCACAGAAAGCGGATCAGTTTTCACTCGGCTATTTCAGCAAAATATTCCAACGTCAATTTGATTTCTCCGTCGAAGGGTATTACAAACGGCTTTATAACCAGGTAGATTATAAGGATCATCCCAACATGCTGATAAATAAGCTGATTGAAGGTGAACTCAGGTTTGGTGATGGCTGGTCGTATGGCATTGAAACATTGCTGCGCAAAAACAAAGGGAAATTCACCGGCTGGATAAGTTATGCGTGGTCGCGGTCGATGAAGCAGATTGCGGATGTAAATGAGGGGAAAATCTTTCCGGCTGCTCACGACAGGCCTCATAATTTCTGCATTACTTTATCCTATACAACCGGCAAACACTGGAGTTTTTCGACGCATTGGATGTATCTCACAGGAGCTCCGTTTAGTTCGCCAACTGGGTTTTATTATGTAAACGGCTATTCGGTGCCAGTGTATGGCGAAAAGAATAACGACAGGCTTCCCGATTATCACCGAATGGATTTATCTGTTTCGTATGCGCTAAGTAAGCCGGAAAAAAGATTTCAGCACAACCTGGTACTCACAATATATAACGCTTACGGAAGACACAATCCCTTCTCAATAAATTTTAACAAAACACAGGATGATAATGAAAATATTGTAGTTCCGGCTAATCTCGAAGGTGATGTTGATCGTATCATAACTTCGATGTCTGTTGCCGGAGCGATCCCATCACTTAACTATACTTTCCGTTTCTGATGAAAAAACTGCTGACATACCTGCTTTTCCTGTTGCTGCTTGTTTCGTGCGAGGAGCAAACGGACTGGGATTTGAAGAAGGCGGACACTGATTTTGTTGTAGTTGAAGGAATTATTACCAATGAGTTGAAAGTGCAATCTGTAACTATAATGAAACCGGTTATATCACTCAACGGAATTCCTGAACCGGTAAGTGGCGCAACTGTATTGGTTTCGTCAAACCTGTTAACTCATACGTTTCATGAAGATCTATTACACCCGGGAACTTATTTATCGGATAAAGCTTTTACTGGAATCAGAAATCAGACCTATTCCTTGCTGATCACTTCGGGCAGCAGGACTTACTCTTCAAAAGCAGTATTGTCGCCTGCAGTACAGGATTTTGTTTTTATTAACTATCAAAAAGATGCTGATGATAACAAATACCGCTTTGTGAGTTCTCCCTTTCCTTACAATCCGTCAATATCGGCTATGTACGAGGTTCTGCTTGACTGGTCGTCAGCACCGGGTTATGAAAATGAAAACCCGGATTCGTGCAGGGCAAAACTCTATTATTATACCTTGCCAACATTGGATGTAAGTGAACTTTTTGCCCCGGGCATTGAAAAAATAACCTTTCCATCCGGGACTGTTATTACTGAACGCAGGTATTCCTTAACAGATGAACATGCTGCCTTTCTGCGTGCCGTTTTGCTCGAAACCACCTGGCAGGGCGGATATTTCAATACTGCTTCGGCAAATATTCCTACTAACCTGAGTTCCGGCGCGATGGGATTTTTTGGAGCTTGCGGAGTGGCCGAGAAGAGGGAGACGGCGAAATAGTTATTTAAAAATAATTTTAAAATAATTCAACTCTCCATCAGGGTAGAAAACAACTTGAGTGTATTATTAGCGTAAACAGTTAATCACTCAACAAAAAATAAACTAAACACAAAAGACTATGAAAACCAAAAAATTCTCGAACCTGGCAATCATTCTGGTTTCTGCAATTGTGCTCACTTTTGCTTCCTGTGCTAAGGACGATCTCAATCAGGGTACAGCGGATCCTTCCTCGCTTGAGCAATTATCAGCAGATGAAACCAACGTGGAAAGCGTTTTGAAAGATGCTGAAAGCGATATTACTTCAGTGATGTCGAATAATAGCGGAAGTTTTAAATCAACATCCTGGCGTCCCTGTGGTGCATCTATTGATTCACTGGCAATTGCAAACGATACCATTACAATCCGGATTACATTCAATGGCCTTACATGCAACGATAAACGCAGCAGAACCGGGAAAATTGAATTAAAAACAAAAGTTGGCACACAGTGGAACCAGGTAGGAGCGGCAGTGGTTTGCAAATTCATCGATTTCAATGTAACCCGCGTTGCTACAGGCAAATCAGTAAAACTTAACGGAACCAAAACGATCGTAAATGTGATTGGCGGACACCGCTGGCAAGTTGGAACTCTTATTACTTCTTATGTTGAGAGGATAAGCGGATCGATGCAGGCCAGTTTCGACAACGGCACCAACCGCACCTGGAATATTGCCCGTCAAATAACGTATACCGGAACCCCAAATCAATATATTCTCACCATTGATGGTTTCGGTTCAACCGGCAATTATCAAAACCTGGTTGTATGGGGAAGCAACAGACAAGGGGAAGAATTTTTCACACAGATAACTCAATCAGTAGTATGCCGTCAGGCCTGCGATTGGGATCCTGTTTCAGGAATCAAGATTCATCAAATTCCATCGGATATTAAAAGCGCTACCATTACTTTTGGGTACAATGCTAACAATGAGCCTGTCACAGGTGATGAATGCCCTGCACGTTACCGTATTGATTGGCAGAGAAATAATAATTCAGGCACAAACTTTCTTCCGCTCTAGATTTAAAAACCTGCAAATACGTTTGACGGAGACAATACAAAGGCTGATTCGAAAGGATCAGCCTTTGTATTAGTAAATATAACATCAGCAAGTTAACTCCTGAACATTGTTCACAAGTTTGGCGTTGTATAAACCAGAAAACAAGTTCTATGAAAATAATCGGACAAATCCTGATTGCAATAATTGCGCTGGAGCATTTATATTTCCTTTGGCTTGAAATGTTTGCCTGGGAAACCAAAGGAAAGGATGTATTTAAGATGCTTCCTCAAAACCTGTTTAAGCCTACCAAAGTTCTGGCGGCTAACCAGGGACTTTACAACGGTTTCCTGGCCGCCGGGCTGATATGGCCATTATTCATTACCAATGATTTGTGGAGTTTTTATATTTCCGTTTTCTTCCTGAGTTGCGTTAGTATTGCAGGCATTTATGGCGCGTTAACAGCCTCGAAAAGGATCTTTATTGTACAGGCTTTACCGGCAATTATAACTTTGGTTTTGATTCATTTTAGATAAGGGGTTCTTCTGCGAAGTGAATGGAATTATTTTTTACTGGTCCTAAGACCGAAGTAACCAGCTTGCTGTAATATACCAACTGATAATACTAAGTTGGAAGCTATTAATTATCATACGACATGGTGCTTTATTCAAAGGATAAAGTAGTATTCAGGGCACTTCCGACTTCCGACAACTCCGGTTGAACCACTAAATTTACAGCAGACCCAAATATTTTTTGCCCACGTTAATTATTTTTCCTACTTTTGCATCATCAAACTAAAAAAATGAACTTTAACCAATTACACCATCATCATCTGCATACCATCTCAGGCATGGAGTAAGTGATATTTGTAATTTGTAAAATATTTCGAAACCCGTCTGAGTAAACAGCCGGGTTTTTTGTTTTAACTCCCTTCGCATCGTTTACTCAGCATTAACAAACAAAAAGCATGAGTAAATTAAAAATTGCAATTCAGAAATCAGGCCGGCTTAGTGAAAAATCGCTGGAACTCTTAAAAGAGTGCGGCATCAAACTCTCAAATGGCGACCGCAAGCTAAAAACAGAAGCAAAAAATTTCCCCATCGAAGTACTTTTCCTTCGCGACGACGATATTCCTCAATATGTGGAACAAGGCGTGGCGGATATTGGCATTTTGGGCGAGAACGAAGTGTGGGAGAAACATAAGGATGTGACCACCGTCGAAAAACTGGGATTTGCCAACTGCAAACTTTCATTAGCCATTCCTAGAGATGAAAAGTATACCGGTTTAGCTTACTTCAACAACAAAAGGATAGCAACCAGCTATCCTAAAATTCTGCAAAAATTTTTCGATGAGAAAAACATCCGGGTCGAAATTGAAGAAATCGGCGGAAGCGTGGAAATTGCAACTGGTATTGGTTTGGCTGACGCCATTTTTGATATCGTAAGCACCGGCAGCACATTAGTGATGAATGGACTGAAAGAAGCAGAAGTCGTTTTTAAGAGCGAAGCTGTTTTGATTTCCAACAAAAACCTGGACACTGAAAAACAACAAATCCTTGACAAGCTTCTTTTCAGAATTAAAGCCGTAAGGAACTCGTCCGAAAATAAATACATCCTGCTCAACGCTCCGAACAGTTCCATCGCACAGATTTCTGCTATTTTACCGGGCATGAAATCACCAACTGTTTTACCCCTGGCTGAAGAAGGCTGGAGCAGCATTCACTCGGTAGTAAAGGAAGATCAATTCTGGGATATTATTGACCAGCTTCAGGCTCTGGGTGCCCAGGGAATCCTTGTAATTCCGATTGAGAAGATGGTCCTCTAATCCCGACTTCAAGGTCGGTGCTCAGACCTCGAATCATCCCTCAACCCCGACCTTCAGTTCGGGGCCTAAGACCCCCAAATATGGAAAAATATATAAATCCAAACAAAAAAAACTGGCAAAAACTCACTCAAAGGCCAACAGCCGAACAACTGTCCCTCGACGGAATAGTAAGCCAGGTCTTTTCGGAAATTCGAAAAGACGGTGATAAGGCTGTAAGGAAATTCAGTCTTCTCTTCGACAAAGTTGAGCTGGAATCGTTTGCTATACCTCAAAAAGCAATTGAAGCTGCTTCGGTAAAAGTACCTGCTGGGCTGAAAGCCGCTATCCAATTGGCAAAAAGCAATATTGAAAAGTTCCATGCTGCACAAATCGAAACTCCGAAAATAATTGAAACCACCAAAGGTGTAGAATGCTGGCGCGAAAGCCGTGGAATTGAAACCGTTGGGATTTATATTCCGGGCGGAACGGCTCCATTGTTTTCGACTGTTCTGATGCTGGGTATTCCGGCTAAACTGGCCGGTTGCAAAAATATTATTCTTTGCACGCCGCCTGATAAAAACGGGGAAATCAACCCGGCTATTCTATACACAGCCGATCTTGTGGGAATTACTTCAGTTTTTAGTGTTGGCGGAATTCAAGCCGTTGCAGCTATGGCTTTTGGCACTGAAAGTATTCCCAAAGTGAATAAGATTTTTGGCCCCGGGAACCAATATGTAACAGCAGCTAAACAGGCTGCTCAGCAATTAGGCGTAGCTATCGATATGCCGGCCGGTCCAAGCGAAGTGCTGATAATTGCTGATAAAAGCTGTAACCCTGCGTTTGTGGCAGCAGATCTCCTTTCGCAAGCCGAACATGGAGCCGACAGCCAGGTAATTTTGCTTTCAGATAATGAAACTCTTATTGACAAGATACTTTCAGAATTAGAACAACAGTTGGAAGCGTTGCCACGAAAGGAGATTGCTGCGAAAGCGTTGGAAAACAGCAAAGCCATTCTTCTGGAAGACATAAACGAATGTATTGAATTCAGCAACAGTTATGCTCCTGAACACCTGATTCTGGCTGTAAAAGAAGCTAGAAATCTGATCCCTCAAATTTCAAAAGCAGGTTCCGTATTCCTTGGAAACTATAGTTGTGAAAGCGCCGGCGATTATGCCAGCGGAACCAATCACACCTTGCCGACAAACGGGTATGCACGAAGTTACAGCGGAGTTTCACTCGATAGTTTTGTTACCAAAATCACATTCCAGGAATTATCGAAAGAAGGCATCCGGAATATCGGCCCTTCCATTGAACTTATGGCCGAAGCGGAACAGTTGTTTGCACATAAAAATGCAGTAACATTGAGATTGACGAAGTACGATTGACGAAGTACGATTGACGAATGACGAAATGAGATTGACGAAGTATGATTGACGATGTACGATGTACGATGTACGAACGACGATGTACGATTGACGATGTACGATTGACGATGTACGATTGACGATGTACGATTTACGATTGACGATGTACGAATGATGATGTACGATTGACGATGTACGATGTACGAACGACGATGTACGATTGACGATGTACGATGTACGAACGACGATTAACGATTAACGAATAACGATTGGCCGAAAATCGATTTTGAACATTAATTAAAGCATCATGCAAAAATCAGAAATTATAAACCTTGTTCGCAAGAACATCATTTCATTGAAACCATACTCCAGCGCCCGTGATGAGTTTTCGGGTACAGACGGTGTGTTTTTAGATGCTAACGAAAATCCGTTTGGCGAACTGAACCGATATCCTGATCCTCACCAGAAAGAATTGAAATCAAAGTTGTGCGAAATAAAATCAATTCCCTTTGAAACTATTTTTGTTGGCAATGGCAGCGACGAAGTGATTGATCTTACATTCCGCATTTTCTGCAATCCCAGAAAGGATAAAGCCCTTACCTTTACTCCAACCTACGGAATGTACGAAGTTTCGGCTGAAATTAATGAGGTGGAATTGATCAAAGTGCCTTTGACTTCTGAATTTCAGATAGATTTTAATGCATTAGAAAATTACTTGTCGGATGAAAATCTGAAGCTGATCTTTATCTGTTCGCCAAATAATCCAACAGCCAACAGCCTTGAAAATATTGAGAAAGTGCTTCAAAAATTTAAAGGAATAGTGATTGTGGACGAAGCGTATATTGATTTCAGCAAAGCCAGTTCTTTTCTCACTAAAATTGATCAGTATCCGAACCTGATTGTTATGCAAACATTCAGCAAAGCCTGGGGATTGGCTGCCGCACGGGTCGGAATGGCCTATTCGAACGATTTGATTATTTCGTTATACAACAAAGTTAAGCCACCTTATAATGTTAGTGATCCTAATCAGAAAGCAGCATTAAAAGCTTTGGAAGATGCTGACGGATTTGAGAAAAGAAAGTCCGTCATCCTGGAGCAAAGAACCTGGCTTCAGAATCAATTGGTCGAATTAGATGTTGTAATAAAGATATATCCCTCGGATGCGAATTTCCTGTTGGTTGAAATGACGGATGCCAACCGGATTTACAATGAACTTGTTAATCAGAAAGTTATTACCCGGAACAGGAATAGTGTAGTTCAGAATTGTATCCGGATAACGGTTGGAAGTCCTGAGGAAAACCAAATACTGGTTGATGCTTTGAAAAAAATAAAATAAACCACGGAGGCACAGAGAACACGGAGAAACACAGAGGAATTCTCAGAAAAAGTTAAAAGTTATTTTCAAATAAACAGTTTAATCTCTGTGAACCTCTGTGCCCTCCGTGTCTCCGTGGTTAACAAATAAATCAATAATGATGAAGAAAGTTTTATTTATAGACAGAGATGGCACCCTGGTTATTGAACCGCCCATCGATTTTCAGCTGGACAGCCTGGAGAAACTGGAGTTTTATCCCGGCGTCTTCCAATGGCTTTCGCGGATTGCACAGGAGCTCGATTACGAGTTGGTGATGGTTACCAACCAGGATGGACTTGGAACGACGGCTTTCCCTACGGAAACTTTCTGGCCGGCCCAGGACAAAATCGTAAAGGCTTTCAAAAACGAAGGAATTCTGTTTTCTGAGATCGTGATTGATAAATCGTTTCCCCACGAAAACCTCCCGACCCGGAAACCAGGAACCGCCTTGTTAACTCATTATGTCAAAGGCAGCTACAATTTACCAGAATCGTTTGTAATCGGAGATCGTTTAACGGATGTGCAATTGGCCAAAAACCTCGGTAGTAAAGCCATTTATATGGGTACTGATGCTTGCGATGATGCTGATTTAAACACAACAAGCTGGGCTGATATTTACCAGCTTCTGAAATCAGAACCCAGAAAAGCAAAGATTGTCCGTAAAACTTCCGAAACCAATATCGAAATTGAACTCAACCTGGATGGATCGGGTAAGAGTTCCATTTCAACCGGGCTGGGCTTTTTCGACCATATGCTGGAACAGATTTCCAGGCATGGAAATATGGATTTAAATATCCAGGTGAAAGGCGATTTGCATATCGATGAACACCATACCATCGAAGATGTGGCCATTGCACTTGGTGAAGCTTTTATAAAAGCTTTGGGAAGCAAAAAAGGAATTGAACGATATGGTTTTCTGTTGCCTATGGACGATTGCCTGGCACAGGTGGCTATTGATTTTGGAGGCCGCCCCTGGCTGGTTTGGGACGCAGAATTCAAACGTGAAAAAATAGGTGAGATGCCTGCCGAAATGTTCTTTCACTTCTTTAAATCCTTCAGCGATAATGCCAAATGTAACCTGAATATCATGGCCGAAGGAAACAACGAACACCATAAGATCGAAGCCATTTTCAAGGCATTTGCCAAAGCAATCCGCATGGCAGTAAGCAAAACAGGTAATTTTTCGATTCCCAGCACGAAGGGGAGTTTATAATTGAAAGAAGTAAGTTGTAAGGCATAAGAAGTAAGTTGTAAGGTATAAGTCGTAGAGTAAGAATTATGGAATAATTTTTTCAATCAATACTTAAAACTCAATATCATGGAAAAAACACATTCATTTAAAGACCTGATAGTTTGGCAAAAAGCACATCAATTGGTAATTGCTATCTATAAAGCAACCAAACTATTCCCAAAAGAAGAAGTCTTTTCTTTAACTAACCAGGTAAGAAGAGCTGCTGTATCAATTCCTGCAGATATTTGTGAAGGATATAAAAAGAAGACTATTCCTAATCAATTGAATTTCATCAACATTGCCGAAGGCTCTTTGGAAGAAGTGAAATATTATATCATTTTATCAAAAGACTTACAATACATTGATGAGAGTGCATACGAACAATTAACTAATTCTGCCGAAGAAGTCGGAAGATTAATAAACGGTTATGAAAAAGCTATATCGAAGCGCCTTACTACTTAAACCTTACATCTTATACCTTAACAGATGCAAATCGCAATTATAAAATACAATGCAGGCAATATAAAATCTGTTGAAAACGCAGTCAAAAGATTGGGGTACGATTGTATAGTTACCGACAATCCGGAGCTTATCAGAAACGCCGAAAAAGTTATATTCCCCGGCGTTGGCGAAGCAAGTTCGGCCATGCAATATTTAAAAAAACACCACCTGGATAGTCTGATCAAATCTTTAACACAACCAACGCTCGGAATTTGCCTAGGTCAGCAGTTAATGTGCAAATATTCTGAAGAAAATGATACCGATTGCTTAGGCATCTTTGATGCAGACGTAAAAAAATTCCCACCTGAAGAACTGGTTCCGCATATGGGATGGAATAACATTGAAAACCTGAAAAGCGCTTTATTTAATGGAATCAGCGATGAGGATAATGTTTATTTCGTGCACAGCTATTATGCTGAACTGAGCCAAGAAACCATAGCTACATGCCAGTATATTCTGCCTTTCAGCGCTGCCATGCAGAAGGACAATTTCTACGCAACCCAGTTTCATCCTGAAAAATCAGCCTGGGTTGGTGAACGGATCTTAAAAAACTTTTTAGAATTATGAGAATTATTCCCGCAATAGATATAATTGGTGGAAAGTGCGTCAGGCTTAGTAAAGGCGACTATTCCACAAAAAAAATATACAACGAAAGCCCTTTGGAAGTCGCCAAGGAATTTGAGGCCAATGGAATTCAATTTCTGCACGTTGTGGATCTGGATGGAGCAAAATCGAACCATATTGTCAACTTCAAAGTTTTACACGAGATTGCCACCAAAACCAAACTGAAAGTCGATTTTGGCGGCGGGCTGAAAAGCAACGAAGACCTGAAAATTGCTTTCGAAAACGGAGCATCGCAGATTACAGGAGGAAGCATTGCCGTTAAAAATCCTGATCTTTTTCAGGAATGGCTTGCTATTTATGGGTCAGAAAAGATTATCCTCGGAGCCGATTGCATCGACAGGAAAATCGCCACTCATGGCTGGCTCGAAACTTCTTCACTGGATGTAGTTGATTTTATCCTCGATTTTGAAGCGAAAGGCGTTCAATATGTTATTTGCACCGATATTTCGAAGGATGGTATGCTGGAGGGAACTTCAAACGAACTGTATGTTGAAATAATGGATAAAACCAAAATCAAACTGATTGCCAGCGGCGGGGTTACCTCAATTGAAGATGTCGAAAAGTTAATTGAGATGGGTTGCGAAGGAGCCATTATCGGTAAAGCCATTTACGAGCAGAAAATAACACTGAAAGAATTAAGAAGATTATGCTGAAAAAACGAATCATTCCCTGCCTCGATATCCGTGATGGACGAACTGTAAAGGGAATCAACTTTATTGATATCCGCGATGCCGGCGATCCGGTTGAACTGGCAAAACGTTATGTACAGGAAGGGGCCGACGAGCTGGTGTTCCTGGATATTACTGCCACGCACGAAAACCGCAAAACACTTTCAGCCCTGGTTGAGAAAATTTCCAGGGAAATCAATATTCCGTTTACTGTGGGTGGTGGAATCAACTCGCTGGCTGATGTTTCTGTAATTATTAAAGCTGGTGCCGATAAAGTAAGCATCAATTCATCCGCTGTAAAACGTCCTGAACTTATCACTGAAATTGCCGAGCAATTTGGCAGCCAGTGTGTGGTAGTAGCCATCGATACAAAATTCGTGAACAACGAATGGATCGTTTATGTGCATGGTGGCAGAATTCCTACCTTACTCAAAACGATGGATTGGGTAAAACAGGTTGAAGAACTTGGAGCGGGCGAAATCTTACTTACTTCAATGAACAACGATGGCATGAAAACCGGCTTTGCACTTGATATTACCAACGCAGTAAGCCAGGCAGTTAATATCCCTGTCATCGCTTCGGGCGGAGCAGGAACAAAGGAACATTTCAAGGAAGTTTTCAGTCAAACCAAAGCAAGTGCGGCCCTGGCTGCCAGCATTTTCCACTTCGGCGAAATCCCTATCCCCGATTTAAAAAACTATTTACAAACCGAAAAAATACCTGTACGATGCTTATAGATTTCAGTAAAACTAACGGTTTAGTGCCGGTAATAATTCAGAATTATCAAAACCAGCAGGTTCTGATGCTTGGATATATGAATGAGGAAGCATTCGCAAAAACCCGGTCGGAAGGAAAGGTTACTTTTTTCAGCCGCAGCAAAAACAGGCTCTGGACAAAGGGCGAAACTTCGGGTAATTTCCTGATTGTGAAAGACATTCTTGTAGATTGCGATAATGATACCATCCTGATAAAAGCAGATCCTATCGGTCCAACCTGCCACACCGGGTCAACCACCTGTTTTAAAGACGAAACTGCAAAAGGGTTTTTATATGAGTTAGAGCAAACCATTCATCAACGTATAGATGAAAATGATGTGGATTCATACACCAATAAACTCTTCCGCAAAGGCATTAATAAAGTAGCCCAAAAAGTCGGTGAAGAAGCTGTTGAACTGGTAATTGAAGCCAAGGACGACAACGAAGATCTCTTTAAAAACGAAGCCGCCGACCTGCTTTATCACCTGCTGATTTTACTGAAAACAAAGAACGTAAAACTGGAAGATGTAGAACTTGTTTTAAAAAACAGGGTAAATCTGCCGCGGAGGTAAAATTGCGATTTCATCATATTCTGAATATGTGTAAACTTACTACGCTTTCCCTCTAAAGATTTTTGTTATAAAGAATCCCGTATTCTATTAAAATTCATTGGGCCGGCAAACTGAAAGAAATCGTAATCCTGAGGAATATATAATTATCAGATAAGTTTTAAAAACTTCCAGGCGATTTCTTGTTTTGCATATCCTGCATGCATTCAATAAAAATTTGTAATCAGTTGTCGATGTGCCGGTTTAGGTTTTAAGAAACTGAGCCTGGATGGATACAAACATGTTTGAGAATTAATTATGTTTAAAAGAATAAAAACAGGAAGAGTGTTGTAACTTTGGAATGAACATAGGAGCGGAATTAATTGTAAGCATATTCCGATGGCAGGGCTGATATGAAGTTATAAACTTTAAATTTTAGTCTTATGAAACTGTATACTCTATTGATGGCAATTATATTTTTAATTGTTTCCGGCAAAGTTTTCTCCCACACCATTGTTGTAACAAATAGTAATGATAGTATCACCGGCTCTCTCAGAGATGCCATCAATAAAGCACAAAGCGGAGATACAATCAGGTTTGATAAGAGCCTGACTGAGATTAATTTAGGGGAACAAATTAATATCTATAAATCTATAACCATCTCTGGCAATCCTGGTTTGCTTATCCACGATAACCGATGGGGTAGTACATCCACCTTAGTTCGCCGTTTTTTTGAAATAAAAGGTTCGGATTCAATTGTTGTCAATATAAATGACTTAAAGTTCGGAAAAAAGAAACAAGACCTTGGTTTAGATACCATTAATAAGGATGGACAAATCATATTAATAGAAAACATTAAATCAACCGTAAATATTAAATTCTGCTATTTTGAGCCAGAACATTACTCTTTCATTGGAAGCATTCGTTGTTTTTATGCCCCCAATGGATCGCTTATGAGTGTGAATGGTAAAAATGGAGGAGCCATAGCGCAATATGGAGGGGATTTAAATATTTCAAACAGTACGTTTTCACAACTTGTAGCCGGGAATAGCTCCTATTGGGGAGCTGGAGGGGCAATTTGTCAATTTGGAGGTAAATTGAAATTGGTAAATTGTACTTTTTATAAAAATTCAGCAGGTGTTAACTCCTGCGGCCACTTTTTGGGTGTTGGCTCAGCAATATATTCACAGAAAAGTATTGTTTCTATTACAAATTGTACCTTTTGTGAACATCCTACCGATAATTTTTATATGCCTGTTCCGACTCCCTCAAATCCATACCCTAGTCCTGTGACTTCAACAACTTATACTATCATACTTGACAGTTCAGATTTAGTAATTAAGAATTCTATTTTTTACAATAATGATGGCAGAGATTTGGCTGGAGATGTAAATAGCACATTCCGTTCAGGAGGATATAATATTTTTGACCAGACACTTTCTGTTAATGACGGCGCCTCTCCGACTGATCAGTTCAACTGTAATCCTGGTTTTATTCTGAAGAAATTTTGTGATGCCCCATATTGTAATACCGGGGTCGTTTTGTCAAGCAATACATTTTGGATACCTGTTTGCGCCCTTGATGCTGCCGGTCCCGCAATAGATGCCTTACCCTCCGATGGAAACGGAGCCCCTTTATACGACCAAAGAGGCCATGCACGGATTAACACGCCAGATATTGGCGCTTACGAATTTGAAGGCTGCATCCCGGCCGTAATGAAAGCAAAATGGAACACCACCAAATTTGGACAGAATTCATGGGCTTTCGATATAAGCGTAGTAGATGATAATGTTGTTTGGGTAAAGGACGCCAATTCGGATAGTATTTCAGTTACAACAAACGGTGGTGCTTCGTGGATAACAAAACCATTGCCCGTAATAGCCGGTTATATAAGAACAGCAGGTGGAATTTGTGCTTTAAGTGATGTGAATGCTTACTATATTTTATCGTTAAGTGATGCGAAAGGAATATATATGACCACGGATGGAGGTAATACCTGGAATAAACAAACTACCGCTTTTACTGAAAGTAATTCATTCCCTGATGTTATTCATTTTTGGAATGAAAATGAAGGCGTTGCCATTGGTGATGCTTTACCGAATTTCGAAATCTATACAACCTCAAATGGTGGAACACAATGGAATCGTGTACCTGATGCCAATATGCCCAATGGCAATACTGAAGGCACCTGGAATAGCCAGGGAGCTTATAAAGTTGTTGGTACTTCAATATTTTTTATCACCAGTTCGGCACGTATATTTAAATCTGTTGATAAGGGGAAAACATGGAGTGTAACTAATACGCCTTTTCATAATTCGGCAGATTCCACAATCACTTTCGATTTTAAAGATAATACTAATGGTTTAGTATCTTATTGTTCAAACGACGGCCTTCATCATAAAATTTACAAAACAACCAATGGCGGACTAACCTGGGATAGCATCTCTACTTCAAATTTTTATCAGCGGATGAAGTATATTCCGGCTGCAAATGCTTATTTCAGCATGAATATAAATGGCGGACTTTCCTATTCATGCGATGATGGTCAAACCTGGACAAGCGTTTCTTACTATAATGGAATAAAACTTCGAACTGTGGATTATTCCGTTAATGGTAAAATATTCTGGGGAGGGTTAGGATATATTTATTACTCTTCGCCTGTTCTGGCAATTTCTCCATATAATCTGACAATTGCTGCCCCGGCAAACAGTACCCAGACATTTACTATTGAATCGACTACAGACTGGTTCGTAGCAAGTAATCAAACCTGGTTAGCAGTCAGCAGCAGCACAGGTAGCGGGAATTCAACAATAATAGTAACTGTGGCAGCAAACCCAGTGGCAGCGTCAAGAACTGCCACCATTACAGTTTCAGGAACCGGAGTAGCAACCCAAACCATAACTGTCACCCAACAAGGCATAAGTACAAGCCTGCCAGCCATTGCAGAAAAGGATTTTTTAATTTATCCTAATCCGGCAGGTTCAGTTTTGTATTTCAGTTCCAAAGCTGAAACCACTCGGATTTCTATTTTTGATATATATGGCAAACTGGTTTTAGATCAGAAAGTTAACAGTGATCAGATTGATATAGGCAATTTGCGAAATGGCGTTTATACCATCAAAATCAGAAACCCGAAAGGAATTGTTACGAAGAAATTTATAAAGCAATAGATTGATTTAGAATCATAACTGAGCAGTTACTTTCCTGCTCAAAATGCTGACTTGAGTTTACGAATCGCCCTTCTGGCTGCAAAATATCTCATTTTCAATGAGTTCGTATTTGTATCAATAAAAACACTACCTTTGCCGCATTAACTGACATTCGCAATCTAAGACGCGCGAACCGGGGATCAACCCTATGAATGTTGCCTTGAACTCTTCAGGGCAATTAATTTGGGAATGCTTATTCCCAATTTCTACCGATTAAAACTTTACCCTGCGAAAGAATTTCTGAGAACCTTGTCTGTTCTCTTAATTTATATTTCATTACTAAACCATTTATGCAATTCGAATCACTTAACATCATTGAACCCATTTTAAAAGCTGTAAAAGAAGAAGGTTACACCATTCCAACACCTATACAAGCAGAATCAATACCCATTATTTTACGAGGCAACGACCTTATCGGTAGTGCACAAACAGGAACCGGGAAAACGGCAGCCTTTGCCATTCCTATCCTGCAATTACTCAGCGCGAATAAAGTTTACGACCGGAAACGGAAAATACGCAGCCTTATTGTAACGCCAACACGTGAACTTGCCATACAAATCGGCGAAAGCTTTAGTGCCTATGGCCGACATACAGGATTAACCAATACCGTGATTTTCGGTGGTGTTAATCAAAACCCGCAAACAAACACCTTGCTTCGCGGTGTGGATATTGTTATCGCCACACCAGGCCGTCTTCTGGACCTTATAAACCAGGGATTTATGAACCTGCGTGATGTTGAAATCCTGGTTTTGGATGAAGCCGACCGTATGCTCGATATGGGATTTATTCACGATGTGAAAAGAATAATAGCCCTGGTCCCTAAAAAGAGACAGTCGCTTTTCTTCTCAGCTACTATGCCGGCAGAAATCGTGAAGCTTGCGGCAACCATTTTGTCAAATCCATTAAGGGTTTCGGTTACACCGGTTTCGTCAACAGTCGACATTATAAATCAGTATATTTATTTTGTGGATAAAGGGAATAAACCATCCTTACTTGTTAATATTCTGAGGGACGAAAACATAAAAACCGCTCTTGTTTTTACCCGTACCAAGCACGGTGCCGATAAAGTGGTGAAAATCCTGCAGAAGAACAATATTACAGCTGAAGCGATTCATGGCAACAAGGCACAGAATGCCCGTCAGCGTGCACTAAATAATTTTAAAGCACAAACTACCCGTGTTTTGGTAGCAACTGATATTGCCGCCCGTGGAATTGATGTGGATGACCTGGAATATGTGATCAATTTCGAGATGTCGAATATTGCCGAAACCTACGTTCACCGCATCGGACGGACCGGAAGAGCCGGTGCCAAAGGAACCGCTTATTCGTTTTGCGATGCCGAGGAAAAGGAATTTTTGCGCGACGTTGAAAAGCTAATAAACAAAAGAATTCCCATTATCGATAATCATCCGTTCCCGTTGATGGATCATAATCCTGTAAAGGAAAAGAAGCAACAGGGAAGAGGAAATTCAGGCCACCAGGCACCAAGACCGGCAGCTGCATCCAATACCAGAAGATGGGCGGGAAGATCGAATAGTTCGAGGTAAGATTCTGTTTTGAATTGCTCGTTGATTTCAGTGGTAGACTTTTGAAAACTGAAGGTCTACTCACTTTTTCTTAAAAACAGGATTGTTCGAAAGCAATCTTGAGCTGTGATGAACTGTCAGAATAGAAGCAGATTCTTTCGCTTTGGTTCGATAAATAATCCGGTAGTTGCCGGTAATAATTCCTCTGGTATCGTTTTGTCCAACTTCCGGAACAATCCTTCCGATTAACCGATTGGCTTCAATAATTTCTGCCATTTCGATCAGTTTTTCAAGCGTCAATTTTGCATATTTTAAGGAATCTTTGGAGATATATTCTCCGATTTCTTCAAGGTCTTTCAACGATCGGGCTGTCCATATTACTTTAACCATTTGTTAAGCTTATCTTTAACCTCTTCTGTTGTATAAACATTCCCGTCTTCAACATCCTTTAATCCCTGTTCAATCTTATCCAGCATAATCATTCTATCAATCACCTGGTCAATAGTTAAATTATCAGGCAATGTATCTATAGACTTCTTTATTTTTTCTTTTGTAAGCATGTTTTTCCTTTTTACAAATCTAAGGCTTTTTTGGTAGAAGTATTGCTCTATTTTTGCTTATTTCTTACATCCATTCGTGCCTGCGACATACGTTCGCGTAAGCCGCCTTCCTCCAAAAATTCTTTTTCCAGGGTTTTAATTTGCTGTGCAAGCAGGTAAGAAGTTACATTTATCAAACTTATTAAAACATTTGCTGAAACTTCAGGATCGGGACTTTCAATTCCTTTTCTGTACGTTTCGTAAGTGGCGTCAGGTATTTTGTGTTTTAGGGTAAGTTTTGGATAATAGGGATGTGATTTGTCCCAATATGTCAGTTTGTTGTTTCGCAAATAATCTTTGTAGTCAATCAACAATTCCTCTAATGATGCTCGTGCAACATTGGTGAGTTTTATTTCCATTTCCTTTGAAGTGCCGGAAGCCATACTGGCCTCTGCGATATTCTGTTTCCCTGAACGGGCTGCCTGTACCATTTGATCAATGGTTCGGTCGTATGGGTGAAAGTATTTTTTAGTGAAATATTTCGTTCCGTCAAATATTATTTCTGCTTTCTGGTAGGTTATCAAACGTTCGTAACCTCCATATTTGGGAATAAATCCATCGGGGTTGTATTGTTTGCCCATGGGTGTTCTATTTAATTATTACACTCTTGTTTATTTCGGGGGACAATCAAGACAATTAAGACAGTGAATCACTGTCTTAATTGTCACCAAAGTCGTCATAAATTAAAGATAACATTAAAACCACCCTACTAACTCTCATCACAAAACCTTATATCCTTAATATTTAATTGGATATTCTTTACCCCGTTCCATTCGTTTTCCTCGATATGGTAACAGATATTCATGCTTTGACCTTTTTGAATCAAATCAAATTTTTCGCCCTGCTGGAAAGCAATTCCCGAATATGGATCACTACGTACGGATTCCTGGTAAACAGTCATTTTAACATGATTTTTGCCCACAATACGGGCATGGCCGGAATCAACCGTATCGCGTGTCATAAAAACCGGTGACATATTACCCGGTCCAAAAGGAGCGAACTGCTTAAGAATCCGCAGGAATTTGGGCGTGATCTGGTTCAGGTTCACTTCAAGGTCAACTTCCACTTCCGGAATCAACATTTCATCAGTAATACTGGCTGAAACAATTGAATTAAACCTTTCCCTGAAAGGTTTCAGATTTTCAGGTTTCATGGATAATCCAGCCGCGTACATATGCCCGCCAAAGTGTTCGAGCAAATCACTGCACGCATCTATGGCATCATAAACATCAAAATCTTTCACCGATCGGGCTGATCCGGTTATCAATCCGTTCGATTGGGTTAATACTACCGTTGGGCGGTAATAGGATTCCGTTAGCCGTGAGGCAACAATTCCAATCACGCCCTTGTGCCAGTCGGGGTTAAAAACCACCGTGGCCCTTGCCTTGCGAAGTTTATCATCTTTATTAATAATATCGAGGGCTTCAAGCGTAATCTGTGTATCCAGGGTACGACGTTCAGTATTAAAATCGTTGATGGTCTGGGCTATACTGACGGCTGTTTCCATATCAGGCGAGACCAGCAGTTTTACTGAATTACGGCCGCTTTCGATACGCCCGGCGGCATTTATACGCGGCCCAACCACGAAAACCATATCACTGATAGTGAGTTCCCGGCTGAAAAGTAAACCAGCTTCAAGCCCTTCTTTCATAATTTCTTCTTCAGGTTTGCGGACTATATTGGCAACACCTAATATGGATTCAATTCCCGGTCGAGGATTTGTATTAATTAGTTTTAATCCAAAATGAGCCAGGATACGGTTTTCGCCAATAATAGGAACTATATCAGAGGCGATGCTGATAGTTACCAGGTCGAGAAATTTATATAAACTATCGAAAGAAATATCATGTGTTTGTGCATACGCCTGTATCAGTTTAAAGCCAACACCACATCCGCAAAGTTCATCGAAAGGATAGGTGGAATCAATTCTTTTGGCATCAAGTACTGCAACGGCATCAGGAAGTTCGTCGCCTGGCCTGTGGTGATCGCAGATAATGAAATCAATACCGCGTTCGTTTGCGTATTTTATTTTGTCAACAGACTTTATGCCACAATCGAGAGCTATGATCAGTGCAAAATTTTCCTTCTGGGCATAATCAATTCCCTGGAATGAAATACCATATCCTTCGCTGTACCTATCAGGAATATAATAATCAAGGTGTTCAAATCCGTTTTCTTTCAGAAAAGCATATACCAGCGCAACAGCCGTGGTTCCATCCACATCGTAATCGCCGTAAACCATTATTTTCTGGTTGTTGGCTTTGGCAGATTCAATACGATTGATAGCCTTGTCCATGTCGTTAAGCAGAAAAGGATCATGTAGCTGGGACAAGTCGGGCCGGAAAAATGCTTTCGCTTCCTCAAAACTGGTAACCCCGCGTTGCACCAGCAATTCAGCAAGAGCGTTTTCAATCCCCAATTCTCCGGCAATACCCGAAACCAGGGATGAGTCACCTTTTTGCTTTAGTACCCAGCGTTTTTCCATAGAGTAAGCCCTTAGGCAAAAATATAATAATAATTGTAAAATGGAATTGCTTTTTTTGATTAAATCCTCAAAAAGCAATATTAAAATGTTGAACGCATTGCATCAACAGGATCGAGACGTGATGCTGACCAAGCAGGAAACAATCCGGAAATCAAACCAATAACTGCAGATACCGAAAGCCCCAGGACTATATTCTTGACACTCAGAACGATCTCCATCCCTGCGAAATTTGTGACCAGCACTGTTCCTAAGAAGATTAGCAACAATCCAAACAAACCACCCAGCATGGAAAGAAAGACGGCCTCGAAAAGAAATTGCTGTAAAATGAAAGCATTCCTCGCACCTAAGGATTTCTGGATACCAATCTGAGCCGTCCGTTCTTTTACCGAAACAAACATAATGTTTGCAATACCAAAACCGCCTACCAACAGCGAGAAACCACCAATGATCCATCCGACAACGGCAACAACTCCGAATATCTGGTCAAAAGCCTGAGAAATAATGCTTGTTTCATTAATTGAAAAATTATCTTTGGTTGAAGGCTTTAATTTGCGGACTGAACGCATAATCCCTGTCAATTCGTCGCTCAAGGCTTCATTCGAAACATTCTTTTTCCCCTTTACCAGGATAGATGATTCAATGTTACGACTATTGAGATCAATAAAGTTGCGGGCAAAATTAACCGGCAAAACTACCCACCTGTCGTTCGAGCCACCAAAAGCATTATCACCTTCTTCCTTGAACGTTCCAATAATTTCGATTTTTCGTCCGAAAATCGAGATTTCCTTGCCAATGGGATCTATTGCATCAGGCAATAACTCTTTTATAATTTTACTGCCAACTATACCTACTGCCCTCCCTCCCTGCGATTCGGCCAAGGTAAAAAACCTTCCCTCATTCAGGTTAACAGTATTTACTTTGTCATATTCATGCGATGCTCCGATTATAACAGCGTTTTCGAAGGTGATTCCATTTGTTTTGATATTTCTCTCTGTAGCAACATAGTAACCTGTAGCCTCAGCCAAATTACTTCGTTTTTGAATCTCTTCCATCTCCTGAAGACGGGATTCGGGACGTTTCATATACTCCCACCAGGCAAAATCAGGTCCTCCTCCCCATGGCCATTTTTGTATATAAAGAACATTGCTGCCAAGTTCTTCAATATTTTTCCTCAGTTTCATCTCGATGCTATCAAAAACGGTAAGCACCGAAATAACAGAAAATATACCTATTGTTATGCCTAACAGCGACAGAAAGGTCCGTATTTTGTTAGCTACTATTGCCTGCATTGCAAATGCAAACGACTCTCGAATTAACCTTAGATAGAGCATGACTATTTTAAGTATTTTAGTTTAATTAATGTGAGTTGTTTTCAAAAAAGAGTGCCGGATATCCGTTTCCAGGTGCCTTTTACCATGTGTAGGATCCAATTAAGCCTCTAGTCAGTCCGGAACAAAGGAACCAAGCATTCTTAAGTTAAATTATAAATTCAAAATTAATAAAAAAGGTTTCCACAACATTTGGTTCCAACCCTCGTGTAAAATTACACACAATTTTGATCTTATGAACTTTTATGAATTACTTTCGATAATTATTGAGTGATTTTCGCGTTCTGCTATAAAACATGCCCTAAAATTTAATAAAATTGCAAATTCTTTCAGAAAAAGCTAAATCCCTATGAATCATATAAAACCCATTCGCTCTGCACTGATTTCGGTGTATCATAAAGACCATATCGACGAAATTGTACTTAAATTAAATGCTTTAGGTGTTACCATTTATTCCACCGGTGGTACGTACGACTATATTCGCGACCTGGGTATAGAGGCAATTACAGTTGAAAGCCTGACTTCCTACCCCTCGATTTTTGGTGGCCGGGTAAAAACCCTGCATCCTAAAGTTTTTGGAGGTATTTTATTCCGGCGCCAGGAAGAGCAAGACGTGAAACAGGCCGCAGAATATGAAATACCTCCCATCGACCTGGTAATTGTTGATCTTTACCCCTTTGAAGCCACAGTTGCTTCGGGAGCTGAAGAAGAAGATATTATTGAAAAAATTGATATCGGTGGCATTTCGCTTATCAGGGCGGCAGCAAAAAACTATAATGATGTAATCATTGTGCCTTCGGCCGAACAATATACCGACCTGATAAAATTACTTAACGAGAAAAATGGAAACAGCGATCTGAATGACAGGTTTTATTTTGCCGCACAGGCATTTAATGTTTCATCGCATTACGATTCTGCTATTTTCAATTATTTCAACCGAAAAACAGATATCAAAGCATTCAAGCAAAGTCTGAATAAAAGTGAAGTCTTGCGCTATGGTGAAAATCCACACCAGGAAGGTGTTTTTTATGGCGACTTAAGCGAAATTTTCGAACAACTTCACGGGAAAGCAATTTCGTACAATAACCTTGTTGACCTGGAAGCTGCCCAGGCTCTGATCCGCGAATTTACCGAACCAACTTTTGTAATTATCAAACACACCAATGCCTGTGGTGTTGCAAGTCGTCCGTCTTTGAAAGAAGCCTGGCTCGATGCCCTTGCCGGTGACCCTATTTCGGCTTTCGGCGGAGTGGTAATCACCAATAAAACGGTAGACCTCGAAACTGCTCAGGAAGTGAATAAATTGTTCTTCGAAATAATAATTGCACCTTATTATGAAAATAATGCACTGGAACTCCTAAAGTCAAAGAAAAATAGAATAATTTTGCAAATTAAACCAGTTGATTTTCAGGCTAAACAATTTAAGTCGGTACTTAACGGAGTAATCGAACAGTTAAAGGATACACATACCGAAACTGTTAGTGACTTCAAAACTGTAACCGAGGCACATCCTGATGAACAGCAGGTTAAAGATTTAATATTTGCAAATATCATTGTTAAACATTTGAAAAGCAATGCTATTGTACTGGCTAAAAACGGACAGCTTTTAGGTGCCGGATGTGGAATGACTTCAAGGGTCGACGCACTGAAA
This sequence comes from uncultured Bacteroidales bacterium, assembly GCA_903879715.1. Taxonomy (GTDB): domain Bacteria; phylum Bacteroidota; class Bacteroidia; order Bacteroidales; family UBA4417; genus UBA4417. The sequence continues at coordinate 51,477 of CAIRMR010000154.1, forward strand.
CACGCCATTTCGAAAGCTGCTGAGTTCGGCCTTGATTTGCATGATGCTGTTATGGCCTCGGATGCCTTCTTCCCGTTTGCTGATTCTGTTGAGTTAGCTCACAAACTAGGCGTTACCGCTGTGATTCAACCGGGAGGATCGGTACGCGACGAGGATTCCATAACCTATTGCAACCAGAATGGTTTACCAATGGTTTTTACAGGATACAGGCATTTCAAACATTAAAACAAAATCCGGAATTTGAGCCGGGATAGATTTAAAAGTAAAACATACATTTTAAAAAAGAGGAAGAATACAAACACATGGGACTTTTTTCATTTCTTACCAAAGAAATTGCGATGGATCTTGGCACTGCCAATACCATTATTATATATAACGACAAGGTAGTTGTTGATGAACCTTCAATCATAGCGATTGAACGGAGTACAGGCAAAGTGCTTGCAGTGGGCAAACGTGCGCAGATGATGCACGGCAAAACCCACGAAAATATTAAGACTATCCGCCCTTTACGTGATGGTGTAATCGCTGATTTCCAGTCGGCGGAGTACATGATCCGCGAATTTATCAAGATGATAGGGCCAAGCCGCAGCCTTTTTCCACCGGCATTGAGAATGGTTATATGTATTCCATCAGGTATTACTGAAGTGGAAGAACGTGCTGTAAAAGACTCAGCTGAACAAGCCGGTGCCAAGGAAGTACGCCTTATCCACGAACCTATGGCAGCTGCTATCGGTATCGGAATTGATGTACTCGAACCTACGGGAAACATGGTTATTGATATCGGCGGCGGTACCAGCGAAATCGCAGTTATTGCATTGGGTGGTATTGTAAACAATAAGTCTATTCGTATTGCCGGCGATGATTTCAATGCCGACATCGAAGAATACATGCGTAAACAGCATAATATCAATATTGGTGAGCGTACTTCGGAACTTATCAAGATTGAAGTTGGATCTGCTCTTACCGAAATTGATAACCCACCACCTGATTATGCTGTACATGGCCGTGATATGCTCACCGGTATCCCAAAAGAGATTTATGTAAACTACGCTGAAATTGCTCACGCACTGGATAAATCCATTTCGAAAATTGAAGCCGCCGTGCTGAATGCCCTCGAAATGACACCTCCTGAACTGGCTGCCGATATTTTTAAAACCGGTATTTATCTTGCTGGCGGAGGTTCGTTGCTACGCGGACTCGACAAACGTATTCACATGAAGACCAAACTGCCGATTCATGTTGCCGATGATCCTTTGCACGCCGTTGCCCGTGGTACAGGTATAGCTCTCAAGAATTTTGACAAGTTTACTTTCCTTATTAAATAGTTTCTTCTCAAAAATAGTACTATACAATTTGAATACCAACCAAGGATTAACGATTTTTGATTTTAGAAGAAGTAGTATCAGACTGCGACAGCACTTGCATCACAAATCGTTAATCAGTGTTCCTTGTTCTTAAATCAAATAATACCCGTTTAACAAACGATACCGTAGCTGACTATGCGTAATATCCTGGTTTTTATTATCCGGTATCATTTACTGCTCCTGTTTCTGCTGCTTGAGTTTTTATCAATCACACTTCTGGTAAATTCAACGTATTACCAGAGTTCGGCTATTTTGAAAGCCGGAAGCAGGTTTACAGGTCGTTTTTATACCGGCGTTAGCAATGCTACCGATTACCTTAAGCTTCGCACCACAAATGAGCACCTGGCCCGGGAAAACGCCTTGCTGAGGCAAATGAAAGGCGTTTCCTTTTTAAGGAACGATACTAACACATTCTGGGTTAACGATACACTTTACAAACAGCAGTACAAGTATGTTGTCGCAAAGGTTGTTCTTAATACTGTCGGTAAGCGGAACAATTACATCATGCTCGATAAAGGCAGCCGCAGCGGCATTCAAAAGGATATGGCAGTAATCACTTCAAGGGGAGTAGTCGGAACAGTAGTAAACGTATCAGAAAATTTCAGCTGGGTGATGAGCATGTTAAATAAACATACACGAATCAGTGGCCGGATTATCAAAAACGGCCAGATGGGAACCATAGTCTGGAACGGAGTTGATCATTTATACGGTACGTTAACCGACATTCCTGCCCACGTTAAAATTGCCAAAGGCGATACCATTATGAGCAGCGGTTTTTCTTATATATTCCCTGAAGGCCTTATGATTGGCACTATATCCGATTTCAGGGTTGAACAGGGCGATCACTTCTATACCATTCCTTTTAAATTCAGTGTTGATTTTAATTCGTTGCAATATGTATATGTTGTCCGAAACCTGATGAAAAACGAACAGGAAACGCTTGAAAAAAGTATGGAAGGGCTGAAAGATGAATAGACTTGTTGTAACAAATATCTTCAGGTTTATTGCACTGGTTCTTATACAGGTGCTAATTATGAATAAAGTAAACTTCTACGGATTCCTCAATCCGTATATTTATATTTTATTTATCCTGCTGCTCCCATTTGAAACACCGGGCTGGCTTTTACTTGTGTTATCATTTTCACTAGGTTTAACGGTTGATCTTTTTAGTGGTACATTGGGTTTGCATGCTGCCAGCAGTGTTTTTGCGGGATTTATGCGGCCGGTAATCATTAAGTTTGTCGGCGAAAAGCCTGAATATGATATTACCACGCAACCCAAACTTCAGCAGATGGGGCTGAAATGGTTTATGGCTTATGCCATGCTGATGATTTTTGCGCATCACCTGTTTCTGAATATGCTGGATGTTTTCAGCTTCGACGAATTCTGGCAGACGCTGCTCCGCGTTATTGTAAGCTCACTGTTCACTTTTCTGTTTATAATGCTGTTCGAATATATTTTCGTGCCCAGGAAGGAAAAAAAATAAATCAAAAATAAATTAAACCATATGCGAAAATTATTTGTAGGAAGCATTATAGGTGCTGTTCTGCTTTCAGTAATATCATGCAATGCCATGAAAACAGACGGATACATTATCGTTGGTACCATAAAGGGTGCTGATAACGGATGGGTTCTGCTTAAGAAACGTGAAGAAGGAAAAATGATCACTGCTGATTCCGTGCAGGTTAAAGAAGGGAAATTTGCTTTCGCCGGCAAAGTTGATATTCCCGAAGTATTTTACCTGAAACTTGCCAATGTGGATGGGGCCTTCCCTTTCTTTATCGAAAACGGCGCGTTAACTATGAAGGTGTATACTGATAGCATTGACAAATCCTCGGTTACAGGTTCGGTTTCACAGGATGCATTTATTGCATACCAAAAAGAGGAATCAGTGTATAATCTTAAAATGGAAGCCCTTTACGGTGACTATATGAAGTGTAAAGAGGCTCATGATTCAATTGGAGTGAAAACAGTTGAAACAGCTTACGATTCCGTTCAGAAAGCACAATCCATATTCACAAAAGAATATATTCTGAAAAACGGGAAAAGCGTTGTGGCAGCTTATCTTGCCATCAGCTCCGCTTATGCCTATTCTCTCGAAGATCTGAAAGCCATCAATAAAGCCATGGATCCTTCCATTGCCAATTCAGCCTATGTTAAAAATCTTGTCGAACGAGAAACTATCCTGACTAAAGTTGAGCCAGGACAACCGGCTCCTGATTTCACACTCAACGATACAACCGGAAACCCTGTCAGCCTGAGCAGCTTCAAAGGTAAGGTGGTTTTGGTTGATTTCTGGGCATCATGGTGTGGCCCATGCAGGGCTGAAAACCCCAATGTAGTAGCCGCTTACAAAAAATTCAACAGCAAAGGATTTACAGTTTTTGGCGTATCTCTTGATACGGATAAGGGTAAATGGCAGGCTGCTGTTGCTAAAGACGAACTGACCTGGACACATGTAAGCGACCTGATCGGATGGAAAAATGCAGCTGCAAAACAATATGGTGTTATGTCGATTCCGGCTAATTTCCTGATTGATGAAGAAGGGGAAATTATAGGAAGCAGTCTTCGTGGCGATGATCTTGTTAAAAAACTTGAAGAGGTTTTAGGGAAATAATTAGCTGTTTCTTTTAAAATAAAAACCCGGAACCAGTGATGATTCCGGGTTTTTTAATGCCCTGAGTTTTTCAAGGGAAAAAACTATTTGGTTCCATCATCTTTTATAATGATGACTGTAGTTTTCTTCTTTGCCGGAACAGACTTGTCAACTTCTTCATTGATAATTACCTGGTCGCCGTTTTCGGTCTTCTTAACATTGCGACGAATTACAACATTTTCCCCCGGTTCTCCATAGATAATTTCGCGTTCTTCGTTACCAGGGGCCATTCCCTGATCACTATTCCGATGGATAATTATTCTTTCTTCCTTTTTGTTTCCATGCCTGTGCTCATTGCCGTTTCCGTCCCGATCTTCGAAAGTTATAATTACCTTTTTACCATTGTGTTTCTTTTTAACTACAACCTGTTTCATTTCGCCGAAAGGCATAACATTATCAAGACCGAATGACCTGGCCATTCCTTCCAGCATATCTTCAAACTGTTGGCCGTCGAAATGGTGAAACTCTTTGGGCATACTGAAATTAAAGGGCATTCCCGAATTAGGAGGGAAAGGCATATCAAACTTGTCGTCGAAAAGTAATGTCTTGTCATCGTTTATTATAATCGTGTCAGGGATGCTGTCATCAGAATCATTCCAGCTGAATTCCTGCGAACCCGGATGACGGATAATAATATGTTTCTGAACATTGTTGCCTGTTTCAGGTATATCGTTCAGAACGCCTTTTTCTTCAAGAAAAGCATCCGCATCAAAATCCCCGTCAGTAACTACTGTTGAATCAATCACAACTGTATTTCCATCCACTTCTTTTGTAATATGAATGGTAATTGTCTTTTTCGACTTTGCCTGGTCCTCCGTTTTCTGCTGTGCAAAACTTCTGCCTGGAAGAAGCAGGAAACCCGCAGCCGCAAATGCCAGCAGGAAAAATGACTTAGTAGTAATGGTTTTCATATAAATTCTGATTTGAGATTAAGTGTCTTTATATTCTACTTCAAAAGTAAATAACAAACAATTGACTAATTCTCATTATCCGTTAATTATTGTTAAGACTTGTTAATTATCAATCCGTTATAATCTGGCAGAAAGATAACTCCCTGGCTTTTATCCTGACGCTTCTCCTTTTTGAATATATTTGAAGTTCATTACAATGAAATGAAGAAAACAGGAGGCACATTAGGTCTTTTACAGTTTGAAAACCTGGGCAGGATTCCAAACCTGGTTCATTTTATTACTACGCGCTCAGGAGGAGTGAGCCTTCCACCTTACGACTCGTTGAACCTGGGACTTCATACTGCTGATAATTTCGATAAAGTACTTGCTAATCGCGCATTATTAGCAAAAGAAACAGGAATAGGGAAGGAGAAGTTTCTATACGCCAGCCAGGTACATAGCGGGGATGTAAAAATAATTGATTCAACAGCTATAGGAAACGGAGTTTTATCCCAGAATCCACGTACTGATGCAACAATTACAGCTTTACCCGGTATTTGCCTGATGGTAATGGTAGCGGATTGCGTTCCCATATTATTGTTCGATCCGGTAAAGAAAGTAAGCGCCGTAATTCATGCCGGCTGGCGAGGAACGGTATATAAAATTACTTCCAATACGATCCAGGCTATGGTCGGGCATTTCGGTTGCGATCCGGCTGATATACTGGCCGGGATTGGCCCTTCCATCGGTCCTTGTTGTTATGAAGTAGGTGAAGATGTAACGGAATTTGTGACACAGAGTTTTGGCACTACCGATGGTTATTTGATTCGAAAGAATGATACTTCAAAACCTCATTTCGACCTTTGGTATGCTAACCAAAAACAACTTACCGACAATGATGTGTTGCCCGAAAATATTGAAACTTCAGCACTTTGCACTATGTGCCATTCTGAGACTTTCTTTTCGTCACGGGCTTCCGGGGGAGTAACCGGAAGGTTTGCGGCGGGGGTTTGTATTCTCTAAGTTTGAAAGGTTTCTTATTTCAGGATCATCTTTTCCCTAAGAATTAACCACGGAGGCTCGGAGATCACAGAGAGACACGGAGTTTAGTTTTAATATTTGGAGTTAATTTAAAAACCTGAAATAAGTGTGACAAACCTGGTAACTACAAATTATTTTAAAAAACAAAGGCAGTGCCGATGACACTGCCTTTGAACTATAAAAAAAATAATTTCATTTCTGATACGTCTTTTCCCTTCGGAAATCTCCACTGGAAAAAGGGAGACCCTTAACAACAAGATTTAGTCAGTTTTCAACAAATACTCCTTATCAATGTCACCTTTTCTGCACTGAGCGAAGTTGGAGAGTCGCTTCTTCTCACTATAGCCCAATCCCTAGAAAGGAAGATCGTCCTCAACCGGTGCCGCGTTAAACGAAGCCGGAGCATCATTTGGCACTTGTGGCGACGATGTATGTGTTGGCGCGGAAGCAGTAGCTCCCTGTTTTTCAACTTTCCAGGCTCTGGCTTCGGTAAACCAGCGGGCATTGTATTCGCGGCTTTCCAAATCAAAAAACACTTTTACCGTTTCATTCAGGCTTAAGCCAGCCTGGTCAATTTTATCGCCCCAGAGGGAGAAACATACTTTTTTCGGGAACTGTCCGTCGGCTATTTCAATAATAAATTCCTGTTTACGCCATTCGCCGTTTTTGCCTTGCCCGGTTACTAAAGGTAACAACTGAGCAACTCTTCCAATAATTTCCATTTCTGATTATTTTTGATTTTGATGTGCGAAAATAAGATAAAAAATCAGATTTGGGGCTTGGTGTTTATAACTAAATTTACAGATAAAGTCAAAGCCTCAACTATTTTTAACTGATTTTCTGCAATTTGATCTAAAGTGTGATATCTTCGTTGTTGTGATGTTTGAAGTAAGCCGGGAATTTAGTTTATAGAGTTGTATATATAGGGCCTTAGTATACTATGATGAAAACGGGAAGTATTATAATCTGATATTTTATAGTAAGTTATGCATTAAAAAATAATCAGCCATGAAAAAATCAGCACTTTTATTATTTATCATGTTTGCAGTAATCAGTTGTACAAAAGATGAGATTCCTTCGGTTACACCAAAATTAAAAAACTGCAGAATTGAATACATTTTTTTTAAGGATGAAATAACAATTCTGGACTATCAATCTATCAATTTCGCGCCCTATGATTCTACGGTTATCGCCTGTTCATATACCTATGCGGATGACAAATTGACAAAGACAAAAGGTGGATTTGTTGCAGTACCTTCGGGATCAAACTTTTCTAACTTTTTATTCTCAACAGATGCATATGATTCCATTCACTTTGAAAATAATACAATTTACACCTATGCTAAGATTAATTTCGGGGAATTTATCCATACAGACATTTTGAGTCCGACTATATTTACCCTGGATTCTCAAAATAAACTTATAAAAATCAGCAAAAAAAATGCTTTTCATCCATACGGTCTTGAATTAAATTATACCTACTCCGAAAACCTGGTTACCGAAACATATAACAATGGCTTAACCCGCCGAAAATTCTACCTTGAAAACAATAACCTCGTTAAAGTAGTAACTGAAGTTTATGATTTACATGGTGCACTTTATTCTAAAAAAGAAATTCTATTTGAGGGATTTGACAATAAGCCCAATCCTTTTAAAAATATGTACTATGTGAAAGGCGCTTTTTTTCGGGCTTTCTCGGAAAATAATTACCAAAAGGTTACTGTAACTGAATACTCCTATTTATTAGACGGAACTTTCGGTATTAATTCTACATGGTGGTTTACTATGCCCTTCGATTATAATGCTGATGGGTATCCTAAATTTGGGGATTACGAATAAGACCATTCTTTAACCTGAAACAATTTCACCCAGCCATTCTATGTGATTTCGAGAAAGACAAGTAAAAATACCTGCCTGGATCATATCAGATTTTCAACCTTTAGCTCCTGTTTTAAAGACTGGAAGCTACTATTCCTTTGGCGCTAACGCTTTGTCAACTTTTAAGATATTGTGGATTTACTTCTGTGTACAGTTACATTTTTCAAAACCGGAAGAATTATCCTATTTTTGCAAAGCTAAATATGCTTAATTCCTAACAGGGCAAGTAAGCAAGCAAGTATCTACAATTCAAAATCAAAAAAGCGTGCTAAAAACAATCAGCTGGTTTACATACCTTTGGTGGAGTATGTTGATTCCACGGTTTAAACTGATAAGACTCAACAGGCAGGGCAGGATCGCCGAAAGGGATGCCTGCGCGCATGCCATTGCACGAAAATGGGCACAATCGGGCCTCAGAATGAATGGCTCTGCCATCCGGGTAATTGGCATTGAAAATGTCCCGCAAACCGGCGGAGTTCTGTTTGTAGCCAATCATCAGAGCAATTTCGACATACCGATCTTCGTTGGGCATGTTCCCCGCGATAAAGGTTTTATCGCTAAGCTGGAATTGTTAAAAGTTCCCACTTTCAGTCGGTGGATGAAGTATATCGGCTGCATTTTTATCGACAGGAAAGATCCGCGCCAATCACTGACAGCTATCAACGAAGCTGCAGAACGACTAAAAACAGGTCATTCAATTGTTATATTTCCCGAAGGAACCCGAAGCGCGGATGGTACTGTAGCGCCGTTTAAAGCCGGCGGACTCAGGTTAGGCTTAAAGGCAGGTGTGCCCATTGTACCGGTAACTATAAGCGGATCAAAGAATATTATGCCAAAAGGCACTTCAATTATCCGGTCGGCCAAAGTAAAAGTTATTGTTTCTCCTCCGCTGTTATGGGAAGATTATAAGGGGATGGACTCAAATCAAATCTCTGAAAAAGTCAGGAATATCATTATTTCGAATCTTGTAACCAATCATGTCATTTAAGGCATTAACAAACAGATATATGCCACAGATTTCGCCGATTTCGCAGACAAATATTCAATGATTATGATCCCATTTTATAAAAAACCTCAAAAGCAGTCTAAATTTGCAAAATTTGTGGCAAAATTGCCTTTAAATTGGGCTGATTAGTTACCGAATCTTTCGTAGTGGTAAGATGGTAGTTCTCTCAGTCTTTTAACTTTTGACGCTGAAAATTCTCATAATAGGTTAACACAAAAACACGGAAGAACAGTAAGCCCGCCATACAAACCAGTGCGCTAATCCAGAATATTGCCGAGAGTGAAATATACTGCGCAATTAAGCCGGCCATAATCATTCCGAATCCCATTCCCATATCAACCGCAGTGTAGAGGGTTGAATTCGCAGCTCCGCGATGTTTTACATCTGCCAGGTTATTCACCATCGACGAAAAGGTCGGAAATACAACACCGTTTCCAAATCCTATAATTATGGCAGACAGATAGAAAAGTGCCGCGCTTTTTGCCATAGCCAGCAATGGGAAACCTATTATCAGCAAAATCAGGCATAAGGTGATAATCTTTCGCGGGCCGTTCCTGTCGAACGCTTTTCCGGAAGTTAGCCGTGCAGCCGCAATGCCAAATGATAATATCAGGAAGTAAAGTGAAGAGTTCTGAATTCCTATCTCGCGACCGTAAAGCGCGATAAACGAAAGTAGCGCGCCATAAGCCATCATGGTTATCAGCACATTTAGTGAAGGGCGTATGGAATTTTTATCGAACATGCTGTCCCATTTCAGCTGAATCCTTTTCCCGACCACAAAACGTTTACGCAGGTGCACCGCGTATGCGCATGCCAGGCTGGCAATGCTGATAAAACATCCCGATACAAACATGGGCATATACCCCCAGTTGTGAGAGATATACAACCCGATTACCGGTCCGACTGACATTCCAAGGGTAGTTGATAAAGCGAAATACCCGATTCCCTGTCCACGCTTCGGTACAGGAATTATATCTACGGCAATGGTTGATCCTGAAACCGTAGTAAACCCCCATGTAAGACCCTGGGCAAACCGAAGAAGTATGATCGACATGATGGTTCCCGCAACCAGGTACCCTGAAAACAGGAACGAATAAATCAACAAAGCAGATAAAAATATAGTGCGGCGGCCAAACCTGTCGAGCGCAAAACCTGAAAACGGGCGTACCAGTACCGAAGCAATGGTATAGGTCCCAACTACAATTCCTACCTGGACTTTGGAAGCGTGCAGATCAGATACCAGGTAAATTGGTAATGCCGAAAGTATTGCGTAATAAGTGATATACATCAAAAAATTCGATAGTATGAGCAAAATAAAATTTCTGTTCCATATCATCTCATTCTCATTCATAAAACCGGACATTAGCAAACCAGGCGGCAAAGGTATTGATAATAAAACGGGAGAAAGATTTTACCGGGTAAAATTTAGTGTTTCAGTTCTCACCCTGAAGCTTTTCAGTGTTTATTTCTTCGAAAGCAACTCAGCAATCACAAGTATCTATCAGGCTCAGGCAAGCGGATTTTACAATTTATTTGGTCTGGCGGAATCAAATAATTCTGAGGTATATAACCAGAATACCGGTTGAAATCGGTACCTGTAAATAAAAAAGAGAACAGATGATTTGTAAAGCAAATAATTATATATTTGATAAAATATTACACAATAAAACGCCACACAATATTTTCAATAATCTGATCCATAATATATCATGCCAATATATGGATAAGAGGCCAGTTTGCAAACGATAAAGCGACTAAACATTTAATCCACTGTAAAACACCAATGATAATCTTTGAAAGTTTTTTGGAAAAATAGTACATAAAAAGTGGAGACAGTTACCACACTAAAAAACAGGGAGTACCCGAAAAGCCATAAGAGTAGGACAACCTAATTAATTGAAAAAGAATGGACGCACAAAAAGTAGACATGTTTATCATGACAAATGGAAAGTTCTTTGAGAGCCATCAAATTAATGTAATCAGAGAAAGACTTATCGCACTTGATGATTCAAAATGGGCAATGCTTTCGACAGTACAATTTAAAGACCCCACAACAAGTTTGATTGTTTCGTTATTAGGCGGTAGTTTGGGAATTGACAGATTTATAATCGGGGACACTGGACTTGGAGTTGGGAAACTGTTAACCTGCGGAGGATTAGGCATTTGGGCCATAATCGATTGGTTTATGATAATGGGTGCAACCAGAGAAAAGAATATGGCAAAAATTCAACAATTTTTGTATTAATGCATTTAAGCAGGAACAGATTATATGGCATTTTAACTATAGCCTGTTTGGCAGGGTATGTTTGGATTTATCTTAATTTTTCAAGCTATTCCATTGGAAATTACGATAACATCAATGTTTGTCTGATAAAACATTTTACAAACGTGCCCTGCCCATCCTGCGGCTCTACTCGTTCAGTGTTGTCAATATTGAAAGGCGATTTTTTGCAGGGATTTTATTTAAATCCGTTTGGCTATCTGCTCCTCTTAATCCTGACAATAGTTCCTCTTTGGATAAGTTACGATTACATCAAACAAAAAAATACATTCTTTCAGTTTTACACCAGGGCGGAGACATTTCTCCAACAGAAAAAAACAGCAATACCCGCAATACTTCTGGTTTTGGTGAATTGGTTTTGGAATATTTATAAAGGATTATGATTTCATCCGAACAATTTATTTACCAGCCAGGTGAACATGAAGCAGAAAAGGCTTCAAACAGTTACCTGATGTCGTTAATCGCGTTAATTGCTGGTTTGCCTTTTCCCATTGTAAATCTCTTCGCAACACTCATATTTTATTTTGGTAATCGTAAAGGAACTTATTTTGTACGCTGGCATTGTACCCAGGCCTTATTATCCCAGCTTTCGGTATTGCCTTTTAACAGTTTCGGATTCTGGTGGACTATATCAATTATATTCAGCTCTGAGACCATTACCAATAATTATATAGCTTATATCTTTACGCTCATTATTTTTAATGTCGCGGAATTTATCGCCACTATTTATACCGCGATCAGCACAAGAAAAGGAACTCATGTGGCATGGTGGTTTTATAGCGACTTAACAAACTTATTCTGTAGACCCTAATATGAAGAAAATACTATTTCAGGCTGTTATAATCATTTCGCTGATCTTTACTGTGTGGTTTGCGCTTAGTAGGATTGATTGGATGAAAATTTTTAAAGTCGAACAAATTACCAATAAAACGGAAAAGAAATTAGGCGATTTGTTCTGGGAATTATACAATAACTCAGGGAAAGAAATTAAAAACGAAGAAGCGGTCAGGCCGTTGGACAGCATTCTGACTAAAATCTGCGTTTCAAATACTATTGATAAAAGCCAGGTAAAACTGCACCTGGTGCAAAGCGACGAAATAAATGCCTTTGCTTTACCTAACAGGCACCTTGTTATTAATACCGGTCTGATTTTAGCGGCTGAGGATGAAGCGGAGCTGGCAGGAGTGATAAGCCATGAAATTGCCCACATGGAACTAAATCATGTAATGAAAAAACTGGTAAAAGAAGTCGGGCTATCGGTATTAATATCAATGACTACAGGTAGCAGCAGCTCGGAGCAGGTTAAAGAAGCTGTAAAGTTACTTTCATCGTCGGCTTACGATAGAAACCTGGAAAAGGAGGCTGATATCAAAGCAGTTGACTATCTGAAAAAATCAAATATAAATCCGGTACATTTCGCTAATTTCTTATCCAGGCTGAGCGATAAAGAACCAGCGGGCATAAAATATTTCTCCTGGATAAGCACCCATCCCGACTCAAAAGAACGGGCAGAATATATTACTGCTCTATGCAATAAAAACACTGAATATCCGCAGCCGGTTATAAGCAGGCAAACATGGGATACGCTCAGGCAATACTTGACGGAGAAGAAAGATAAAATAAAATTTGACGAATAACAAATGTAAGTCAAAAAAATATTTTGGAACCAGATAGAATTGAATTATTTGTTAGTAACTATCCCGCGAAAGCGGGATTTAGTTCAACAAAGATTCCATGTACCTTTGTAAGCTCATAATTTTCTATCTGAAAATAAATTGATTATCTGTTTTAAAATCATCAGACATGACAATTATAGCTTCTCCCCAGTTCGACCTGATCTATATTCCTGTGCTGATACTTTGCGCGGGGCTGTTTGTATTCTCGGGTTTGCGGCAAAAGTACCCGGTTTCAACGGTAGCCGCTTTAACCGTTTTCCTGATGGTTTTATTTGTTGTTGGCCTTAAAATCATAAGCTATCCGATAAATGAATGGCAGAATATTTTTTCACATAAGCCGGTTGAAATACTACATTCAAAATACCTGCCGGGAGGTGTGATTTTTGTTGGCTTTGGATTGCTTCTTTTAAAATTTGTACTGAAAATCCGTTTATCCATACTCGATTCATTAATTCTTGGTTTACCCTTAATTGGCATAGTACAACGGCTGGATTGCCTGCTGAGCGGGTGTTGTTACGGCACAACTACACATCTTCCCTGGGCCATTCATTATTCAAATATTTCACCGGCTTTTAACCAGCATGTTTCGGAAGGATTGATACAGGAAACAGCATCATCTTCGCTTGGAATTCACCCTACGCAACTTTATTATATCATTGGATTTCTGTTGGTTTTTGTTTTTCTGATTGTTTATCGTAAAAAGCTAAAGATACCTGGGAGCTTAGCTTTATCAGGTTTTATACTGATGGCGGTTTCCCGTTTTAGTATCGAATTTTTCCGCGAACCGGTGGGAAACAAATTAAGTTCAATACAATGGGCTGGCGTTAATCTGTTGCAGTGGATAATTTTAGCTTTGGTACTTCTTTTCACCTTTGTGCTGTATCGGCGGGAAAAGCGCCACATGGCCCCGATGTTAGTACCGGTAAAGGAATATCTTTGGCGGAGCAGCCTTCTGCTGTTCGTGGCTGCAGTATTGGTTTGGAATTTTTCGCGGATACTGGCTTATTCCGAATTCTTTTTTCTCCAGGTTCTTTTAGCACTCTCAGTTTCAGTTGTAATCTTCCGTCTTTTTCAAGAAAGAACTATACCGGCTCTAAGATACTCTACAGTCGCAACTTTATTTCTGACAATTGTTCTTATGAGCCAGAAAAGCACGGATACAATCATAACCAACGACAGCATATTTATGCCTCAGAAATGGTGGGATGTTAAGGCTTCAGCAGGCGGAGGAAATTACGATAAGATAAATTATGATTGCGGCGGAAATGAAACCGGCAGAACTCCTGAACATTATAGTGTAGTTAGCGGCGGGTTTACCTATAATTACTTAAGAAGCCGCAAACAGCATTTGCAGGCCGGGTTGAACCTGGGCAAAATGTACGACAGCGGTGAATTGTTATATGGAATGAATAGCACAGGTACTTCATCCAACATGAATTCCTTGTCTGTCAATTTCATAAATCCTTACTTTAAATACGATTTTCCTAAATTTGGATTCGGTGTCGGATACAATTTCTTATTGTCTAATGAGACTAACGCTTTGCCGGACCTTTACTTTCGGGCCGGACGTCGTGAAAAATATTTTTTCGATGTAAACCTTGCGGATAATTTATACTCATCGGGATTAGCCGGAGTATGGCAGATGGGAATGGGGAGCGGATTTGGCAATCCCGACAAGCATATGTTTCGTGCCGGAATCTCCACGGTTGAAAGCAAACTTATCGCTTACGCGGATGCTGAATTCCTGCTGTACAATCATTTATTTATGCACACAACTCTGGATGTCGGGAATAAAATACATGGAATGCTTGGTTTGAAATACCAGATCGGAAAAAACAGGCCGCTCACCTCTACTAACAAGTCGAAGTAGCAACTCGTTTTTTATCATAAAAATAATTTGCCCCAGTTATAAACCTAATGCCAAGGTATCATTTGGTATAAGGCTGCTGTTCACGCATCATATATCTTAACCTGGTTTCGTTTTCTTTGCTTTTGTCAGAAATGAAAATGATTGTTTTCCGGTCGTCCATCATAACGGGGTACTTGTCTTCCGTTGATCCTGTTAATAGGATGTGTGGCTGTTTTGTAATACGGGGCTTTTGCCCGACTTGTTCATTTCTCATTTCTAAAATTTTAAAACCGTTTGTAAATTGATTTTGTTTGCCTGAAATTAAAGCTCAGTCAGCAGTTTTTTTTAAACCATAAATGTAAGCTCTTCAATTCCACAAGACTTTACATGATTTTAGGTTTAATTTACATAATTCACACATATTGTATTTTTTAACGGAAGATATTCCATTGATTTAAAAAGCTGATGCTAATTTTTGATCGTATCTTTGATAAACTTTAAAGCAATATATTTTCCCCGGAATTTCAATTTTAGAATCCTTGTATTTTCATGAATTTCAGATATTTGAGTAGCTTAATATACAAATAATCAAACTAAAAATATGGAAAAGACTGTAAGTTTTCATTTAAACGGGAAATTGACGGAAATCCTGATCGATCCCAACCTGACTCTGTTATGGGTATTGCGAAACCACTTCGGATTAACCGGGACCAAATACGGATGCGGGATTGGCTTCTGTGGTTCATGCACGGTTCTGATCGACGAGGAACCAGTACGATCGTGTACCCTTGCCCTGAGTGAAATTGAAGGCAAAAGTGTTGTTACTATCGAAGGACTTGCAAAAGATGGTAAGTTGCACCCTGTTCAGAAAGCATTTGTGGATCACGATGCCTTGCAATGTGGTTTCTGCACACCTGGCATGATTATGAATGCGACAGGACTTTTGCTCAAAAACCCATCGCCAACCACACAGGAAATTAAGGCTGGAATGGAAGACAACCTGTGCCGCTGCGGAGCACATATGCGTATTATTGATGCCGTTCATACTGCTGCAAAAGAAATGAAAGGAGGAAAATAAGTATGAAAATCAGAAAAACAAAACCGGAAAAATTAATCCCGACCACTGACGGATCAGGAATGAAACGAAGAAGTTTTGTTCGGCTTTTGGGAGGCGGGCTATTCGTTTTTTTCAATTCATGGACTTTCCCTGACCTGTTTGGCGGCACACCTGAACAAGGCAGGAGCCTGCCCAAAGACTATAATGCTTTCCTACGGATAGCTGAAGACGGAACGGTTACCTGTTACACAGGGAAAATTGAAATGGGACAGGGCATTATAACTTCGCTGGCACAGATGATGGCCGATGAACTTAATGTGCAGTTTGAAAAAGTAAAAATGGTGCTGGGCGATACCGACCTTTGTCCATGGGACCAGGGAACATGGGGTTCGCTGAGTACCAGGTCATTCGGTCCGAATATGAGAGCTGCAGCAGCTGAAGCCAGAGGCGTGCTTTTCAGTCTGGCTTCCGACAAACTGGGTGTACCCGTTACTCAACTCGAAGTGAAGGAAGGAATAATAACTGATACCAAAAACACTTCCAATTCGGTTAGCTATGCAGAACTCACAAAAGGGCAAAAGATTGAAAAATACCTCGACGTGAAACCTGCAGTCGAGGATTTTACAAAGTTTACTTATGTCGGGAAATCATACAACCATGCGGATGCAATTCTGAAAGTTACAGGCGAAGCAAAATATACCGGCGATCTGAAATTGCCGGGAATGGTTTTTGCCCGCATATTGCGTCCGCCTTCACATGGCGCAAAACTTAAATCTGTTGATTATTCGGCAGCAGAAAAAATAACCGGAATTAAAGTAATCCGCGATGGCGACCTGATTGCAGTACTTCATGAAGATCGTGAAAGAGCCGACCAGGCCATTGTAAAAATTGAGGCGGAATATTCCTTCAACGAAATGCCGGTGAACGATAAAACTATTTTCGAATGGATGCTCAAGGCTGATTCAGGCTCCAATGAAATAAGGTCAGGCGGGAATCTTGAGACAGGAATAAAACTTTCGGAAAAAATAATTGAATCTGAGTTTCTTGATCCTTACCTGGCACATACCGCTATTGAAACACACTCTGCCCTTGCACATCTTGATGGTGATAAAATGACGGTGTGGGCATCTACCCAATCGCCTTTTGGTTTGCAGGAAGCTATTGCCGGCGAACTTGGATTTAAGCTTGAGAAGGTAAGAGTTATAACACCTTTTGTTGGCGGTGGTTTTGGAGGAAAAGGTGCAGCTCAACAAGGTATTGAGGCAGCCAGGCTTGCAAAGCTGGCCGGTAAACCTGTAATGCTGATCTGGACCCGTGACGAAGAGTTTTTTTACGATACGTTCCATCCTGCCGGAGTGATAAAGATTAAATCGGGTATGGATAAAAATGGCGCTATAAAACTTTGGGATTATGCTATTTATTATGGAGGCACCCGTGGATCTGAAACCATTTATGATGTTCCGAATGTAAAAGCAACCCATTACAGGCAGAACAGGAATGCGCCAGCTGTTCATCCGTTTGGCACAGGAGCGTGGCGGGCGCCGAATGCAAATTCAAATACATTTGCCAGGGAAGTGCAGATCGACATTATGGCAGCAGAAGCCGGAATTGATCCGCTAGAATTCAGGTTAAAGAACCTGAAAGATGAAAAGATGATTGCCTGTCTGAAAGCGGTAGCTGATAAATTCGGGTATGTTGCAGGTAAAATTCCGGGTGGAAGAGGAATTGGCATTGCCTGCGGAACTGATGCCGGAACCTGGGTGGCACATATGGCTGAAGTAAAGGTTGATAAAAGTACAGGAAACGTTGAGGTTGTCAGGATTGTCTGCGCCCAGGATATGGGCCTGTGTGTGAATCCCGAAGGAGCGACCATTCAGATGGAAGGCTGTATTACCATGGGTCTTGGATATACTTTTACGGAGGAACTGCTTTTTGAAGGTGGCAATATTAAAAACCGCAGTTTCGACTCCTATGAAATTCCGCATTTCTCCTCACTACCGAAAATTGAAACTTTAATACTCGACCGGAAAGATCAGGCTCCGCAAGGAGGTGGCGAACCAGCGATTATTGCAGTTGGTGCCGTGATTGACAATGCAATTTTTGATGCTACAGGAGCCAGGTTATATCGTATGCCGATGACACCGGAGAGAGTGCTTGAAGCATTGAAGAAAGTGTAAAGACTCATATAGAAAAGTGTAAATTCTGTTAAAAAAGATTTAAAGAAAAACCTTGCTCACAATGGTTTATGTTTTTTTAATGGAAATCCCCGGTAAAGTTTCTCCATCTGAACAATCTTTTGTTTTATTATCGATGACCTCACGGGACTGTAACCTAGTATCAAACCCTGCATTTTGGTTTCACCAACAAAACATTTGCTATAAGCATGAGTAATAATATTGTTTTTTGCAAAATGTGATACCAGGTCCGTATCCTTTGTACATTTTCCGAGTTCTGTAAGCGCATGAAGACTACGGGTCTGACTTTGGATGAGAGTAAGTGACCCTCCAAAACACTCTTCAAAAGTATCAAAAAACATCTTCTGTCTTCCTTCAGCTATTTCTATTACTTTTTTAATATGGTTGTACAAGTAATTCCGTTCAATAAACTGGCTCAGAACAACCTGTATCGACGATGGCACAAAACGATGAGAATGTTTAAGCAGGGCTTCAACAGCATCAAGTAAATAGTAAGGAACTACCATGTAACCAACCCGGATGGAGGGGTGGAGCAAGCGGTTAAAAGTTCCTAAAAATATGGTTCGCTGCTCTTTATCCAAAGCAAACAGCGACGGGACGAAATCCCTGTAATTATTTACCTCGTGTTCGTAATCATTTTCAATGAGTATTGATTTGTGCTTGTTTGCCCATTCAAGCAACTCCAGTCTGCGGGTAAGGCTCATCCGTATCCCCGTAGGATAATGGCTGGAAGGAGTTGTGTGTACCAGTTTGGAATTAATATGACCCGGTTCTGTCATGTCACCTACCCTAATTCCCTGCTCATCAATGCCTACAGCCTGAATTTCGGCTCGTAAACCCTTAAAGATTGAAAGCACATTTGGGAATGTCGGATTTTCCATGCTCATATAATCTCCCGGATTCAGCACTACATTTCCTATCAGGAATAAAGACTGTAAAGAGCCGGAAACAATAATTATCTGACGGGGATCGCACTTTATATTCCGGCTGAAATTAAGGTAACTGGCAAGTGTTTTTTTCAATTGTTCGGTGCCCGATGATGCAGAATACGTCAAGGCTGACGCTTTTATGTTACGCCAATAGAGATTGGATAAATTTTTCCACTGGTTTACCGGGAAAATATCAAGAGGCGGCAAACCTGGTCTGAAAGCAATGCCTGCATCATCTGTAGTATTTATCAGTGTTATGTTTTTCTGAAATGACTTTCCTGTATCTGATAAATCCGGATACATAAATTCGCTGTGACTTTCAGGGCTGGTTAAAACTAAATCCGGAACTATTCCTTTAACCTTGTGCCCCGAACCAACCAGTGCTTCCAGATAGCCTTCCATCGTAAGTAGCTCATATGCCTTGATAATGGAACTTCGCGAAACTTTTAATTCATTCGACAGTGCCCGGGTCGAGGGAAGAATACTGGCTTCCGGAATATCATTATCCTGAATGGAGTCCTTTATGAGCGTATAAATTCTCTGATACAGAACCTGGGTATTTTTTTTCGACTTATGCCGTAAATTCTTTTCTTCAAACCTTTGGGAAATCCTGCTTAATAAAGTTTCCATATTGGTATGCATAAATAAATATAATTGGTATGGCAAATATGAGAAGAAAGCAACTTACTTTGACATATATAAAATCAGAGATATGATTTTAATTTCATTGAGACGACTCTTATGCTTTTAGCCGGAACAATTATCAGCGTATTGTTTATTGCTATTGTGGCGTACTTATTTTACAATAAGTACAATCCACAGGCGGTATTGCTGTTCAGCGGATTGCTGATGATGGCTTTTGCAGAATTTTCAGGTTTTAGTTTGCCGGATTTAAAAGAACCTACCGGATTAAAATTTTTGGATGTTTTTGAGATCATTAAAGAGGCGCTCAGCAATAAAGGCGCTGATGTCGGACTTATGATCATGACAATTGGAGGCTATGTGGCTTATATGAAAAAAATCGGGGCAAGCGAAACCCTCGTTTATCTTTCGATGAAGCCACTTTCTGTGTTTAAAAAACATCCCTATCTTTTAGCATCCTTAGTTATTCCTGTCGGACAGCTTTTGTTTATTACAACGCCTTCAGCTACGGGCTTGGGACTTCTTTTAGTAGCTTCAATATTCCCGGTTCTGGTAAGTTTGGGAGTAAGTAAAACATCGGCTGTTTCAGTGATTACGGCTTGTACCGTTTTCGATATGGGCCCTTCATCAGCTAATACAGCCCGAGCATCTGAATTAATCGGGAAGTCAAACATCCAGTACTTTATCGAAAATCAACTTCCCCTGGCTATTCCCCTGACTATTCTGATGGCCACAGTTTATTTTTTCGTGAACCGGTATTACGACAAAAAAGAAGGCCATATTCCCGAAAAAGTCGATATGACCACGCTAAAACAAAGTGCTCCGCTTATTTACGGCATTCTTCCAATCCTTCCGTTGATATTATTAATCGTTTTCTCCAAATTTTTTACATTTTTCAATCCACCCATAAATTTAGATACCACAACAGCTATGATTTTTTCATTGTTTGTTGCCCTGATATTTGAAATGATCCGGAAAAGAAATGTAAAGGATGTATTTGCTTCACTTAAAGTTTTCTGGGAAGCCATGGGGAAGGTTTTTGCTTCGGTCATAACGCTCATCATTTCTGCTGAGGTTTTTTCATACGGTCTTATCAGTCTTGGATTTATTAATAGTCTCGTTTCCATTTCCCAGGATTTTGGCTTTGGCGCAGTGGGAATCGGAATAGTTATGACTTTAATGATTTTCGGAGCATCCATGCTTATGGGAAGCGGTAACGCATCGTTTTTCTCATTTGGCCCTTTGGTGCCCGGAATTGCTTTGAAGATGGGCGTTGACAGTGCCGGGATAATCCTGCCGATGCAACTGGCATCGAGCCTGGGACGTGCCACATCACCTATTGCCGGTGTAGTAATTGCCACTGCCGAAATTGCCGGAATTACTCCCTACCAGGTAGCAAAACGGAATCTTATACCATTGACTACCGTCCTGATTGCGATGCTCATTTATCACTTTATACTATAACATCACTCTTTATGGTGAAAATAATTAAAAATGCTGAAGTCTACTCTCCTGAATACCTGGGGAGAAAGGACATACTTATTGGAGGAGAAAAAATTCTTGCCATCGGGGATAATATTGAAATGAATTTAAAAGCTGTCACGCTGATTGATGCACAGGGGAAAATAGTAACTCCCGGACTTATCGACCAGCATATTCATTTAACAGGCGCCGGCGGGAAGCATGCTTTTTCGTCGATGACACCCGAAATAAGTGTTTGCGAACTCATACAGTGCGGCACAACTACTGTTATGGGAATGCTTGGAACCGATGGAATAACAAGATCGCTCCAGGGATTATATGCCAAGGTAAAAGGCCTGGAGCAGGAAGGCATCAGCGCCTATATGCTCACCGGTTACTTTGGATATCCTACATCCACCATGCTGGATAGCGTGCTTGAAGATATAGTTTTTATCGACAAAGTAATTGGATGCAAAACAGCGATCAGTGACGAGCGGGCTTCATTTCCAACCGAAAACGAACTATTAAAATTGTTGCGTCAGGTTCATGTTGGCGGATTAACATCAGGTAAAGGCGGTATTTTACATATTCACCTGGGAGCACTGGAAAGCCGCATGGATATTTTGCTCGACCTGGTTAAAAAAGACCATTTTCCTATCCGGCATATTTCACCAACCCATGTCGGACGTACAAAAGCGCTTTTTGAACAAGCCATTGAGTTTGCCAAACTAGGAGGGATGATAGATATCTCCACGGGCGGCACACAATACGATTTACCCTACAAGCAAGTATTATACGCTCTCGAAAAGGGTGTAGCTATAGAAAATATGACATTCAGCAGCGATGGAAATGCAGGTATGGCTAAGAGAGATGAAAATGGAAACATTATTCGGCTCTATAAAGCACCCGTTGATCTTAACCTAAAACAGGTTATCCTCTTAATCGAGGAAGCAGGGATGTCAATAAGCGATGCCTTCAAATTAATTACTACCAATCCAGCCCGGAATCTTTCTTTATCTCACAAAGGGAAAATAGCCACTGGTTTTGACGCAGATTTATGCTTTTTCGACCCGCAGTTCAATCTCACCGATGTGATTTCGAGAGGCAATATAATGATGAAAGATAGCGAAATAGTTAAGACTAATCACTACTAGAAATGAAATGTAAGAGCTACATAATCTGTATCGCACTATTTCTGTTACTGGATAGCTTTCCTGCATTTTCGCAATTGCAGCCGGTAGAACTTGAGTCAAAATTTTTTGCTGATCCCGATGTAGAAATAACGACTCCTGGTTTTAGCAAAACTAAAGAGTTTATGAACTACAGTGAAATGATGAATTACATACAGCTGCAGGTAGATAAACGAAGTGATATTGCAAAGATTGTGTTTATCGGAGAGAGCATGTCAGGCAAAAAAATCCCGCTTGTAGTATTGGGAAATGAATCGGAAGATTCAAAAGTAAAAATCTGGATGCAGGGCGGATTGCACGGCAATGAACCGGCCGGAACAGAAAGTATACTGATGTTCATCAATCAGTTAGTTGAGGCTAAAAACATTGATTCCATTCTCAAATCCATCAGTTTTGCTTTTGTTCCGATGGCTAATATTGATGGGTATGAAAAACAAGTCCGGGATAATGGAAATAAAGCTGATTTAAACCGCGATCAGGTTACACTGGAACAACAGGAGTCAATTTGTTTGAAGCAGGCTTTTTCTGATTTTTCGCCAGCCGTTGCAATCGATTTTCACGAATTCAGACCTTTCAGAAAAGAGCTTGAGAAATTCACAACCAATAAGTTATGCATTGCCCAGGATGTGCTTTTTCTTCCGAGCAGCAACCTGAATATTCCCGTACAATTACGTGATCTCACTAACTTAGTTTATCTGAATGATGTTAAAAAGAAACTTGGAAACAACAATATCACTTTTGATAACTATTTTGTTCCGGATCAGGATAACAATAAAGTAAATGTTTTGCGTATGGGTGGCGACAGTCCCCGATCCAGCTCAACCTCTTTTGGCTTAACCAACGCTGTTTCAATACTTTTCGAAATAAGAGGAATTGGGCTGGAAAGAAATTCCTATAAACGCAGAGTTTATTCCGGGTATCTTATTGCTCAAAGTATCCTGGAAACAACTCTAAAGAACAAGGAATCTGTGTTGAAAATAGTCACCGCTTCCATTAATGAAACCCTAAAAAGGACAGATCCGATTGTACTTGATTCAAAGCCATTTGTATACCAGGGAAGTATGAAATTTATTGATGTCAAAAACCTTAAAAACATTTCACTGGATCTGCAAATCCAGGATGCAGGCCGTTCCCAATCAGTATCAACCAGAAAAAGGCCGAAAGCATATCTGTTGCTGGCTGAGAATGCCCCGCTAGTGAAAAAGCTTCAGATCCTTGGTCTTGACGTTGATACCTTGACAGAGGAGTTAAAAATAAAAGCGGAGGTTTTTACAATTGAAACTACCAATAATAAACCGGGTTTATTTGCTGATACATCCATCTGTATTTCAGTTCAAACCAGGGTATTTTCAAAAGGTAGTTTTGTGATCAGTACGGCACAGAAAAATGCGAACCTGGCGGTTTCAACCCTGGAGCCGGAAATGGAAAATGGGTTTTTCAGGTATAAAATGATCAAGGCAAATTCCGGAGGTGAAATCCCGGTCTACCGGTTACTGAAAGACGTAAAGCCAGGAAAAAGAATTAAATAAGCAGTCATCAATTTTAAAAATTGAAAAGTTATGAAAAGTAAAATCACAAATTTGCTGTTATTTACAAGGTTAAGTTTCCTGCTTTGGATACTTACAACAGCACAGGCATTTGCAGCGCCGGCTTTGGAACAGGAGAATAAAAGCAATGCTTATCAGCAAGAAATAACCGGCACAGTAACGGACGCAACTACAGGTGAATCTATGCCTGGCGTTAGCATAGCTGTAAAAGGCACTTCGTTGGGTACCATAACCGATATAAATGGTAAATTTTCACTGAAAGTCAGCGATGAAAATGCCATTCTGAAATTTTCATTCATAGGGTATATTCCACAGGAAGTAGCAGTAAAAGGCAGATCCGTAATCAATGTGGCATTGCTACAGGATGCCGCTAGTCTTGAAGGAGTAATTGTAGTTGGATATGGGGTTCAAAAAAAGAGCGATGTTACAGGTTCTGTAGTTTCTGTAAATATGGAAAAACTTGCTGAAAGGCCAAGCACCAATATTGTTCAGGCTTTACAAGGCAGCATGGCAGGATTAAGTGTTTCTGTAAATGGCTCAAGTGCCGACGGCACATCAACCAGCATGTTAATCCGGGGTCAGAATTCAATAACAGCATCAAATAATCCTTTAATAATTTTAGACGGTGTTCCTTTCAATGGATCGATGACTGAAATAAATCCAAATGATATTGAATCGCTGGAAGTATTAAAAGATGCTTCTTCAGCAGCCATTTACGGAGCGAGAGGGTCAAATGGCGTTATTCTGATCACCACTAAAATAGGAAAAAAGGGTAAGCCAAAAGTATCGTACGATACCTATTATGGACTCGATCAGATATCGTATATCCCTACACTGATGGATGGATCAACTTTTTATATGCGCAAAGCAGAATATGGCGAATCATTTACCAATATCGAACAAACAAATTATGACGCGGGTAAATACACTAACTGGATTGAGGAAGCAACCAGAACCGGGTATAAAAGTCAGCATAATTTATCAGTCAGCGGCGCCAATGACGTAACCCGGTATTTTGTTTCAGGCTCACTGAATAATGTTAAAGGCATAGCAAAAAATGATGATTTCAAGCGGTATACGCTTCGTGTAAATATAGATATACAACTGGCAAAATGGGCAAAATTCGGAACTAATACTTCCCTCGGATATTATGACAGAAGTGGTGTGCAAGCAGATTTTTATGATGCGTTCCGTATGAGCCCACTCGGGAATGCATACAACGAAGATGGAACCATTGCCATGCTTACCTGGGAAGATCCTTTTTATGCAATAAATCCGCTCAATGCACTGAATTATATCAACAGCGATAAAACAAAAAGCATAAATACCAATAATTATCTGCAGATTGATTTCCCTTTTATTAAAGGTTTATCCTACAAACTAAATACTGGTTATGAGTACCGCACCTGGATAACACAAACTTACGCAGGTCGCAATACTTACGAAGGAAGTCAAAGCAACGGGAAGCTTGAGTTATCAAGTCAGTTTGATGAGAACTGGCTGGTCGAAAATATTCTGAGCTACAACAATACCTTCGGAAAGCATTCTGTTTTCCTTACTGGTTTATATAGCGCCCAGAACGATAAAAGAGAAATAAACACCACACAGGGATTAGATTTCCCAAGTGATGTATTAACTTATTACCAGCCTGATAAAGCAATGACAACTCAGTCAAATGCGGTTTATCGTGAATCATCACATTTATCGCAGATGTTCAGGGCAAATTACAGCTATAACAGCCGTTACCTTTTTACCTTTACAGTTCGTCATGATGGATATTCAGCATTTGGTGACGATACAAAATATGGCACTTTCCCTTCCTTTGCTGTAGGTTGGAACATTACAAACGAGAATTTTATCAAATCCATTACCAGACTTGAATTTGTTAACACTCTGAAATTAAGACTCTCCTATGGTTCAAACGGGAACGAAGCAATCAGTCCTTATTCCACTTTGCCTAGTCTTTCATCCTTAGATTATCTGACTCCTGATTTTAAACCTGCATTTGGTTTTTACCCTCAGAAACTTGGAAATCCTTTATTGGGATGGGAAACTACCAAATCATTCAACACCGGACTTGATTTTGGCTTGTGGAATAACCGTGTAAGCGGACTACTCGAAATGTACTGGTCAAGAACTTCGGATTTATTGCTCGACAAAACCATTTCACCTATAAACGGAGATACGTATATCAGAGAGAATATAGGTGAAACAAAAAATAACGGAATTGAATTTCAGGTTAGTACCGTTAACATCAGTAAAACCAATTTCACCTGGAAAACGGATTTAAACATTTCGCATAATCAGACAAAAATCATAAACGTAGGACTTACGGATGAAAACGGCAACTATATTGATGATATTGCCAGCGAATGGTTTATTGGCCAACCTATTCAAGTGAATTACGACTATGTTTATGATGGTATCTGGCAAACAGGTGATGATATAGCCAATAGTGCGCAACCCACTGCTATGCCTGGTTATATAAAATATAAAGATTTAAATGGCGACAGCCTTATTACTACAGCTGATAAGCAGATAATTGGTTCACGTGATCCGTTAATTGTAGTTGGCATGACAAATACCTTCACATATAAAAATTTCAGATTAAGTTTTCTGATCAATGCTGTTCAGGGCATTACTTACCGGAATCTTTTATATGGAACCGGGCAGGTTTCCTTCAGGATAAACTCCTATGATAAAAATTTCTGGTCGCCAACCAATCCTACCAATGATTACCCTGCAAATGTGGATGGCAACGTAAATCCGCTGAGTATGGATTTTTATGAAGATGCCAGTTTTATACGACTTCAGGATATAACATTTGGCTACCGGTTACCGGAGAGTTTGATTAAGAAAATTTCGATCAGCAACGCCGAAATTTTTATCAACTTAAAAAACATGGCTACCTGGACAAAATGGACAGGTCTGGATCCTGAATTTTTATCCATAGCTCCTGTAAATCAGCAAAGGGCCGCACCGCAGATAAAGAGTTACATTATCGGAGCAAAATTCAGTTTTTAATCTTAAAAAGCGACAATCATGAAAAATATAAAATATATAGTTCTGGTAATCTTCCTAGTAACCATAGGATTCCAGGGATGCAACAAAGATGAGTTTCTCCGCGAAAACCCCAAGGATAAAATCTATGCTGAAAATTTGTTTCAGGATTATGATGGTTTCGTTAATATGATGAACGGAATATATGCCTGGGTGAGAGCTGAAAAAGGTCGCACCTATGCTCCTGGCGATAATCCTGCCTCTGGCGGTATCCCGTTTACCCGCTGTTCAATCTGGAATCTCGGTGTTGACAATGGCTTTATGAATAATGGCGTAGGTGAAGAAATTTTTCTCAACTGGCCTACCAATATTAATACGGAAATGGCTGTATTTAAAAATGACTTTGAGTGGCTGTACCTGATAGTGAACTCCTGTAACATGGTTATTTCCCGTGCCGAAAACGCCGATGTGAACTGGAAAGGAGTAAACGCAGAAAACAATGAGCAAAAAAAGAATTACATCATTGCACAGGCAAGAGTAATACGTGCCTGGGCTTACCGCCACTTAACCTATACATGGGGTGATGTTCCGCTCAGTTTACTTGAAGTTAACGGCGAAACATACAGGAACGACTGGGAAAGAACACCGGTTGCCGAAATCAGGGCGCAGATGGTTCTCGATTTACAATTTGGCGTTGATCATTTGCCCATCCGTGACGCAAACCAGGCTGTTGTAAGCGGGGCATTTGCCAGCCATTATTTAGCCGAAACTTACCTCGCAATGGGCGAATTTATACAGGCCGAAACTGTAGCACGCAAATTATGCGAAGGTGCTGATTTTCAATTGATGACTCAACGTTTTGGTGTAAATGCCAGCAAGCCGGGTGTTGCTTTTATGGATGTTTTTATGAATCCTTTCTATAAAGATGGGAACAAAGAGGCTTTGTTTATCCTCTTAAATGTAGAGCCTGAAAAAGTTTCATACGGATCGCAGCCAGCCAGTTATATGCGGAATATGTGGCAAACCTATTACAGCAAGGATGATGTAATTAAAAAACTTAACCTGGATGTGTTTCACACATACAATGGAGGAAAAGGTGCAGGAAGATATTCTATCACTGCACCGGCGCTTTCGTGGTACGAGGCAACAGATGACCGGTTTTCAGAATACGCCATCAAGAAAACACTTGTTATGCCGGATGCAGCGGGCGTTTTAAAAACAGTACGCACAACCACCACCGCACACACAATTACCGAAGGAAAATATGACCTTGATCATTATCTCTGGCCATCCACACGTAAATGGGAATGGGTAAATCCACTGCCTGCACAGGCAAGCAGTTCGGATCAATTCAATAGCATAATATATTTGAGATTGGCTGACACATACCTGGTTCTTGCCGAAGCGCTGTTCATGCAAGGAAGACTAGGCGATGCTGCAACCTGGATTAATAAAGTGAGGGAGCGGTCACATGCTACACCAATTACAGCAGCTGATGTTACCATTGATTTCATTCTGGATGAACGCTCACGGGAATTAATAACCGAAGAACACCGCCGACACGCACTTATACGCACGGGCAGATTAGTACAAAGGGTTCAATGGTACAACGATTTTGCAGGACCAACCATTGCCAATGCACCAGCCTTATTCCCGATACCACAATCCGTAATTGATGCAAACACAGGGCGTAAAATGATTCAAAATCCGGGTTATAATGAATAAATTATGTTGAAAATATTTAAAGGGCTATACGTTCAGGTTATTATTGCAATTGTCCTTGGCATATTGCTCGGATACCTGTATCCATCCTTTGCCGTTCAGTTAAAACCTTTAGGCGACGGGTTTATCAAGTTGGTTAAAATGATGATTGGCCCGGTAATATTCTGTACAATTGTTACAGGCATTGCCGGGATGCAGGACACAAAAAAAGTAGGGCGAGTAGGTGTTAAAGCTTTGATTTATTTTGAAATAGTATCAACTCTGGCTTTGATAATCGGGTTATTTGTAATTAATATTCTGAAACCCGGGGTAGGGATGAATGTTGACCCGTCAACCCTGGATATCAAATCGGTGGAAACTTACCTTACACAAAGCAAAAGCTATACTGTACAGGAATTTTTCATGCATATCATCCCCGAAAATATTATCAATGCATTGTCGAATGGTGATTTGCTACAGATATTGTTTTTTTCAGTCCTTTTCGGGTTTGCTCTGTCAAAAATCGGGGATAAAGCAAAGCCACTTTTCAATGTAATAAAGTCTTTTGAAACAGCTCTTTTTGCGGTTATAAAAATCATAATGAGGGTTGCGCCTCTCGGGGCTTTAGGAGCTATGAGTTTTACTATTGGAAAATATGGACTAAGTTCACTGGCTTCACTAGGCCAATTGATGATTTCCTTTTACATAACCTGTATCTTGTTTATTCTTTTCATTCTGGGAGGTATTTTGAAATTCAGCGGGTTTAGTCTATTCATGTTATTGAAATACATCAAAGAAGAGTTGCTGATCGTTTTGGGAACCTCCTCTTCCGAAGCAGCCTTACCGACTTTAATGAAGAAACTGGAAAATGCCGGTTGTTCTGAATCAGTTGTTGGCCTGGTAGTTCCCACTGGCTATTCTTTCAATTTAGACGGCACATCAATTTATCTTACAATGGCCGCTGTATTTCTGGCACAAGCAACAAATACACACATGGATATTTCGCACCAGCTAACTTTGCTGCTGGTTTTATTGCTTACATCCAAAGGTGCAGCCGGAGTTACCGGAAGCGGATTTATTACGCTGGCGGCAGTATTACCGCTATCCGGAGGTATACCTGTGGCAGCCATAGCCTTGATTTTGGGCATCGATCGTTTTATGAGCGAAGGAAGAGCCATAACCAATATCATTGGCAATGCTGTCGCTACCATTGTTGTTGCTAAATCGGAAAACGAAATTGATATGGAAAAAGCTTGTGTGTTAACCACAGGTATCAGTAAAAAATATCGCTTCAGTTTTTCTTTTTTGAAGAAAACTTAATACTAAATTTTTATGAAATCCTTAAAAATACTTATAGTTCTTCTTATTGCAGTTCAAAGCTTTTCAGCCTGCAAAAAAGATCCTGTTTCGCACCCCTTGATTCCACCTGTTTTTGAAAAAACAGACTATAAAGTTCTCTTTGTTGGCAACAGCTATACCTATTACAACGATGGTGTAGATTATCATCTTCAACAAATGCTAAAAGCTGATTCATCATCCGATTCCATTAACTATGATATCCAAAAAATAGCTATAGGATCCTATACCCTGGAAGCTCATTACGCTGATCCGTTAACAATAACTAGAATAAAAAGCGAAAAGTGGAATACTGTCGTTTTACAGGAACAAAGTACCCGTCCGATTAATAATCCTGAATTGTTTATAGAATATGCCAGATACCTGGATGCTGAAATAAAGAAGGTAAACGCTAAAACAGTACTTTACATGACCTGGCCAAATAAAGATACTCCTTCCGACATGGATAGTTTGGCTGCTTGCTACCAGTTAGTTGGCCGACAACTCAATGCTCCGGTTGCTCCGGTGGGTAAAGTCAGGGAGTATATTCAAAATACGTATCCGCAGATTGAACTTTATATTTCGGACAACAAGCACCCTACATTGTCAGGAACTTATGTTTCGGCATGTGTTTTTTATTCTATACTGGCAAAGAAAAACCCAGTCAAAAACACATATGTTCCAAGTGGAATGAGCATAGAGAATGCGGTAGTAATAAGGAAAGCTGTTAATGATTATCTGATACTGAATCCATAAAATAAACATAAAACCAGGAAAGAAAGGAGACTTAATTATGGTAAAATAAATACGATGAAGAACAAACTAAAACGGGCATCATATTCATGAAGCAGATGCTTGCATTATCACAAAAAATCTAATCATATTCATTCAAAAACCTCAACAAAATGAAAAAGACATATTTAATACTCTTATTATTTGTAAGCAGTTTTGCATTCGCACAAACCCCTCTGTTAATTGAAGATTTTAATTACCCTGCTGGTGATTTGTTAACAAAACATGGTTGGTTAGCACATAGTGGCACAGCAGCTCCGGTTGCAGTTACCACCTCAGGTTTAGCATTTCCCGGTTATGTTGGCTCAGATATTGGACTTTCTGCTGGAATTTTAGCTACAGGGCAGGATGTTAATACACAATTTACAGAGCAAACATCGGGTTCGGTTTACACTTCATTTTTAGTAAATGCTGCTGCAAACACCGGCATAGGTAGTTA
Organism: uncultured Bacteroidales bacterium; assembly: GCA_903879715.1. Taxonomy (GTDB): domain Bacteria; phylum Bacteroidota; class Bacteroidia; order Bacteroidales; family UBA4417; genus UBA4417. The sequence continues at coordinate 82,406 of CAIRMR010000154.1, forward strand.
TTTTTTCCATTATTTTGATCCTAATGCAAGTACTGCATTTAGGGCCAGAACATTTATTAGACCCTACACGGGAAAGATGGTGGTGGGCCTTTCTTTTAATGCCAGTAACTGCCAGGATAGTTCACTTACTAAACTGCTTAATTTCGGTGAGACCTACCTGTTTGTAGTAAAATATACGATAGTATCTGGGACAGAAAATGATAAAGTAAGTTTATATGTATTTAAATCGGGCGACGATTTTACTAACGAACCCGCAACTCCATTCTATGGACCGTTATCTGCAACGCTGACCACAACTACTCCTATTGTCTTAGGCCCCGATATTAGAATTATGGGTATTGCATTTCGTCAGTTTGAGGCTGGCCAGGGGATTACAGTTGATGGTTTGAGGGTTAAAACAAACTGGGATCTGACAACTGATATTACAACAAGTTTAAATGATTACGCTAAAAAACAAATTGGATTTTATCCAAATCCTGTTACGGATGGTAGTTTGAACATTAATGCTCCAGTTAACTCAGAAAAACAAATTGAAATATTTGACCTGGTTGGGAAAAGCGTTTTGAACCAAAATACTTCTTCAAACAAAATTGATGTTAAAAAGTTGAATTCCGGTGTATATATTTTGAAAGTTGTCGCAGATAATAAAACGACAACATCAAAATTAATTATACGATAAGTAAACGACAACATCCTGCTCCGAAATACAAAAAAGCTTGTTTTTAAATAGAACAAGCTTTTTTACTGATAAAGAAACTCATTTTTATCCTCTCCATAGACCAATACCTCTCTAATTTAATACTTGTTCGTATTTCAAAAAACAGCGTAATTATGTTGTTGGTAAGCACCGCCACTCAACTATAGGTTGTATGCCGGCTAACTCAGTACCTCACTACCAGGATAAAAGCCAAAAAGTTGAGATATCAAAATACTCCTTACTACCGTATACTATACTCCCTGCTGCGTAAGCACTTTATGCGCTTTTCGCTTTTTCACTGTCTTATTCTGATACTTATCCGATAGCACACTTATGCTTCCATCTACTTCCATGATGGCAAGATCGACTTCTGCAACAGATTTCACACCATGTTCGCGTACCGCTTCCATAAGCTCTTCAATACTGATTTTGGCTTTCTTCATGTGTGATTCAATAATTTTTCCCTGGTAAACCAGCATAGTGGCATCGCCCTGAACTACTTTACCGAACTTCGGAAAACGGTATTGCAGATATTTCAGCATGTAATTAACTACGAACAAAGTAGTGGCAGCGGCCAATCCTCCAAGGAGTGTTGCATCCGGTCCTACCATTGCATTTTGCACAGCATTGCTGATAAGCAGGATAAAAACCAGGTCAACGACTGACAGTTGCGCCAGTTCCTTTTTGCCAAACAGTCGGATTGCAATTACAATAAACAGATAAACCGCGAGCGTACTGCTTATAATACGAATATAGTTATTGGTAAGTAGTTCCATCTTAAGAAATAAAACTGATTAAGAGTAATTTACAGAACCTGTTATTAGTACTACAAATTTACAAATGATAACTGAGTTAATACAAAAGTAATTATTTCAATATATTGAGATTAGAGTTCTTTAAAATAGTATCTTTGCCGCCCTGTTCTTTGGGCTGAATCTAAGATTATAATTCTGATTTTCCGAATCCAAAGCTCTCATTTTTTATTTCAAACCCATTTTCATGATTACTAACTTCTCCCGGAGAACTCTCTTAGCAGCTGCACTGCTTCTCATCTCAATCTCACTACAGGCCCAGATAAAAATCCTGTTCGATGCCACCAAAGCTGAAACAGCCAGCAATGCGGATTGGATAATTGATGCCGATAATAGTTTAAGCGGTGAAGCGAACGCACAGCGTTTCGCAACACCGGATCAATCATTGGTAACACAATCAACACTTGAAAGTTACTGGAAAGGCGGTATCTCATCCTGGGGAATAGACCTGGTAAAAAAAGGATATTGGGTCGAAACGCTTCCTATCGGTGGCAAGATTACTTATGGTACTGCAAGCAACGTTCAGGATCTTTCAAACTATAAAGTTTTTGTAGTATGTGAGCCTAATATTTTGTTCACCGCTGCTGAAAAAACCGCGCTCATGCAGTTTGTCCAAAATGGAGGAGGTTTGTTTATGGTTTCCGACCATGATATTTCTGACAGGAATAATGACGGCGCTGATTCGCCGTTTATCTGGAATGATTTTATGAGTACTAATAGTGTAAAGGCAAATCCTTTCGGGATTACCTTTGATTATGAGGACATTAGGGAAGGCCTTACCACCAATATCCCCATCCTTCCTAATGACCCTTTGCTGAATGGGGTAATGGGAACTGTAACCCAGGCTGAGTGGTTTAACGGCACTACAATGACCCTGACTCCCACCAGCAATAGCAGTGTTAAAGGCGTGGTTTACAGACCAGGTTCTGCTTTTGGAAATACAAATGCAATGGTTGCTTATGCGACCTATGGGAATGGTAAAGTGGTAGGGGTAGGCGACAGTTCACCCTGTGATGATGGATCCGGTGATACTAATGATAACCTTTACGATGGCTGGGTAACGGATGCCAGTGGCAATCACCGCAAGCTTATTATGAATGCAACCATCTGGCTGGCTACTTCAACACTTACAGTAACTCCATCCAATCAAAATGTAATGGTCTCCGCAGGAAGCACTACTTTCGATGTAATTTCCAATACAAGCTGGACATGTAGCAGCGACGCAAGTTGGTGTGTGGTAACTCCTTCAGGGAATGGGAACGGAACAATATCTGCCAGTTACCTTGAAAATACAGCAGCATTAAGCCGAACGGCTACTATATTGGTTTCTGCCATTGGTGCTCCAACGCAAACAATTAAAGTTGTACAATCAGCATCGTTTGTTTCCATCGAGGAAAACACTCAAAATTCCTACCTGCTATTCCCAAATCCAACATCCGGTGTTTTTAAGATTACCGGTAATGCCGGCACTTCGGACGACATGAATATAACGATTCTGGAATCAAGCGGAAGGCTGGTAAATTCTTATCATTCCAACTCTAAACCTGAATACACTTTTGATCTTTCCGCGTACCCAAAAGGCATTTATATTGTGAAAGTTGAAACAGGCGGGAAACAGAACACCTGGAAATTGTCACTACAATAAGGTAATTCATATAGCACCAACTGCTTTCCTGTTAATTTGTCATTTTTCATAAAGAGGCAACTGACCCACTCCCCTCTTTACAATTTTCCTTTGCTGACAAGTTAGAGCCACCAGCGACAAAATCACTGGTAGGTTAGTCCGTTAAATGCATTTTATTATTGTTTGACAAAATAAAACCTTTTACTTTTTGAGGCTCCATTCATTCCGGATGTTTCTTTGCAGATTTCTTCCCGCTATTTCTGATGATCCTCTTTGTATAACAAAGGTGAAAAGCGCGTTCCCTATCTGACAATCTGCCTGCTAGATTGGTATTTTTTATGAGAAATAATATCTCCCATAAATGGCAAAAAGGATTATAATTTAAGTTTCAGAAACAAATAATTGCTTGAGACCTATACATATAAATTTATATA
>CAIRMR010000155.1 GCA_903879715.1 uncultured Bacteroidales bacterium
TCGCATATTTTTTGTTTTGTTTTGCGACTACTAATTTATGCGATTCTCAAGCACCTTTTTATTTCAAACTTTCGGATAGTTGTGACATAATATAAAGAGAGGAGAAAAGGTGAGGGGTGACAAGGCGAAACCTTTTGAGCCTTGAACGCCGAAAATCTTTGAATCTTAAACCTTAACCCTTGAGTATGTGAAACTATTTTCTATTTTTACACTGAGCTTGCCGAAGTGAACTATGTTCCATTAACTCTTCTTTAATTCATCCAACGCTTTCCGGCAGGCAACCCGTCCGGCTTCAATCAATTCTTCTGATTTATAGAAATCGAAGGTTGATGCTGCATCAACCGAAGTTTCCACTAATACGTCTGGTTTATATTTTTCAATATAAATTCCTGCAGCTTTATTCTGCGCAAGAATGATTGATTCGGAGATTATATCGAACATATTGGCAGGCTTAGGTTTAGGTGTTTTCCCATTCATATATTTTTCAATATAATGATCAATCACACCAGCCCATTTTTCGTTGAGAGTGGCTCTCATTTTTCCGTAATATTTTTCCAGATCAGCATGTTCCGGCTTTTGAACAGGAGTTTCGTAAGGGATATTGGCGTTAACGTTAACAGCGATAAGAATATCTCCATCAGTGCGTTTCACCAGGTCGAGAGGTAAAGGATTCAGGACACCGCCATCAACCAGCATCATGCCATCCAGGCTAACAGGCAGGAAAACCGTTGGGATAGAACTTGATGCTCTGATGGCTTGTAATAAACTGCCTTTATTAAATACAAATTCTTTATGCCCGATAAGATCGGCGGCTACGCAGGAAAAGGGTATTGGCAGATCTTCTATTCTGATATCTCCTACATAATCCTCAAGCACTTTCATGAGTTTTTCACCTTTTATCAGGCCGCCATGCCCGATTGTCAGGTCCATGAATTTAATCATATCCATTTTTGTAAATGCCAGCAACCATTCAGTAAAAACCGGGAGTGAGCCTTTTGCCAGCATTCCGCCAACCAACGCACCCATCGAAGCGCCCGATACTGAGGTAATGGTATAACCTGATTTCGTAAGTTCTTCTATGACACCAATATGGGCAATTCCCCTGGCACCACCACTCGAAAGAACCAATGCTACGTTTTTAGCCATAATACCAATGTTTTAATTAGGATTTGAAATACTGAAAAATCTACAAAAAAGAAATCTATAGTTTCTATACAAATATAGTGATTCTAAGTATATTTTGGCAGAGTTTTAATAATATCAATCAATGTTACATGCCTGATAGCGAATGGCGAATGGGGGAGAGGTGCGCAAACCGCCATCAAATATTCGTGATTTAGCCGGAGTGTTTCAATGCCATATCCTTCAGCTTCTTCGTTGCCTGTTAACAAATAAGAACCGTTATTCCGGACAATAGTAAATGAATTCAGATGTTGCGTAAGTCCCCGGCCTATAGCTTTCAGATAACTCTCTTTAATTGTCCAGAGTGTAATAAAATATTGCATACGGGTTTCTTCATCACATGCCATCAGATCATCGATTTCAGAAGGAGAAAAAAATCTTTCCGCAATCCGAAGGTTGACTTTTCGTATCCGCTCTACATCAATTCCAATTTCGGCATGAGCAACCGCGCAGACAACATAATGCCCTGAGTGTGAGATGTTAAAATGAGTATTTTCCAGGTTTCCAATATGCGGTTTTCCTTTTTCACCAAACTCAAGGTTGATTTCCTGGTCAGGTTTACCAAGGTATTGTCCCACCGAATATCGTGCAAGCAATTCCCCGGCAACAGTCTGTAGTTTACTGCTGTTGTTCAGCCTGTCTTTCACCCGCAGCTTACCGGCTTCAGGCAGGTATTGAAGCAGTGTATCCTGAAATTCAAAACTGTATTGAGTTTCTTCGAGTTGCAGAACAAAAACCTGGATCATATTTTGGGGTTAAAAGTTAAAAGGTTCAAATGTTCAAGGGTTCCTGCTTCGTTCCACGCAGTGACAGGTTCTATAGTTCAAAATTGTTCGCCTTCTTTTCATGCCTGTATCACTTCTGCCTCATTGCATCGCTCTGTCTCTTCTTTTCTCCATCTTTAGCTTCCTGAGCCTTTCTCCACATCCCGTAATACTCTCATCAGATTTCCACCCCAGATTTTTTTAATATCCTTTTCGCTATATCCACGTTTTAGCAGTTCCAGGGTTATGTTTCCCATCTGGCTTACGTCCTTGCATCCATCAACTCCGCCGCCGCCGTCGAAATCAGTTCCGATTCCCACATGATCTATTCCTGCAATTTTTACCATATGATCAATGTGGTCAATAACATCCTGAACATTTGCAAGTTTTTGCGGGAATTTATTGTCAAAAGAATGGTATTCGGTGATGGCGATTTCCCACTGCTCATCAGTTAAATCCTGGAAATTATTATACTTTTTTCGTATGGTTTGTCGCAGCGAATCGCGTACAGGATTAGGCAATGGTTTTTTTACATAATCGCTGAGGATACACATCTGCACAACACCATTATTGGCAGCAAGAGCCCGGAGCATATCATCGGTCAGATTTCGCGGATTGTCGCATAATGCCCGGGCACATGAGTGCGAGGCAATTACCGGCGCTTTGCTTAGTTTTAAAACATCGTAAAACGATTGATCCGAAACATGCGATACATCAATCATCATTCCCAGGCGATTCATTTCCCGAACAACCTCAATACCAAAATTGCTTAATCCTGTCTTATTGGCGGTATCTGTTGAACTGGTGCAGATATCGTTGTTTTTTGTGTGGCAAAGTGTGATGTAACGGGCACCCCGGTCGTAGAAATGTTTCACATTCGATAAATCATTACCTATAGGATAACCGTTTTCAACACCGATGAACACAACACTTTTCTTTAGTTTCACCAGTTTCATTGCTTCAGCCTGGGAAGTTGCAATTCCGCTGATATTGTTGTTACGGGTTACGGATGCATAAATTGAATCAAAAATGATTTCAGCCTTGGTTTTGGCTTTGGCATTTCCTTCGGCTGTACGCGGCCCCTGGCTGGTAAAAACAGCAAAAAACGCAGCATCAAGACCACCTTCGCGCATTCGTGGAAAATCTACGCAGGTATGGCTTAATGCTTTGCTGTTGTCTATGGAAATATCATACTTTTTGTTCAAAAAATTGAGAGGTGCATCAGTGTGTGAATCAACAGTAAAAGCAGCCTGATGTATTCGTGCCGCTTTAGCTTCAGTGGTGTTTTTGTTTTGAGCGGAAATGCAGTTAAAAGTCAACATGCTGATAAACAGCAAGAATATTGATCTGTTAGCAAGGTTCATACAGCTAAGGAGAATTTTAAGATATGAGTGCAAATGTAAGAAAATTGATTTATACGGATTGCTTGAGTCCAGTGAGCTGAATTACATCTGCAAGCCCCTGATGCAACGGCCCTTCTTCGAGAATAACTTGTGTTTCCTGAATCCTGGCATCAGATAAATTGGCGAAATCACTCTTCATCAAATCAACTGAAAAAAGCATTTCTATAGATTTAGGTCCTCCGCTGTTGCGCTTAAGTTGATTGATGCTGAATGCATCCAGAATTATGATTCCTCCTGGTTTTAATGCTTTGATGGCTGAATGATGCACTTGTTTTCGCAATTCTTCCGGAAGGTGCACAAATATCAAAGCTATACAATCGTATTGATCAGGATCAGGATCCCATTCGGCGAGGGATTGAATGTAATAATTAATAGAAGCATTTTTTTGTTTTGCCAATAGTAAGGCTTTCTTTCTGCCTTCAATACTCTGATCGAAGGCGTCGGTTTCCCAACCCAGTGAAGCTGCAAACACTGCGTTTCGGCCTTCACCTTCAGCAGGGAGGAGGATTCGACCGGGTTTTAGCAGAAGAAGTTTTTCTTTGAGAAAGCTGTTGGGTTCTGTGCCATATATGTATTCTTGCCTGGCGTAGCGTTCATCCCATTGGTTTTGCATAGTGCATTTGGTTTTTATTCTGTATATCCCCGACCTGAAGGTCGGGGTTGGCTGATATCAGTCTTGTGGGATAGAGTATAGTATCTATTGTCCCGGTCATCAGGCTGGGATATGGATTAGAGTAGATTTCAGTCCACAACAATTTCATCCACAAACATCCAGCTTTTATTGCCGGCTCCCGGATGCCATGCCGGACAAAGCCCCTGATTAAGCGCCGCCACTTTTATGAATCTCACCTTGCAATCGGGAGTAAACGAAACAGGCTGAATCAGAACTTCTTTGACTTCTTTTTCAGATAAAAACTTCTTGTCTCCCAGGTTTTTATAAGTAATTCCATCTTCCGAAACCTGTACTGAAACTTGTTTTGGCAAGAATATCCATGATGTATTATCCGAAAGAAAATTTAATTTTATTCTTTTAACTTGTATCGTTTTCCCCAGATCAATAACAACATCAAGATCGTTGCCTTCAAATCCCTGCCAGCTTCCATCCTTGAAATCAGTTCCTGATATAATTCCATCCAGCAAGGCAAGCTTCCCTCCGGCAGAATATTCTTTTGAATAGGGTTTTGAATAGGAGATTTCAGCGCCGAAAGCTTTATTGATAACAAGTTTCCAGCTATTTACAGTTTCGGCCAGGTAACCGTTGCGCGAAACAATGGCATACACGGTTCCTGTTTTACCTGAAGGTATTGGAAGCAGGAATTTTGATGATTTTTTAGTTGGAATCTTGTTGAACTCATAATAAATGTCAGACTCTCTTGCCTTTGAGGTTAGCTGGTAAGAAAGCGTTTTCGTGGCCGGGTCATAAACCGGTTTCAAAACGACATTTTCAGTAATAATATCCCAGTTATCGGTGCGGAAAGAGGGAGCGGGAAATCCAGCGCCATTAAACAATGTTGCCACCGACGCATTCGAAAAGGCATATCTTACAGCCTGTGGCCGTTTAACTTTTGAGGATGAAACAACCAGCGTATTTCCCTGAAATTTTAATGATGCGGGATAAAATACATGGTCAGCTCCTGCAATTGTGAAATTGTTTTTCGCTGAGTTGGCAAGCTTTAGTCCACCTTCGGTATAGTTGAAATCCAGTAGAATATTATTTCCTGAGATTTTCATCCTAGAATAAACCGGGCCCGAATAACTTATATCCTTCTTTCCATAAGTATTATTCAGTGCCCAAAGCGCAAGTCGTTTTCCAACTTCAAGTTTGTTTTTAGGATGAATATCCGTGACATCGCCTGCAATATCCATAGTTACCGCCATACCTGTATTGGGGATCGAAAGGCATTTGAGCTGAGCTTCGCGCAACAAAGCGCCGGAATATGGATTTTCATAAGTAAAAGGAGCAATTTGTACGAAATAGAACGGGAATTCACCTGCATCCCAGGCTTTGCGCCATGATGTGATAAGGGTATTCATCAAAGCAGGATAAAGTCTGGAATCCTTAACATTTGATTCGCCCTGGTACCAGATGGCTCCTTTAATTGTATAATTCAGCAGTGGGTGAATCATGGCATTGTAAAGCACTCCTGGCGTACCTGGCCACCACTCCGATCCATTCCAGTGGCTTAGATAAAATCCAAGGTCGGGTTCCGCTTTTATACTTTCAACCGGTGTCCAAACCTCGGCAGGCGTGCCGCCCCATGCCGTTGATATCAATCCAACCGGCAGTCCGAGTTGTTTGCTCAGGTACGAACCGTAAAACCATGCAGTCGCACTGAAATCATTTACAGTATTGGTATCGGCAATCTGCCAGTTCCCTTTACAGTTGGAAAGCTGTACAGCGGAAGTGTCTCGCTGAACGGTGAAAAGATGGACATTTGTATAAAGCCCTTTGGATACATCATTGCGGTTTTCCGGTTTGTAATTATCCCAGCATCCCAGTCCCCGCATAATATATTCCATGTTCGACTGGCCTGAACAAACCCAGACCTCACCAATCAGCACGTTTTCAATAGTTATTGTATAATCACGTCCGGAAATGGACATTGTATAAGGACCTCCTGCTACTGGTGTCTGGATGGTAGTTTGCCAATCGCCCATAGCCGTAGTAATGGCTGAAGATTCTGAAGTAAGCCAGCTGGCCCGTACAATAACTTTCTCGCCGGCATCGGCCCAGCCCCAGACTTTGATTATTGAATTTTGCTGTAAAACCATATTGTTGCCAATCAGGGCAGGAAGTTTTATGGCAGCTTCAACCTGGTACTGAAACAAAATCGCTGCCAGAAGCAGCAAGCCTGTATGAAGGATTCTTAGGGTATGATTCATTCCGGGTATTTTTTTTGCAAATCTACTATTTATAAGAATGTTCATGGAAACAATTGTTTTGTAAATAAACGCCTATGTTAATTTTTAAAAATCAAGAATTGATTCCACCTAAATTTTATATTTTTGTTAAACGCATGTGTTTGGGTAGTTTTATTACACTATTAACTAAATCATATTGCCATGAAAAAAATCTTCCTCTGGATTGTTGTAGTTCTGTTACTGGTAATTATTGTATTGGGCGGTAACCTGATTATATTTGAAAAGAACGGATTAAAAGTTTCGAAAGGATCACCAATTGAAAAGTATCCAAAAGAAAATTCAGCCCTGTTGGTAATTGATATCCAGGAATATACAACCGGTAAAATGGCGGATAATGAAAGTTATATAAAGGCATCGGACAGCCTGATAAAGAAGCTGAACCGGATTATTGACAGTGCTTTTGTACGAAATATTCCTGTAATTTATGTCCGCAGTGAGGTTTCTAATGTATTGGTAAACCTGCTTAACAATTCGCTGGCAAAAGAGAGCAAAGGTGTTGTTTTAGATAAACGACTGAACCTGGTTTCAGATTATACTATTACAAAACAACGAGAGGATGCCTTCAGTAATCCGCGTCTTGACAGCGTTCTTATAAAACACAAAGTGAACAAGCTTTATGTTACTGGTCTCGATGCAGCACATTGTGTAAAAAGCACCATGCAGGCAGCTCAAAACAGGGGTTATAAAGTTATTGCGATAAACGATGCTATACTTGCTGTGTCCGATTCGCTCAAAACAAAAATGCTTGGTGAGTATAATGCCAGCAAGTTTAATATTATTAACTCTGCAGAATTTTTCAATTCTTCGAGATAATGAATTTTTAATAATTTGAAATTTCGGAAATCGCATTTCAGTTACTCGGCAATCATCATTTATTCGTTTCTCTATCTACTTTCGGTTTTACTGTTTATTGAAATCTCTTTGATTTCTCCTGAAAATGTAGTATCTTTAAGAACAGGGAATTACATGGTTTCCCGGATTGGTTCTTTGGCTTTTTCTGTCACTTTTACGTCTCAGCTCACGTAAGTACACCGGTAATACCGAATAAGTCATATGAATCATGGGTAAAACATGTATAGGTCAGAGTATAAAAAGTGTATCAAAATGAAAAAGCTCATATTGATTTCAGAAATCCTGGCGCTGATATTGATCCCTTTCATGTTCAGGTTAACGGCTTGCCACAAGGATTCCGACAATTCACCCTCAACCACTGATGTGTGGGACATTGACAAGGATGGCATCCCAAAGTTGGTTGCTACCAACTATATTGAACTCGATAAAATTGCCCGCATATCGAAGTTCAGGTCATCCGAAGGTCATGACTATTCTGATGCTTTTGAACATTGCCGGAGTATGAAGCATTATTTTGAACCTAAGAGTAGTGCCGACTGGACTACAATAAAAATCTTCTCACCGGTTGACGGTAAAATTACCCGTATCGAACAGGAATGGGCTGGTACAAAAATTGAAATTGCCTCTGACGATTACCCCGCATTCCGGTTTTCCATTTTTCATATTAATACAACAAAACAGTATAAAATTGATGACCAGGTAACAGCAGGCGAGCTATTGGGGACACATATAGGATCACAAACCATGTCGGACATTTCAGTAATTGTTAATGACCCAACACGGCAGGGAAGGATGGTTTCCTATTTCGATGTAATAACCGATGCTGTTTTTACGCAATACCAAAGCAGGGGAGTTAATACACGTGATGATATTAAGATTTCAAAAGCTTTACGTGATGCGAATCCACTTACCTGTAGCGGCGAAACATTTGTAGGTACTGATCCACTTGATATCTGGAAAATCCTTAATTAAAGAAGAACTAAATACCTGCTTCTGTTTTTCTGCTGTAATTCATTATCTCCAGCTAAGTAACTTCTTATTATTCGATTTTAGGGAATTGGCTGGTGAATTCCGGCAATTTCCTGGAACAATTTACTAAGTCGGATGTTAATAAAAGGATTAAAAGGATTATCTGTATTTTGAAATTTAATTAATGCCATTTTCTATTCCAGTTGCTGGAATCAGGTTGTTTTTCCGAATAAAATACAATCATTTAAATTCCAAACCGGCTTAAATAAGTAAAGCAATATGCGCACAAATATATATGGTGAGAAATTAGTTCCATGCAGCACAAAGCCTATGACTGGTTTTTATAGAAACGGATGCTGCGATTCGGGCGAAGATGACACTTTTGTGCATTCAGTCTGTGTAATTGTTACAAAAGATTTCCTGGAATTTTCAAAAAACGTTGGTAACGACCTCGTTACACCACACCCCGAATGGAGTTTCCCCGGGCTGAAACCCGGCGATCGCTGGTGCCTGTGCGCTTCACGTTGGGTTGAAGCCTGGAAAGCCGGTGTGGCTCCTTTCGTAGTGCTCGAAGCAACACACGAAAAAACACTTGAATTAGTTCCGCTCGAACAGTTGATTAAGTTCGCATTTAAAGATAATCTTAATGAAAGCGAACAATTCTGATATTAAAAATTGAGTAGCTAATCAGTTCTTTTTATGCATTGACAAACAGATCTATCCTACAGATTTCGCAGGCAATTCGGTTCGCTTTACAGAGTTGCCTAAAGTCACCCTGTGAATACAGAAGCTCAAACAACAAGTTTTATTGGTTTTGTTCAAATACAGGGGCTTCCATGTCTACCGGAAGTATAGCGTATGGATAAGCAACTCTTATCCAGCGAGCGTTTCGCGCTTCAATCATGAGTCCATATTCGTTCATAATGTCCGAGCTCATGATTGAACCGCCGCCTTTGTTTACAGCATCCAGTAAAAGAACCTCCCCTTCCACTTCAACAGCAGCTATTAAATGATTGAATTGTTGAAGATTAAAGAACGTTGTGTCGAGATATCCGCTGTTTAGAGTACTTACCAGAACGGGATTGGTTTTAAACCCACCCACCCTGAGCAGGTTAATTAAAATAGCGTTTATTTCGCTGCTGCTTCCTTCTTGTTTCTGGATTACCTTATGCAGACTTGTATTCATCTTTGCAGGCTCTTTTGCAAATTTTTCTGCCAGTTTTATAAAAAAGAGCGGGATTCCTGCATCTACAAATATCCGGTACTGGTTATTCCATACTGCCTGATCCTGCACATAATGATAAATGGCCATCACCTTTTCTTTATTGGTGTTACAGTTGCCTGTTAATTTCTTAATAGTATCGTTCAATCCCATATTAAGCACTAATGGAACCCCAAACTGTCGGCTTTTGTTAAGTTCCTTTGCAATCTTAACTAAATCCGGCCTTTTGTAAAGAATAAAACCTGAATTTTCAAGAATAAGTTGTTTCTCTGATTTATCCATAAACTTGTATTCCGGATCCATAGCTTTTAAAATTTCGCTCATCTGGGGAAGTATGAATTTTTTGGATACATAGTCGAGTATAAACCTGACAAACATACGGCTGTTGTTATACTCTAGATCGTTTCCCAGGTAGGGCAAAGCAGGGACATCCTTACGGAGAAACTGAAAAAGGGTTGCGTTATATACAACTGATCGTCCCGGGTATTTTATACTGGTTGTAATACTTTTAACGTCTGAAACATCGGCATAATCGATGTTATAAGGTTTGATTGCATAATTGAACTCCAGTGGAGTTATAATCCGCAATTCGTTCCAAAGGCATGGCAAATCATATTGCACCATCCATGGATTCGGATTAACAGTTTCGATGGTTGGAATGGTAATTTCATATTCGATTATGGACCCAACTTTCACATCCGGAAAATGTATAGTTACACTGGCCGTAAAATTTTCGTCGGGTTGAGATACATCCGTTGATTTTGCTTTAACTTTTGAATCTATGACTTTCCCTTTTTCATTCACATTAAGGGTTTGGGCCCGTAACATATAGGTTTCATTGTATGGGTAATAAGAAGCTGAGTGCAAATCATAATAATGTATCTGTTGTGTTGCATACCGCAGTCCTGCTTCAGTTAAAATTTTAATTCGCAAATGATGCGTGAATTCAAAAAATACAACTCCGGTTATCCCGTTGAACTTATACTCACCAAAATCATATAAAATTACTGCATCGGCTCCCTGATAAGACGTGAGAGCAGTCTCTTTGTCGTCGACTTTGCCATACTTAAGCGGTGGGCGTTGCCCCACGCATGTTAATGCGCTGATCAATAAGTATAATGCACAAATTGAAATCTTCCCGAATGTCATGGCAGGTTTATTTATTTTAGGGTTGAACTAAATTTGAGCTTTGATCCGAAATCAACTTCGCAAAGCTTTCAGTGGTTATACATCCAATGTAAAAACCATAAACAGCAGAATCCCCGTTTCTGTTTACAAATGATGTATAAATAGAAATTATATCTCAAAAACTGTACCATAAACTTAATGTATTTTCTAACTCCTGCCAGCTCCTGCCTTCGCAAATAAAGGAAGAAAGTTTGTGTAAACGTAACATTCATCTTTTGCACATTGAATTGAAAATGTATTTGCTTGATTTCAACAGCTGAAGCGATGACAATATGCTGATTACTCGCTACGCTCGTGAGATAGCTTCGTTAAGTTATTCGCTACGCTCATGAGATAGCTTCGCTTAGTTGCAGGGTACTTAACTGTCAACTAACACGGCTGATTGTGCGGGCAACGAAGCTTCACTTATTTTCAAAACCTGCATTTGCTATAGCGTTTATTGAACTAAATCCCTGCGGGATAGCTCTCGTTAATTCATATTTATTGATACTTTGCTTATAAAGCGTTATTAATCCATGCATGTAATGTTTATGGCTTTATCAGAAATTTAGCTCAATATTATCCTTATATTGGCTGCCAATTCTTTTTTCTGAAGTATTTTGCCATTTCATATATTAATGTTATCTTATTGTTATTCAATGTTTATCATTTCAAAAGTGGCGGAAAGTACATAGAGAAAAAAACAACTATTTTCTTTAGAATTTAACCGGGATGTCTTACATTGAACTTGTCGAAATGCGATGCATTGAGTGCCACACTGAGCCTGCCGAAGTGCTTGTCGAAATGTAGTTCAACCAGGAATAATCGCTGGGCACTGCGTGCCGCTCATATTCCTATTTATTACCGCCATGTGCTTTATTTTCAGATGTCAACACTTAAACTTAGGTGTCTTCCAAATCCTTCTCGGATTATTCTCATCAGTGTTGAAAGTCGAATGTCGCTGGCATCATTCTCAATTCGGGAAATGTATGTTTTTGTTGTGCCACACTTTTTAGCCAACTGCTCTTGAGTCATTCCATGCTCTTTCCTGAGTTCCTGGAGCATAACACCAAGTTTGAATGATTCAAAACCTTCTTCATACTTTTCTCGTGTTTCAGTTCCTCGTTTTCCATATTCAGAGTCAAGATGGTCAGCAAATGATGTTAGGTTTTTATTTATCTTTTTCATCGAAGTATTGTTTTTTGAGTTTTTCTGCAAGTTCTATTTCGCTCTTTGGTGTTTTCTGGGTTTTCTTAATAAATCCGTTTACCAATACTATAAGTTTTCCCTCATCAAAGAAGCTGAAAACCCTATAAATATTAGACCCAACCTCAACCCTTATTTCAAAAAGACCTGATGAGCCTTTCATATATGAGAAATATTTTTCAGGAACACGTTCTATTTCTGAAACAAGTTGTAATGTCCAGTTGAACTTCTTCTTAACTTCTGGATTTAGGGTCGCGTAAAAGTCAAGATAATAGTTCTTATAGTAAAATATGTTTCTGACGAATTTTTCTTTCACCGTGCAAAGTTAGCTAATTAGTGAACATTATTCAATAATATTTTAAATTTTTCTCGGTGGCGATTTTTCAACCAGGAATAATCGCTGGGTACTGCGTGCCGCTCATATTACTATTTATTGAACTAAATCCCACATCCGTGGGATAGCTAAAGCAAAAATACCCGATTCTTTCCGTTATTCAGGAATTATTCACCAAAAAAATTCTTGATTATGAGAAAGAAATCGGGTTTTACCATTGTTGAACAAGCCATTGCGCTTGTTCCTGAATTCGAAAATGTTGTCCGTAAGCTGGATCAACAGGTTACTTTGCGTGGACAAAGTAAAAGTACATTAAATAATTACACCCGCCGCATTGCATTGTGCGTGGTTCATTTTGGCCGCCTGCCCGAACACATTGACCCGGAGGAAATCAACGA
>CAIRMR010000156.1 GCA_903879715.1 uncultured Bacteroidales bacterium
ACCGAACGATCGTGATTCCGCCGCATGCCAAAGGTCGGCGATTGAAACTGGGCAAGCTGGAGGTGAACTATCTGACAGATACTTCAGTAGAGTTAAAATCGGCGTTTAAGCGGGAATTTAAAGTCGTTTTTCCGGATAAAGACTCGAAAATCATGGTTCAGTGCGACGGAAAAAGGGTGAAATCAATCAACTCTGCGGGCACGACATCTGAGGCTGCGTTTACTGCAATGCCCGGGAAAACCTATGTCGTTACGAATGATCACATGGCAACCAAAGGAGAGAATCCGCCTTATTAATAGTGAACAAATGAAAATCGGTTTGTTGTAAAAACTACGGCAAGCTTACCAGTAATAGTAGTTGCTGTTTTATGTATCTCATTTATCAGCAAGCAGAAAGCTGACCTTCGATCATCAGGTATCGGCGGTTACCGGCCACTTAGCGTGGTGGCAGGTCTTCTCTTTGCCGGCAAGCCCATAAGCAGATGCGGCTCAGTCCGATTGCATATTATCTGTCATATACAGCAGCCCGGAAGTTTACAAGATTTATCCTTGGTGAAATCAGGAAAGTCCTTAATTTTATGGTAATATATCGGATAAATATAACGGATAAAACACGATAGGATATAGCTAATATTAAAATCTGCGACACAACATTTCATCATAAAAGAACTTTGCTGTGGACATTCTTAACAAATCAAACGAAGAACTCATTAACGAGTTACAGGAATTGCAGCATGCATATGATGCTTTAGCGGTTTCTGCTGAAACTTTTCGTATCGATCAAAAGCTGACATTGGAAGCATTGCGGGCAAGCGAAGAGAAATATTCTAGATCATTTTTCCACAGCCCTGATTCAATTATTATAAACAGACTTGATGATGGCAAGATCGTTACAGTAAACAATGGGTTTAGAAGAATAATGGGCTATGAAGACGATGAAGTTATAGGCAAAACAACTACCGAGCTAAACTTTTACAAAAACCCCGAAGAAAGAAATGTAATAATAAATGCACTAAAGACAACGGGACAAGCCCTTGACATTGAATGTTGTTTCATTACAAAACAGGGAGAGGAAAAATTAGGATTATTGTCGGCTGCTATTATCGACATAAATGGTGTAAAACATATCATTAGCACCAGCCGGGACATTACCGATCGTAAAAAAATCGAACTATTACTTCGGGAAAAATCAGAAGAAATAGAAGCCCAAAACGAAGAATACGAGCAAATAAACGAAGAACTGAATCAAACAAATCAACAGTTAGCAGCTGCCAAAGAACGAGCCGAAGCAAGCGAAGAAAAATACAGGCAGCTTGTTAACAATACCGATACCGGCTTTGTGGTTGTTGATGATAAAGGAAAAGTTGTTGAAGCAAACGATTCCTATTTGAAATTGGCTGGCTTTGGATCATTTGAGGAGATATCAGGTCGTTCGGTACTTGAGTGGACCGCTCCTGAGGAAGTTGAAAACAATGCCGCGAAAATTGCTTTATGTGAAAAACAAGGTTGGGTTCAGAACTTTGAAACAGTTTACCTGCAGGCTGATGGAACACGGATAAACATTATTCTTGATGCAACGATGCAGCGCTTGCCGGATGGTACGATGCAAAATGTCGCTTTTTGCCGCAACATTACCGAACGCAAGCAAGCAGAAAAAGCACTGAAGGAAAGTGAACAAGAGTTCCGTTTACTGGCAGAGTCTATGCCACAAATTGTTTGGATTACACGACCTGATGGAGGGAACATTTTCTTCAACCAACAATGGGTCGATTATACCGGACTAAGCCTGGAAGAAAGTTACGGTGATGGCTGGAATAAACCATTCCATCCCGCCGATCAGCAACTTGCCTGGGATGCCTGGCAAAATGCAACAACCAATTTAGC
>CAIRMR010000157.1 GCA_903879715.1 uncultured Bacteroidales bacterium
AGAAACTGCTAAAAGCAGTTTAAAATCTGTGTAATCCGTGTAATCTGTGGCAAAAAAACATTATAATCAGACTGATTAGTTACCAATTTTCTTTCTGGTCACCTTGTCGCCCCTCGCCTTGTCACCCTTCCTGTTAAAATTTATTCGATTAATATGGAATTCTTACAAAACCTTATCGACCAAAGTACTTTCCCCCTGCTAACAGCATTCCTGCTTGGTTTGATGACTGCCATAAGCCCGTGCCCTTTAGCAACCAATATTACAGCATTGGCCTATATAAGCAAAGATGTGGAGAGCCGTCGTACTGTATTCATGAATGGCTTGTATTACACTCTTGGGAGGGCGCTTACATACACTATACTGGGTTCAATAATATTTTTTGGTGCCAGTAAATTTCAAATTAGTCGCGCGGTACAAGCTAATGGCGAAAAATGGATAGGCCCCTTGTTAATTGTAATCGGAATATTTATGCTTGGCGTGATTAAACTGCCTGGTTCATCCGGAACCATTTTGCAGAGGATTGCCGATAAGGTAAAGCTTGGCAGCGGCTGGGGTGCTTTATTGCTGGGAATGCTCTTTGCGCTGGCTTTCTGTCCGTACAGCGGGGTTTTATATTTTGGGATGCTGATGCCAATGGTTCTTTCACAATCCACGGGACTATTATTGCTGCCCGATTTTGCCATTGCCACCGGGTTACCTGTGATTCTGTTGTCCTATTTGCTTGCTTTCAGTATTGGTGGAATAGGCAAGTTTTACAACAAAATCAAAACATTCGAAGTCTGGTTCAGGCAAATTGTAGCGGTATTGTTTATCTTAACCGGAATTTATTTTGTCTGGATTTATTTTGCATAATTTACAAACTAGACGGATCTCAATCTTTTTAAAAATCTGCTTTATATTTTAATCTCATATTAGTAAAAACTCCTCCATTACATTTGCTAACCGGAAATTATGCTGCCGGAAGCAGTTTATACTTTTCCGGTTTTCAACCAATCAATTAAGGAAAGTTGTAAATTTGGAAATGATATATACTGCCAAGCAAAAGAGCTCGTTCTTGAAATTCATATGATTTCCTGAGCGTAATCAGTTATAATAGCATGATTTTTAATTCTCAGTGAGAATATTTGCACAAATACCCTTTAACTAAATGAAAATACCTACATTACTTTCTAAAGGACTAATAACTGCTATCATCGCTCTTAGCTCCTGTTCAGGAAAACAAAATAAACCGGAGCAATCCGTTCCATTATCATATTTTGAAAATCCAAATCAAACTGTTCAAAATGGAGGAGTTACTATGATTTCGATACAAACACCTAAAGGGAAATTTAATGTCTGGACAAAACGGATTGGAAATAATCCGAAAATCAGGCTATTATTGTTAAATGGCGGACCTGGAGCCACCCATGAATATTTCGAATGTTTTGAGAATTTCCTGCCAAAGGAAGGTATCGAATTTATTTACTACGACCAACTCGCATGCGGAAATTCGGATAACCCGAAAGATACTTCTCTTTTTAATTTAGACAATTACGTGGAAGAAGTGGAGCAAGTCCGCGTTGCCTTACATCTTGACAAGAGCAATTTCTTCCTTCTCGGACATTCCTGGGGCGGAATCCTGGCAATGCAATATGCGCTGAAATACCAGGATAATCTGAAAGGACTGATTATTTCAAATATGATGGCGAGCTGTCCAGAATATGGAAAGTATGCCGACGAAGTGTTAGCAAAACAAATGGCTCCGGAAGTATTGGCTGAAGTCAGGAAACTGGAAGCAAAAAACGATTTTCAGAATCCCAGGTATATGGAGTTGCTGAATGCAAATTATTATCCGAAGCATATTTTGAGATTAGCCGAATGGCCGGAACCTGTAACCCGTTCCTTCAGTAAAATCAATACCGATTTTTATACCATCATGCAAGGTCCCAGCGAGTTTGGAATCAGGGGGAAACTGCTCAATTGGGATGTCAGTAAAGAATTAAAGAATATTCATATTCCAACTCTTGTAATAGGCGCAACCTTCGATACAATGGACCCAAACTATATGGAATGGATGAGCACTCAAATCCCCGGTGCCCGGTTCCTGCTTTGTAAAAACGGCAGCCACATGTGCATGTACGATGACCAGCAGACTTACATGAATGGGCTGATAGATTTCCTTAAAAGTGTAAACTAATTAGCAGCTGCGGGCTATATTTTCACTAATGGGGGGGATATATAGTTTTTCGGAACACTCATAGCAGCGGCTGGATTGCTGTTAGCAATCATATTGAATCCTGATTAAAACATAAAATCTCAGGGTATCAAGGAACTGATCTTTGAATTTACGTTAGGAAAGAATGATCGTTTTAGGATTTATCCTGTATAAATAACGTTTCTTTGCTTCTTCCGGATCAGCGCCTTTTGCTATATAAATGGTTGTTTTGTGATCAATTTCTACTGCCTGCAGTTTTGCTACATCAGGTGAATCATAATTATTCTGTTTTTTTTCACTCATAACCTTAACGGTATATTTTAAGATGAAATTCACTGAAAATCAAAACGTAAAGGTAATGTTTATTTCCGGATATTCAATTTTATGAATATAGTTGTCAGTTAATAAATTTTATTTTTACATGATAATTTCATTCATAATTAAGCAGACGAAACGAACATGACAAAATCTACCAATTTTGACTCACAGGCGTATGATATTATTTTGTCATGGAGTTCCATGTGACCCGTAAAAAATAAATAATAACACATGAAACGAACATGACAAAATCAGCGAATTTTGACTCAC
>CAIRMR010000158.1 GCA_903879715.1 uncultured Bacteroidales bacterium
AAATATTATTTTTATCTAAAAATCGTTTTAAAAACAGAATTTACATTGAACTATCTTTGACCCTTTTAAACGTAATACCAATGACGATCAAACAATCCGCAAGGCTCCTATTTATCATTATGATAACCACTATGTTGGCCTATACAGGTTGCAGAAAGGATGAATTCAATACCGATTCCGGGTTCAGACTTAATTTTAGCACTGACACCGTGATGTTTGATACCGTTTTCACAACTATAGGATCGATAACCAAGCAACTGGTAATTCGAAATACAGGAAAGAATAAAATCAATATATCAAAAATTACGCTTGCGCGTGGCGCAGCTTCACCTTTCCGGCTTAATATTGATGGTAGCGCTACTGAACTCTACCATGACCTGGAAATCGGGCCGAAAGACAGCGCTTATATATTCGTAAAAGTTACCATTGACCCCAAAAATGTCAGTAATCCTTTGATTGAGAGTGACTCAATTATTTTCGAGACCAATGGTAATATTCAGGATGTAAAGTTAGTTGCATGGGGCCAGGATGCTTATTTTTACAATAATGTAGTTTTAACAGGTAATGTAACGCTGCCTGATGATAAACCGCATGTTATATACGGCACGCTTACTGCTGATGAGAACTGCAACCTCACTATTCTTCCCGGAACGAAATTATATTTTCACAAAGGCAGCAGCCTCGAAATCAGATCGGGTGCTTCGCTCGACGTTACCGGAACGCTCGAATTGCCGGTAATTTTTACCAGCGACAGGCTTGATGATGACTACCTTAACATTCCCGGATTATGGGATGGAATATGGATCGAAAGAGGTAAAAAGAATATCAGCTTTACTTATGCTGAAATCACAAATGCTATTGTTGGCATACAGGCCGACAGTTGTGGAATTGACATTGGCACTCCCCCGCTGAGGCTTCATAACTGCCTGATCAACAATATGAAAAACTATGGAATCAGGGCAACCTGGTCTAAGATTGTTTCAACCAACTGCCAGATTACAAATTGCGGTGGAAATGTTGTATCCATTGAACAAGGAGGAAATTATGATTTCAGGAACTGCACACTGGCAAATTATTTTAGCGGGAAAGGCTATGCAGCCTTAACAATCAGCAATTATTCGCTGGACACAGCTTATACTCAGATTCCAGGTGAATTAACCGGGGCATATTTTGGAAACTGTATTATAACGGGGAGCATGACAAATGAAATCGATTTTTATGAACTTGCCGGAACCACATTTAATTTCCAGTTCGATCAATGCTTAGTTAGCTGGGATATTGAAAATTTATATAAATCTAAGTTTGTAAATTGCATTTTCAATAAAGAAGCTGAATTTAAAGATCCATATAAAGATGATTTCCAGCTTGATACGCTTTCATTTGCAAAAGATGCAGCTTCCCTGGAAATTATCAATAATACTTTCCCTGACATTAAATTTGACCGAAAAGGCATATCGAGATTGATCCCCGGGCCACCGGATCTGGGAGCGTATGAGAGGGTGGAGATAAAGTAATTATGTGGTTCAAATGCCATAGTCGTTCAACGCATCAGACAGTCAGCGCATTAACATTCAGGTTATAACGGCATAAAAAAAAGGCACAAAGTCTTATTGACAACTCAGTCAATTGCACTTTGTACCTTATTGGGTATCTTCTGATAGTTTAGCAGAAGATGAAGTAAACATTAAAATATTACCTAAAAATCCTCCAGAATTATTTCGTCAATAATTTAAGCATAGCAGCACCAATTTCGGCAGGTGAATCAACTACAAGGATTCCACATTCGCGCATAATTGCTTTTTTAGCTTCGGCAGTATCGGATTTACCTCCAACAATGGCACCTGCGTGTCCCATGGTACGGCCTGCCGGGGCAGTAGCACCGGCAATGAAACCTACAACGGGCTTTGTTCCGTGATCCCGGACATAGTAAGCCGCGTCAGCTTCCATATTTCCGCCAATTTCTCCTATCATCACAATACCTTTGGTTTCGGGATCCGCCATAAACAATTCCATGGCATCGCGCGTTGTTGTTCCTATGATTGGATCGCCGCCAATGCCTAGCGCGGTTGTTTGTCCTAAACCGGCTTTGGTAAGCTGATCAACTGCTTCGTACGTTAAGGTGCCGGAACGCGAAACGATACCAACAATACCTTTTTTGTGAATAAACCCGGGCATAATGCCTACTTTAGCTTCACCGGGAGTTATAACACCAGGGCAGTTAGGCCCTACTAAACGGCAATCTAAAGCATCGACATATTCCTTTGCAGCCATCATATCCTTTACAGGAATCCCTTCGGTAATACAAACTATCACTTTAATACCGGCATCTGCAGCTTCCATAATGGCGTCGGCTGCAAAAGCGGGAGGGACAAAAATCAAAGACACATTAGCTTGAGTAGCTTTAACAGCTTCTTTCACCGTGTTAAAAACAGGGCGGCCTATATGTTCGTTTCCCCCTTTTCCGGGAGTAACGCCACCAACTACATTGGTTCCGTAATCAATCATTTGTGTAGCATGAAACGTGCCTTCGCTACCGGTAAAACCTTGCACAATAATCCGGGAATCTTTATTGACTAGAATACTCATTGTAGAAATTATTTATGCTTCAAAGGTAAAAATATTTTTAGAACCTGCCGGTAATTCGTAAACAATAAGACTTGATTCTATTTTGAATTCCGGTTTAAATAAGAAATGGAACGCGGATGCACCGGAAAGAACAGATTAAAAGGAGTTCATAGTAAAGAAATTATAGAAAAGTAATGGAAAAGCTATTAGAAAAATCTGTCATATTCGCATCTCCCGCTTTATAAGCGTTCCAACAACAAAAAATATTTTTGAAAATTTCTCTGAACATGTTATTGTTAACAACCTTTGTGCTATTTGTGTCGGGTACAAAGTATGTTTTGCTTTTTTTGTAAAACCAAAAATACAATCCCGTGCGACTTTCTCCCCGACATATTTTCCTGTTCCTTTTAATTGCTGGCCAAGTATTTATAACTCCAGGATGTTCTAAAAAAGCAGCTACCTCACCAGTTCAGGTAATAGAATGTATTGCCAAAAACAGGCTCACGCCACAAGAGGAAGCCCGTATCCGAAAAAAAATTCATGCCGATCAGAAAGCTTTTGCATTAGATACTCTTTTTAAGAAAAAAGCTAAAAAACAAGGATTTAACGGTGCTGTGCTGGTGGCACAGAGAGGTGTAATATTGTATCAGAATGTGTTTGGTTATGCCAATATTAATTTGAAGGATTCATTAAATATGAATTCGGCATTTCAACTTGCTTCAATTAGCAAGACGTTTACCGGTACTGCAGTTTTACTACTTGCCCAGGATAAAAAATTAAAATTACAGGACAGGATTCAACAGTTTATCCCTGCATTTCCTTATCATGGTATTACAATCGAAAATCTTTTAAGCCACCGAAGCGGATTACCAAACTATTTATATTGTTTTGAGAATAAAAGGAGAGAAAACGGCCCCGCTCCTACCAACGATTCAATTCTGAAATGGTTTATCGAAGCTGATTCTTTACCTAAACCTTACAACCGCCCCGGCAAGAGTTTTAGTTATAATAACAGCAACTTCATTATCCTTGCGTCTATCATCGAAAAGATAAGCGGAATGAGTTATGAGCACTTTATCCGTACCCGGATTTTTGAGCCGCTTGGAATGTCTCATTCCTTTATCGATACCTTAGCCCCCGCTTCTTTATTACGAAACCGCACTACAGGTTTCCAGGGCAACCGGCGCCGCGAGCGCGAGTTTTTTGATGGCGTGTATGGAGATAAAGGCATATTTGCATCAGTTGGCGATATGGAACGCTGGTATTTCGCACTACATTCAGGCTGTCTGCTTAGCAAACATTGGCTTAATGAGGCTTTTACGCCTCGAAGCTTTGAGCATAAAAGCAGGCATAATTACGGGCTTGGGTTCAGACTTATGACAGATCCGAAGGAAATGAAAAAGGTAAATTACGTTTACCATGGAGGTTGGTGGGCCGGATTCAGCACCATGTTATGGATGGATATGGAAGCGGATATTGTAATTATAGTTCTGGGCAACCGGAAGAACAACAGTGTATATGACATCAAATCCGTAATGTCGATATTAGAAGAAAATAAAGACAGCGAATTAGAAAGTGTTAATGATGGAGGAGACTAAGGCGGAGCGATCGAGAGATGGAGTGTGTGAGTTTTAGAAAAAACAATCAAATCTGTTTGCCAGCCTGGGGAATATCAATTATGACTAAGCAACATAATTCCTTGCCAGCCTCAACGCTTCATCAAGCCCCAGCGGGTTTTTACCTCCGGCAGTTGCAAAGCCAGGCTGTCCGCCACCTCCACCTTGTATGGATTTGGCAAGTTCGCGAACGATATTTCCCGCATTCAATCCTTTGGAGGCGATAAGTTCGTCAGAAACCAGAACACTTAATGTAGCTTTCCCGTCATTTTCGGAGCCCAGAACAAGGAAAAGATTTTCTAACGCAGCACGCATTCCGAATGCTATATCTTTTGCAGCAGAAGCATCAGCAATAATTCTTGTCGAAAGGAAATTAATGCCATTGATCTGTTCAACTTTCGTAATAAGTTCATCTTTAAGTTTCAGGGCTTTTTCGTGGTTAAAAGCTTCAACCATTTTTCGCATTTCAGTATTCTGATCTATCAGTTGCTGAACGGCTTTTAATGGCTCAGTCGGGCTTTTAACCAGTTGCTTCAGGTTAGCGATTATAGCTTCCTGCTCATAAACATACGCCTCAGCTTTGGCTGCTGATAAAGCTTCAATACGTCGTATACCGGAAGCGATGGCTCCTTCACTCACTATTTTCACTAATCCTATTTGCCCGGTTGCATTTACATGGGTTCCCCCGCATAGTTCAACAGAGTTTCCATAACGGATCACTCGGACTTTATCACCGTATTTCTCGCCAAAAAAGGCCAAGGCGCCCATATTTACGGCTTGTTCCATGGTTACAGCACGATGTTCGTCCAAAACAGCGTTTTCCCTTACAAGGCTGTTAGTCATTTTTTCAATGGCTAGTAATTCATCTTCTGTAAGTTTTTGAAAATGAGAAAAGTCGAAACGGAAGTAATCGGGCCCTACAAATGATCCTTTTTGTTCAACATGTGTTCCCAGGACTTTGCGAAGTGAATAATGCAGCAGGTGAGTAGCCGAGTGGTTATTTGCTATTGCTGTTCGTCTTTCGGCATTTACAACTGCCCTGAAAGCAGCTTCGGGATTCTCAGGCAGATTTTCAACAATATGTACAATAAGATTATTCTCTTTACGGGTATCAATAACCTGCAGGTTTTCATTCGCTGAAGTAAGCGTTCCGGTATCGCCTGATTGTCCGCCGCTCTCGGCGTAAAACGGAGTGCGGTCGAATACCAGTTGGTAAAGATCCTTGCCTTTCGCTGTGATTTTGCGGTAACGGGTAATTTTTACATCGGCTTCGGTAGTGTCATAAGCAAGGAATTCAGTGCCTTCGGATACTCCAAGTTCATGCCAGTCATCAGTGGAAACGGTTGCATCGCGTCGTGAACGGTTTTTCTGCTCTTCCAGCTTAATTCTGAAATTTTCCATATCCACATCCCAGCCCAATTCGCGGCTCATCAACTGGGTAAGGTCAATCGGGAAACCGAATGTATCGTACATTTCAAAAGCGAATTCTCCGTTAACTATTTTCTGATCGGGATGCGAAGCAATGTATTGATTGAATTTTACGATTCCGGTTGCAAGTGTACGCAAGAAGGAGGATTCCTCTTCATTAATTACACGCTGAATCAAATGTAAATTCCTTGTAAGCTCAGGAAATGATTCACCCATCTGCGCTTCCAACACAGCTACAAGCCTGAACATTAAAGGTTCACGCACATTCAGGAACGAATAGGCATAGCGAACTGCACGCCGAAGGATACGGCGGATCACATACCCGGCTTTCACATTTGACGGAAGTTGTCCGTCAGCAATAGCAAAGGTAACAGCGCGAAGATGATCGGCAATAACGCGCATGGCAACGTCGCTTTTTTGATTACTTCCGTAAGCAATACCTGAAATTTTTGCGATTTCAGTCAGAAGCGGAGTGAAAACATCGGTATCGTAGTTGCTTTGTTTGCCTTGTAAAACCATGCAAAGACGTTCGAAACCCATACCTGTATCCACATGTTTTGCCGGAAGCGGAACCAGTGAACCATTTGCCTGCCGGTTGTATTGAATAAATACGTTGTTCCATATTTCGATGACCTGAGGATGATCGTTATTCACCAGTTGATCGCCGGGAATTTTAGCTTTTTCGGCTTCATCGCGAATATCAACATGAATTTCGGAGCAAGGTCCGCAAGGTCCGGTATCACCCATTTCCCAGAAGTTATCTTTTTTTGAACCACGAAGTATGCGGTCTTCGGCAATGTATTTTTTCCAGATTTCAAGAGCTTCGGTATCTTCAGTCATTTTATCCGCAGAATCACCACCGAAAATCGTAACGTATAATTTATTCTTATCAATCTTATAAACTTCGGTCAGCAACTCCCAGGCCCATGCAATGGCTTCTTCTTTAAAATAATCGCCAAACGACCAGTTGCCAAGCATTTCGAACATGGTATGGTGATAGGTATCGTGGCCAACTTCTTCTAAATCATTATGCTTTCCCGAAACGCGGAGGCATTTCTGTGAATCAGTTACACGTGGCCATTTTGGAGGCTCGTTGCCAAGAAACCAGTCCTTAAACTGGTTCATACCTGCGTTAGTGAACATCAGCGTAGGGTCATTTTTCACCACCATAGGGGCCGACGGAACTATCTGGTGTTGTTTCGAAGCAAAGAATCCTAGGAAAGTGCGGCGTATTTCGGTACTAGTCATCATTTAATTGTAATTATTATAGTTTATTGACATTTTGCCTGGCGACTGTGTATTTAATTGTATCTTAGTGGTTTAAAAGCATGACAACTAAAGTCAAACTTCAATATAAAGTTCTTTTAACAATTGTTCACACTCCAAAAGGCTGCAAATTTAAGTTAAATAATTATTTTTGCCGTTACCGGATTGCAACTTGAGTTGTAATTTTAGTAGAAACATCGAAGAATAAAGGTTTAAAAGCTCAAAGCAGTTCAAGGTTGTTCAAAGTTGTTCAAGGTTTTTCAAAGTTGTTCAAAGTTGTTTAAAGTTGTTCAAGGTTGTTCAAAAAAGTTCAAAATTCATAAGTACATTTGAACGCGAAGCATTGAACCCTTGAACGCGAAGCATTTGAACCCTTGAACGCGAAGCATTGAACCCTTGAACGCGAAGCATTAAAACCCTTGAACGCGAAGCATTGAACCCTTGAACGCGAAGCATTG
>CAIRMR010000159.1 GCA_903879715.1 uncultured Bacteroidales bacterium
AGCCACAAGCTTATCTTTTCAGGAATAGTTGTTTTCCTTTTGGTAATGACGGGTGCCATGCTGAAACAAGGCATAATAGGCAAGGAAATGATGTCAACAGGCGACCAGGGGAAATTCCGTTTGAACCTCGAATATGATAAAACAACCACCGTTCAGGAGAACAATATCAGGACTCAGCAGGTTGAGAATTTTATCCTGCAGCAGCCCGAAGTGGCAACACTTTTCAGCAACATTGCCGGTCCAAGCACAGGCATCGGAAGTTTAGGCGTTGGTTCTGCCAATATATCGGAGTTTACCATTCAGCTAAAGCCGGAAAAGCAAAGGGACATTAAAACGGAGGCTTTTATGAAATCGCTTCGTGAAGAGCTGAAAAAAGAGTTTTCGGGAGTAAACTTTTCGATGGCAGTTTTGGGCTTATTGCCAAAACAGGCACCTATAAAAATAACCCTGAGTGGAAACGACCTGAACCTGGTAATGAAAACAGGGAATGAACTGAAAGCTGCTATCGAAAAAATACCCGGCGCCGATAATGTTCAGCTATCGGTTAAAGAAGGAAGCCCTGAATACAAGGTGATTCCTGACAAAGATAAAATGCAGCGTTTAGGTTTAACCACGGCTTATGTAGGATTAAATCTTAGAACCGCCATTACCGGTAACGATGATGCCACCTTAACCGAAAACGGAACTGAATATCCAGTCAGAATATGGTTAGATGACTTCGACCGGAAGAACTTTGAGGACGTGCAGCGCCTTTCCATAGTAAATCCAATGAACATCCCCATTGAAGTATCCCAATTCGCGGAAGTGAAACAGGATAATTCGCCTTCACTGCTCGAACGACTTGACCGGCAACCCTCCGTTACCATTACCTCAGAATCGTTCGGCAGGCCTTCGGGAACTTTAGCTGACGACGCGATAAGCTTCCTGAAAACCCGCCCTTTACCCGAAGGCGTAAAACTTACCTGGGGAGCCGATATCAAAACGCAAAATGAAAGTTTCGGGGCATTAGGCTCGGTTCTGCTTATCTCATTTTTGTTGATTTACCTGATTATGATCGCCCTTTACGACAGCTATATCTATCCTTTTGTGGCTTTATTTGCCATACCTATGGCTGCTATCGGTGCTTTCCTGGCCTTAAACCTATCGTTAAACGATTTAACCTTGTTTGCACAATTAGGATTGATCATGCTTATGGGATTGGTCACAAAAAATGCCATCCTGATTGTGGATTTCACCAACCAGCTAAAAGCCCGGGGCATGTATTTTAAAGAAGCATTACTTATCGCCGGCAAAGAACGTATGCGGCCTATTTTAATGACAACCCTGGCTATGGCTATCGGAATGTTGCCCATTGCATTAGCGCAGGGAACGGCCAGCGAGTGGAAAAACGGGCTGGCATGGGTTATTATCGGCGGCTTGCTTTCGTCAATGATTTTGACAGTTTATTTAGTCCCAATGATGTATTACATTGTAGATACGATAAAGGAAAAAATTGCAAACCGCAAGGTGGGCCGTAAAGTTGATAAAGCGAATTTGACAGAAGGGTAAAATGTGGGATGTGGAATTTACGATGTACGATTTACGATGTACGATTTACGATGTACGATTTTTGATGTGCGATGTGATATGGTAAATGTGGGATGGCGGAGTTGGGAGTTGGGGAGTTGGATGTGGGTGGTAATTTACTGGCAAAAATCCAGGATTTGGGGAGACTCCCGACTTCCCACTCCCCTCTTCCGTCTTCCGACTCCCGACTTCCGTCTTCCGTCTTCCGACTCCCGACTTCCGTCTTCCGGCTCCTTACTCCCTACTTCCGACTTCCGACTTCCGTCTTCCGACTTCGAACACCTTACACCTTACACCTTACACCTTACTCCTTACTCCTCCTAAACCATTCTTAATCCCCAAAATATGAAAATAACCCTCCATCTGCTTCAATTAACTTTAATCATCCTACTCTTCTCCTCCTTCCACAATCAAAAAAAGGAAACATACAATTTAACAATTGAGGTAAAGGATTTACGCAATTCAAATGGCACTGTGCTTTTTGCCGTGTACAACAGGGAAGATGCTTTTCCTGACGAGCACTATAAAAAGTATCTTAAAAAAGTTACAGGAAAAATAGTGAAAGGGGCTTCATCTGTAACATTCGAAAATCTACCGGCTGGAAAATATGCTGTGAATATCCTTCATGATGAAAACAATGATGGAAAAATTAAAAAGGGAATGATCCTACCAAAAGAAGGAATCGGATTTTCCAATTACCAATCCATCGGCTTAACCAACAAACCTTCCTTTTCGAAGGCATCATTCGATTTACAAAGTGATAAAGCGATAAAAATGAAAATCATTTATTTATAAGGGATAAAATGAAAAGGAAACCGGGTTTAATACTGTTTTTGTTATTTTTTGTCCTCCGTGGTTTTGCGCAGGAAAGTGAGCCAATACATGGGATCGGTCTTACCGTAATATCCCAGGTAAACCAGGGAAGCAGCTATGTCACTTTCCCTACCGATATTGGTAACATAGAGCCTCTGATGTTCGAAGCAAATTTGATTCCGAATTTTTACATCCGAAAAAGTAAAAACGCCCGACTCATGGGTGTGTTTACGCCACAGATTATCCTGCGGATGTATGACGAAAG
This sequence comes from uncultured Bacteroidales bacterium, assembly GCA_903879715.1. GTDB lineage: Bacteria > Bacteroidota > Bacteroidia > Bacteroidales > UBA4417 > UBA4417. The sequence goes on from CAIRMR010000159.1 coordinate 2,645, forward strand.
GTCCTATCCTGTTCGCACGCCAAGTTACATCCCTCAGGTAACTGTATATTATATGCTTACAGAGTTCGGGAGTTCCCAAAATCTGAGTTTATACGGCCGCTTTGCGCATCACTCCAATGGGCAGGATGGCGATTTCTTCCTGGAAAACGGTGAAGTAAATTTATTGACAGGCGATTTCTCAAGGAATTATTTTGAAACCGGATTTATTAAAACACATTTCAATACCCGTTTTAACGCGTACCAGTTTTTCAAAACATCAATCGAAATTCACCCGCCGGGATGGGGCAGCGATGAACTCGAAGGCATATACAGCATGTACCGCTGGCATAATGCGATCTCCATTTTCAAACTGCCAACCAAAGAAACCATTAGTACGATGAACAATGCCGATATTTCCATAAAAGGTGAAGCAACCTGGATGTTTGGTGATTTAAACCAGTGGAACACACTGTCGGCTGACAGACTGAACCTGAGTCTTACCTTCTTTTACCATCCAAAGTTCCTGGAGGATATCGGGCTGTTTGTGCAGTATTATCATGGCTCCGATTATTACAATATGTATTTCGGCCATAGGCTGGATGTACTTCGGTTTGGACTGATGACAGAAAAATTGAGGTTTTAAGATGTCCCTGCCGGCAAAATTCGAAAAGGTAAAAACCGCAAATTACAACGTCACATTTGACTCATTTTACAGGGATGTTAAAGAAATACAGAAATATCATCAGTACAATTCTGGTCCTGGTTTCGCTTGATTCATTCAGTCAAACAATAAACTATTCACCTGAGTATTTCGGGCCAAACGCGCTTCCGGTTCCCGAGTTTACGGATGCGACAATAGCTGAATTTACTACTTTATCTGTTTCGTGGAATTACTATTCCGGGTTTGGCGACCGAACGTTAAATCCTTATATCAAAGCCGAAATTCCTTTGATACGCTCAAAGGTTTCATTTAAGATTTGGGGTACAGCCGCAGAACGATACACCACCACCCTGGATATCCGCGACAAACGCGCCTCCACGGAAGAGATTCCGGTTGGAACAGCGAATGGCGATGTTTACGTTCAAACCAGGATACTTTTGTTTGAAGAAAAGAAGATGCGGCCTTCTGTTATTTTAAATTCTACCTTGAAAACCGCTTCAGGGAATAATTTCGGAGCCCGCCGCTATTTTGATACACCCGGTTATTACTTCGATCTTGAGGTCGGGAAATCTTTTTCAGTTGAATCTAAATGGATGAAAAAGATTCGTATGGTAGCTGATGCTGGGTTTTTATGCTGGGAAACCACCAACAGTATGCAAAATGACGCAGCAATGTATGGCTTGAAAATAATCATGAGTAATAAGAATATAGAGTTCGAAAACGCAATTTCAGGATACAGCGGCTGGATGAACAACGGCGATCATCCCATAGTTTATTCCAGCCAGCTCACTCAAAAGAATAAGAGAATTAACTTTTTCGGCCAGTACCAGTATGGGATACGCGATTTTCCTTACCATCATATACGATTAGGTTTTCTTATACCAATTGAAGCCTTGACACCCGATTACAAATAATGCAAATCGTTTATGCGGATTAACTAAGTAAAAATGCTAGAATAACTTCCCCAACTCAAATTGAAGATGCGAACGAAATAGACACATCTCATATAAAAAACATTTCGTCCACCTCAGGCGGACTTAGGTCAATGAGGTTACTAATTACTCTACCAATATCCAGTCCCGCTGGGACTGTCCCGTAGGGACAATATATTGGTAGAAAGCATATTACAGGTCAGGAAAAGTCCCATAGGGACGATATGTATATTTAGAGGTATGCTCATTAGCTGAATTTATTAGAAATGTTGTTGCTTTTAAATGTGAAAACTCAAAATTATTTTGGGGAAGTTATTTTGGAAGATTCACTAAGAATCAATAACGAGCGAAAAATGCAGAATAAGAGTTTGCGAAAAGTATGTCAGAATTTAAAGTTTACACAAATGACAAATAAAACGAGAAGCACCGAAGATGAAATAGTACAGGCTGCATATGCTGTTTTTCTTCTGTACGGATACCATGGAACAACACTTCAGCAGATTGCAGCCAAAGCCGGTGTCAATAAATCGGCTATACATTATTATTATCGTTCCAAGGAAAAGCTGTACAAAATCGTTGTCGGATTAATGACTGATTTTGATACTTTCCACAACATTTGATTTTTCTTCGGAGCGTGAAAGAGTAACGGAAGCAACCTGGTTTTTATATACAGAACTTTACAACAACCGGATTTTATTCGAACAAACAATTATGGAATTATATCCTGATGATTGGAGACAAAAGGCAAAGGATTTAAATACCTGGCTCGAGTTTTCGAATATGTCCCTTTCCTATGCTTTGTGAAGTTCTGACAGCAGATTAACAGCTTAAAATCATGATAAAGAAAAACAAAACATTCATCTTCTTTATTGCCTTAATGGCATTAACTGCCTGTGATGGCATGTTCGACTATTCGCCTTACGCAATTGACTTCAGCGAAGAAAACAGGAATGTAAATCAGAAAAATATCGACAAACTGCTTCTTCGTGAACCTGACGATACCCTTACAATTGCCTTCACCGGCGACACACACCGCTTTTTCGATCAAACCGATGAGTTTGTGAAAAAAGCGAATCAGAATCCCGCAATTGACTTTGTAATTCATGTTGGCGATATGGCTGATTTTGGATTGCCTAAACAATATACCTGGGGAAACTCATATTTGCTGAAATTAAACTTTCCGTATTTTGTTGTTGTGGGAAATCACGATCTGGTTGGCAACGGCCTTACTGCCTATAATGAAATGTTTGGCGCACTTAACTTTAGCTTTATTTACGACAGCCTGAAATTTATTTTTATAAACACGAATGGCCTCGAATTTAAATTTAACGGTAAAGTGCCCGATGTTCAATGGCTGGATGCCCAGCTTAGGCCAAACACTGATTTTTCGAAAGCAGTTGTGATTTTTCACGTGCCTCCAATGGATCGCGACTTTGATGCATTATTAGAAGAAGCATTCCAAAAATCATTGGCACAAAACAATAATGTGCTGTTTACAGTGCATGGTCATTTGCATGGCCATGAGATTTATAAACCGTATGAGGACAGCATTACTTATGTAAACGTTTATGGTGTTGAAAACATGAAGTTTAACCTGATAACAATAGTAAACAATCAATTCGATGTGGACACAGTGGCATTTTAAAATAGCGTTGATAATAAGTCTGGTTTATCTGTTTCATCCAACTAAAACCTACGCCCAGTATTCGAAAAAAAACGATTCGGCCAACTCTGCGCGATTTTTGCCCGATTATGTAAAACTGCAGTTTGCAGGTGGTATTGGTTTGCTATCAGCAGGTGTTGGATATTCTTTTTTTAAGGAAAAGCTGGAAGTATCCTATTTCTATGGGTATGTGCCAAAAGGTGTTTCTATTGACGATTTACATAGCGTTAGTTTACAGGTAACAGCAAAATTTTTGCGCTTTAAAGTCAATCCGGATATCGAAATAGTGCCTTTAAATGTAGGCTGGTTTATCCATCACACGTTTGGCAATGAATATTGGATAACATTACCTCCGCATTATCCTGACGAATATTACTGGTGGTCGCCGGGCCGAAACTCGGGGATATTCCTTGGCGGGGAAATCAAAACTAAATTATTAAGCAATAAAACACCGGCCTCAGGTACCGCATTTTATGCCCGTATGGGAACAAGAGGCCTTTACATTGAAAGCAAAATCGGGAATTCGTCAATCCCGTTTCGCGACATTATTGAATTTGGGTTTGGAGTGGCTTTTTATCGGTGACAACACATACCGAATAGAAGGCTTGAATTTATTGATTTTGATAAAACATTAGCATTTACGCAAATACAGAAATTTTCCAATAGAGAATTGCGACAATTAAAGTAAGTTTCTATAAGCAAAGATTCTTCATTTGATAACACCAATGTTTTTGCGTTTTAATAAGTCCAAATCAAATTATACCTCTTTCCTAAAGCCTACATTTGCAACCTGAATCTTAAAACAGAATTAATTCTACGGAAAATATATGACTTCACCAATTCTACCAAAGAAAGACCGTATGCTAAAGTGGTTTAGGAAATACCACAAATGGCCGGGTTTGATCTTTGCCCTCTTCATTTTACTCTTCGCGGTTTCCGGTATTATAATGAATCACAGGGGGATATTCTCTTCTGTTGATGTTAACAGGAAATGGCTGCCCGGCAATTACAAGTACAATAACTGGAATATGGCTGCCGTAAAATCTGCTGTAAAATTACCGGATGATTCTCTGCTTGTTTTTGGAAATATCGGCATCTGGAAAACCGACAGTAGTTTCACCTCTTTCAGGGATTTTAACGATGGATTTCCGAATGGAATTGATAACCGCAAAATTTATTCCTTGCTGCACACTGCTAATAATCGTTTGATTGCGGGAACACTTTTCGGACTTTTTGAATACGATAATGGTTGGAAAAAGATCAGCATTCCGGTAAAAGAAGAACGTATTGTTAAAATTATTGAGAAAAACGATTCACTGCTGGTGATGACAAGATCTTATTTGTTAGTCGCTAATATAAATGATAAGAAACTCAAATTAAGCAAAATAACTGTACCGGCCGCAGAAGATTCCGGCAATAAAGTCGGATTGTTTCGAACCATATGGGTTATTCATAGCGGTGAAATCTATGGAATGGCAGGCAAGTTGCTTGTCGATATGGTTGGCCTGATTTTTATTTTCATCACGCTTTCAGGAATCTTCTATTGGCTGGCACCGCATTTGTTAAAGCGGGTAAAGGAATCGTCGAAAAGCAGAATTAAAAAGGTTAACCGTTTTTCGCTAAAATGGCATAACCGGCTGGGCTACTGGTCAGTGCTTGTTTTACTATTGACAAGCATCACAGGCATGTTCCTGCGGCCGCCACTCCTTATTTCAATCGCAAATACCGAGGTAGCTAAAATAAAATATTCCAAACTGGATGATCCTAACACCTGGGACGACAAATTCCGCGATCTGCTGTATGATGAAGTTCTGAAACGGTATATTGTTGCAACGTCGGATGGAATCTATTATTCTGATGACGAATTTAGTTCCGTTTTACGCAGATATTCTGTTCAGCCACCTGTTAGTGTAATGGGAATCAACGTATTTGAGAAGATGGCAACAGGCGGATACCTGGTCGGTAGTTTTTCCGGCATATATCAATGGATTCCTGACGAAGGGATCATTATAGATTATTTTACCAAATTACCGTTGACTGAGGCCAGCCAGGATGGATCTCCTTTTGGAGCCATTTCCGTTTCCGGTTTTATCGGGATGGCGGATGGCAGTCAGTTTGTGTTTGATTATGGCGGTGGTGCGATCCGGCTTGGCAAATCCGGCATATTCCCTCAAATGCCGGTCGAAGTCATCAAAAAGAGCCCTATTTCACTTTGGAATACATCACAGGAAATTCATACCGGGCGCATCTGGGAATTTCTTTTAGGTCCGTTTTATATTCTGATTGTGCCGCTAACAGGATTAGCTTCGGTGCTGATATTGGTTACCGGATTTTTTGCATGGTGGATACCTTATCGGAGGAAAATAAAAAAGCAAGAGAGTGTTACACTGAAAACGTGATAAATTTCCGCATTCGTTAAGTCTCAACATCCAAATTCCAAGCAATGTTGTAGTGTAGGTCTTGGGCCTTGATCCCGATAGCAATCGGGATGGGTCTTGGGACTTGGGTCTTTTAGGTGATTTTATCCCATTCAATGTATAAGTAAAGCATCCACAAAACTTGATTTGCCTTAATCTTCATTCCTCCCAGTTCAGCAATCGCCTCTCCCCTTCAAGTGACCTTATTTCTGTAACATCCTGGCTCACTTCTATGGTTCCCTGGTATTCCCCGGGAGATGAACGCAAAGCGATGTAACAGGTGATCGAGAAGCTGCATGGTTTCCTCAGCTGTTACAACCCCCGTTTCATTTCTGTACTTCTCATAAGGGGCTTTCCCATTCTTCCCTTCAGCCATTCCGCGGCAATAAGCTTGCAGGTTCAGGTAATGCTCGCTTGGATTAACAATTAGTTCCGACATAAAATCTTAAATTGCGTCTTGCCGTATAAGTACAAAGTTGACTCAGTTCCTGCTAAGTTTTAAGTAGTGTTCTATTTCCTCCTTACAAATGACGAACGGATAAAACGCATATCCCAGGATACTACAGTATAGATTGTAACTGTTTGATCCGGATTGGTTTTATCCGTTCCTTTAATTCAAATAAAAATTGCCTCCTACAGCTTTATTGTATTTATGCTTTAGGCACCAAATCTTCAGTTTTCAGTGCAGGTGCTTTAAAAATACCCAGCAATCCGTTTATTCCTACCGTCATAATAACATTATAGAGGAAAGCAAGGAAAGCGATTAAGAGCAACCCTCCTGAAATTGCAGCCAGAACCATGTATGGCATAAATTCGCCATTTATATACAGAGTGCGCCTGAGCATTCCATGTAATCCGGCCATTCCCATAAAAGCACCCATCCCGATACCTCCAAACAGATGACACCAGAAATGAATATTGGTGAGTTTTTGGCTATAAAGTTTTGCTCCGTTGGTTAAAATTGGCAACAGGAAATAAATGGCTGAATACAAGGTCATGCTCAAACCGATAAGTATCGCAACATGAACATGCGGGCCTATAATCCATTGAGTGTTATGCAAAATTCGGTTCAGTCCAAGATCGGCCTGCATAATTCCTGCCGGAACAGCCAGTGCAAATCCAAGTAAACCTCCTAAAAGGAATTTCAGCGGATTCGACATTTTAAGCGGACGGGCACTCCATAAAGTCGCCAGAGTAATAAAAAATGCAAGCCCCTGTGTGATAAGCTCGAATGCTGTTACCATTTCGCCCGAAACAACTTTTAACCATCCGGGTTGAGCCTGATCGCTCATAAGGTGGTGCGACCAAACCGTCCACGATACAACAAGTTCGATAAGTAAGGCAGCTCTTGCCCAGTTTTCCATAAACAGCTTTTTCCCGGTGATTAAAGTGGCAAGCAAGTACCAGGTACCTGCAACAAAAATCAGCACCAAACCATCCGCAATCAGATCAAGACCCCACCAGAACCAGTTTTTGTACAACAGGGCATCTACAGCAGTTTCTTTCAGATCAAATCCCAGCAATGCCGCAACCATATAAACAAGTATAAGCACACCTGTAAAAAGTATTATGGCTGCGTTCAACGCAACATCAACCGTTCCACGTGCAATAGCAGCAACAGGAAGTGAAACCAGGTGTTCTTTCCGGTTTTCCTTTTTTGCAAAAAGGTTTTTAAACCCGCTATATCCGAGTGCCGACCCCAATAAGGCAGCAACTGGCTGTTTTCCCCAACCTTCGGGAGTATATAATATGGTTTTGAAAATGTTTATGACAAACAGTACGGTTCCAACCATCACTATGGCAATGCCCAGGATAAAAAATGTACCTCCGAGAACACTGAATTG
>CAIRMR010000160.1 GCA_903879715.1 uncultured Bacteroidales bacterium
AGTTGAAAAATGGAAAGTTAGAAAAATTATGGCATTTTGATGGAGATGAAGAAAATCCTGTTTTGCGCAGTCAGGGTGCACACAATATGGTTTCTGGTGATGTTGATAGCGATGGGAAAGATGAAATTCTGCTGGGCTCTTGTATGCTTGATGATAACGGAACATTGCTTTGGTCGGCGGGTTTGGGTCACAGCGACAAAGCTTATCTCACTCAGTTGGATCCAAAACGGCAGGGAATGCAGGTTTTTCTGGTCTCTGAACCCTGGCAAACTGATGGACGGGGCGTTATGCTTGTTGATGCCAAAACAGGTCAGCAAATCTGGAAAATAGGACAACGAACATATCACGTAGGTGATGGCATGGTAGCCGATTTTGACCCGGCACATCCGGGATTGGAATGTTTTGCCAGCGAAGATAAAAAAGGAGGAAGCGATGCGCGTTACTTACTCACATCGGATGGCAAAAAGCTTAACTCATCCAACGAAGAAGTACCTGATTGTAGAAATTGGGCCTGGTGGGATGGCGATTTACTGAGAGAAATTGTTGGAGCTGAAATCAGACGACCGGTTTCAGACGAAGGTGTAAATCAGGATGTTGCTATAGATTCGAAGAATAATCGTCGTGGACGTGGTGATTGGAGTCTGAAGGTATCTAAATGGAAAGCTGAAACACTTACACCGGAAATAAAAGGTGATATCCAAATGATTGCAGATTTGAATGGTGATTGGCGGGAAGAAATAATAACCGTAATGCCCGGCGAAATTCGTATTTATCAAACCAATATACCCGCAAAAGACCGGAGAATAAGCTTAATGCAAGATCCGGTTTATCGTAGTTATGTACTACAACGATCGCAGGGATATCCTCAAAGTCCGGTGCCGGGATATTATTTAGGAGAATAGTTTCGGGTTTCGGGTTTCGGGTTTTTACCGACCGACTCCGTTGCTTCCAAAAGGCATCTCTATTGAAGAGAATTATAACGGAGTGACAGGGTCGATGGCTCACGACAGGGGACAAGCGGTTTCCTTACCGCTTGATGGACTTTTCAAACGACTGGGAAGCCGGTTTACCTATAATTCCTTGGTGATCAGTTCCGAAGAAAATGATGCATCATGCTTATTGATGGACTTTTCAAGCGGCAAGGAGGCCCCTTGTCCCTTGTTTTCCTTAGGAGAAGCATTCCGAGGAAACTGAATGCGCTATTTACACCGATCAATCCCGTCGCTTCAAAAGGCATCTCTATTGAAGAGAATTATCACGGAGCGACAGGGTCGTTGGTTATTACCCCCGGATAAAATATCAGTGTTACAAAAACAATTGCACAGTCCGACCATTATCAGTTACAATCATTTAATTCCGGTTAGTGGTGCGGATGGAATAACTAATATCTAATAATTTAAATAATTACTTTACTGTTTAAGCTGCTTCCTGTTTAGATTAAACCTTCTTAATAAATAGATCATTGCCATTAAAATCAGAGGAAAAATATTACCTGAAATCGGTGTAGGAGGTTCGAAACTTGTAGTTGCCTCAATTTTCAGAGGAGAACTTTTTACTATCCTGCCATCGGGACGTTTTACAGCTACAGTGAGATTTTGAGTTGGTGAGGCGCCAAGAGTCCAGTTGAAAGTTGCTATTCCATTTTTATCAGTTGCAACAACAACATCGTTTTCATGAATATCGGATTTTACTCCTACCCATCTTTTTAATCCCTGAATAATTTCATTTCTGACAACTTCGGAAGGAGTAAAATATACATTAACCAATGGTACTCCAATTTTAAGATTATCAG
>CAIRMR010000161.1 GCA_903879715.1 uncultured Bacteroidales bacterium
GCTTTAATCAATCGTGTGCTCATTTTTCAGCATGCTATGATTTCACGTCTCCAGATACTGCCAACCAAAAGGGTTTTCATTGATTTGCGACTCTGAGTTTAACAGCAGACCCTAAATAATAAACAGACGTTTACCTTCTGTAATACATGGTTTTATGCCTTTTTAAACTTATCTGACCAGTATGGAAAGAAAGCATATAAATTTGTTTTAAAACAGAAAGAGATAGAAATATCCATTTCGGATGAAAACAAACATCCGGAAAACACTTCAGGAGTTTTTCTTTCTGAGTGTTGTTTATACAATAACAATTTTCGTTAGGTTTGTGAAGCAAATAACAATTCTATGGGCTACACAAAACTACAGTCATTCGCACTTGTAATACTAAGAATTACAATCGGTTGGCATTTTCTTTATGAAGGAGGAGTTAAAATTCTGAATCCTAACTGGACAGCAAAATCCTACCTGCTTGATTCAGGTGGATTTCTGAAAGATTTTTTCGAACTCATTGCAGGAAACCAAACCCTGCTTTCAATTTCTGATACTGCTAATGCCTGGGGGTTAGCACTGATTGGATTATCACTACTGCTTGGAATATTTACACGCTATTCGAGCATTTCCGGCATAGTATTGCTGCTTTTGTATTACCTCTCGCACCCGGCTTTTCCCGGAATCGAGTATTTATTCCCTTCCGACGGCAGTTACTTTATTATCAACAAAACACTGGTTGAGCTATTTGCATTACTGGTGGTATTTGCATTCCCGACATCACATATTTTCGGTCTGCAACGACTGATAAAAAGCACTAAAACATTTCTGGCATAAAATGGCACAAGAGAATCAGGAAAACAAATCTGGGAAAATAAGCCGTCGCGATATACTTGCCGGGTTGGCAGCTTTACCATTAGTTGGTATTGTTGGCTACGGATTACTCCGAAATAAAGCCGAAGCGGAAAAACGCAATTCAAGCCTTCTGAGCGATATCAAACCGGAAATCCAAAATGGAATTCCACCTTTAATTGAGGGAAAAACATTGCGGATTGGAATTATCGGTTCCGGCGGACGAGGCGGATATTTAATGAAAGCAATGGGTTTTGTAAATCCGGATCGCATTGATGAGTATACAGAAAAAGGGAAGAAAGATAAATACTGGGAACAATATCTTAAAGATTTCAGGGCACAGGATAACCTGAATATTAAAATTACAGCTATTTGTGATGTGTTCGATTCGAATGCTGAAAAGGGTATTGCGGCAGGCGCCAATGTGCATCGCAACGGCAAGGGCGGCAAAATGGATGACGCGCCTAAACGCTACACTACCTACAAAGAGCTTATCGCATCACCTGATGTGGATGCCGTTGTAATTGCTACGCCCGATCACTGGCATGTACCTATCGCACTTGAAGCTGCACGGAAAGGCAAACATGTGTATTGCGAAAAACCGCTTTCATGGTCGGTAGCTGAGACCTACGAAATCCGCAATACTGTTAAAGAAACAGGAATTGTTTTCCAGCTGGGGCACCAGGGAAGGCAAACCGAAAGTTACAATGTAGCGAAGTCGCTTATCGAGCAGGATGTGATTGGTAAAATTTCGCTTATTGAAGTGTGCACCAACCGCAATGACCCAAACGGCGCATGGGTTTACGATATTGATCCTGAAGCCAATGAAAAAACAATTGACTGGAAACAGTTTATCGGGCAGGCGCCATGGCATGATTTCAGCCTCGAACGGTTTTTCCGCTGGCGCTGCTGGTGGGATTACAGCACAGGACTAAGCGGAGATTTATTCACCCATGAATTTGATGCATTGAACCAGATACTTGATCTCGGTATTCCAAACTCTGCCATGGCTTCGGGTGGAATCTATTTCTTCAAAGATGGCCGTACCGTTCCTGATGTTCTGAATATGGCCATGGAATACACTGATCGTGATCTGACACTTTTGTATAGCGCCACGCTAGCCAGCGAAAAAAACCGCGGCAAAGTAATTATGGGTCATGACGCGTATCTCGAATTAAGCGACACGCTGATTGTAAGTGTTGATCCGCAATCCACACGCTACAAAGAGAAGCTCGAACAAGGTCTGGTTGAACCGTTTAAGCCTATTTTCTCCTATGTTCCGGGACAGGGAGCTGTTGATGCTGTTACTTCTCCAACTGAAAAATATTTTGCCGGCCGCGGGCTGTTATATACGTATCGTGACGGTAAAGCTGTTGACACCACTCATCTTCATTTGCGCGAATGGATCAATTGTATCAGAGCCGGAAACGGAGCGCAGCCAAGCTGCAATATCGACCAGGCTTTCGAGGAAGCAATGACAGCGCATATGGGAACCATTTCATATAAAGAAGGACGCAGAACGTATTGGGACAAGGAGAAGGAGGTGATAGCTTAGTAGTTTTACTTTTGTTGAGGGGCGACAGGGCGAGGGGCGAAGGGGCGATTAGAAAAAGAGAGAAATTCACTTAAACACCTGGCCTAACTGAAAAATGCAACTAGAAAATGTAATTTATATTTTATAGTCTTACGATGCCAAAAGGAATCAAAACAGGAAGTAATAATACCCCGATTTTAAATGTCGGCATCGTTGGATTCGGTCTTTCGGGGCAGGTTTTTCATGCTCCTTTTATAGATGTAAATCCCCATTTCAACCTTCATACAATTGTTACTTCCGGAACGCTGGCCCGTGAAAAATATTCTCTTGTAAAAACAACGCCTTCCCTTGATGAATTGCTGGCCAATCCAGAAATTGACCTTGTAATTGTTTGTTCACCAAATGCGTTGCACTTCCAGCATGCCATTGCAGCATTACAGGCCGGGAAGCATGTAATTGTGGAAAAGCCTTTCACCGTTAACAGCACTGAAGCTCAAAATTTAATTGATCTTTCACATAAATCAGGCAAACTTGTTTTCCCGTTTCATAACCGACGCTGGGACAGTGACTTTCTCACGATAAAATACCTGATAGCGCAAGGATTACTTGGGAAAGTGGTCGATTACGAATCGCGTTTTGACCGTTATACTCCTTCAATTAAACGGGCCGGATGGAAGTATCAGCAGAAAGAAGGCGGCGGCACTTTATTTGATTTGGGAATTCATCTGATCGACCAGGCAGTGAGTCTTTTTGGAACTCCCGGGGGCGTTTTTTGCCAATTATACAACCAGCGTGAAGGCAGCGTTACTGATGATAGTTTTGATCTGAAACTTATTTATCCTGATCTGGATGTAACCATAAAAGCCAGTGTTTTTGTAAAAGAACCCGGACCTCGATTCCAGATTCATGGCACTCAAGGTTCTTTTGTAAAATATGGCCTGGACAGCCAGGAAGCCCAGCTTAAGCTAAACACAAAACCAGGAACCAAAGGATATGGGATAGAACCGGCAAGCCAGCGAGGTATTTTGAATACAGGGCTGTTAGGAAAAGAATTTCGTGGAAGGTATAAAACCTTTCCGGGTGATTATATGGAGTTTTTTAACAATGTGTATTCTGTAATTACTGATGGCTCAGAAATGGTTATTAAACCTGAAGAAGCTTTGCTTAACATACGGATCATTGAAGCTGCCCGTAAAAGTGACCTGGAGAAAAGGATCATTCAATTAGAGTAATCAGTTACACGGAATACATCAAATCATCTTATCTTTAGCCAACGAATCAATCAGCAGGAAATAATTTCGAATAAGAATTTTAAAAATCACAATTATGGCAACACGACGCGATTTTATTAAAAACATCACCCTGGTTTCTGGCGTATTGGCAGCATCATCGCTTCAAGCCGAAAGCGAAGCTGCCAAAGGCAGGAAGATGAAAACAGGGCTTCAGCTCTGGACAATCAGGGATGTGATTAATTCGGACCTTACCGGGACACTTGCCGCTTTGAGCAAATTCGGGTATAACAGCTTAGAGCCTTATGGATTTGATGGCAGTTTCTATAAATATTCTGCAAAAGAATTCAGAAAAATATGCAACGACCTGGGCATGGATATTACCAGTACCCACACGGGAATCAGCGCTGCAAATGCTGCCGAATATGCCGAAAAAGGTGCTGAAGCCGGACTTGAATACCTGATTTTACCTTCGTTCAGCGGACGGCCGGAAAAAACAATCGATGACTATAAAGTTGTAGCACAGGAGATGAATCAGATCGGAGAAATTACTAAAAAATCCGGAATCAAATTCGCATACCATAACCATAACCATGAATTCAAACCTATTGATGGCAAGGTACCTTATGACACACTGCTGGAAGAAACCGATCCTGCTCTTGTTTCGTTCGAAATGGATATTTTCTGGGTGGTGAAAGGTGGAAAGGATCCGGTTCAATACTTTAAAAATCATCCGGGACGGTTCCAGACCTGGCATCTGAAGGATATGGGAAATGACGGAGACAGCTGCATTGTTGGCAATGGCAAGATTAACTTTAAAGAATTACTTAAACATTCAAAAAAAGCGGGCTTAAAACGATTCTTTGTAGAGCAGGAACAATATGCTGAAGGAACTCCGATTTATTGTGCTGAACAAAGTTGCAAGTACATTCAAAAGCATTTACTATAAATTCCATTTAAAAAAAGCAAAACTATGGAAGAAAACAAAACCACAGGTATTGATCGCCGTTCGTTTATTCTTAACACCGCAACGGCTGCTGCAGGATTTATCATTCTGCCAAGTCATGTAATTGGAGGCCTGGGCCATCGCATGCCCAGCGATAAGTTAAACATTGTCGGCGTTGGCGTTGGCGGACGTGGTGGCGCAGTAATCCGGGCCGTAAGCAGCGAAAATATTATTGCTTTGTGCGATGTAGACTGGAAATATGCTGCCGGCATTTTCAAGGATTATCCCGATGCCAAAAAGTATTACGACTGGCGCATTATGTTCGACGAACTGAAAGATTCCATTGATGCTGTTGTAGTCGGAACGCCCGATCATAATCATGCCATTATCAGTATCAACGCCATGAAACTCGGCAAGCATGTGTATTGCGAAAAACCGCTTACACATTCTGTTTGGGAATCGCGCCAGATGACTGAAATTGCAAAGCAATATAAAGTTGCCACACAAATGGGTAACCAGGGAAACTCAGGCGAAGGAATCCGCCAGGTTTGCGAATGGGTTTGGGATGGTGCCATAGGCGAAGTGCGCGAAACACATGCCTGGACCAACCGCCCGATATGGCCGCAAGGCCTCGAGCGCCCGAAAGAAGTGATGTCAGTACCTGATACACTGAAATGGGATCTTTTCCTGGGAACAGCAAAGGAACGTCCATATAATCCGATTTATACTCCATGGAACTGGCGTGGTTGGTGGGATTTCGGTACGGGAGCATTAGGCGATATGGCCTGCCATATCATGGACCCGATTTTTATGTCACTTAAGTTGAAATACCCAACAAAAGTACAGGGAAGTTCATCGCAATTCAATACCGAATCGCCTCCTTTGGCTGAAACAGCAACTTTCAAATTCCCCAAAAGGGATAAATTCCAGAAAGTAAAAATGCCGGAAGTAAAGGTAACCTGGTGGGATGGTGGTTTATTGCCTCCTCGCCCAGAAGAATTGCCTGCCGGTGAAATTATGGGACGCGATACCAATGGCGGTTGCCTCCTGATTGGCTCGAAAGGTAAAATTATGACTGGTTGTTACGGGAAAGACCCTTTCCTGTTGCCACTTGATTATGATAAGAGCTATAAACGTCCTGCAAAACAAATGCGCAGAATCGAAGGTGGTCACGAAATGGATTGGGTACGCGCCTGCAAGGAAAGTTCTGAAAACAGGATTGAAACCACTTCAAACTTCAGCTATTCGGGTCCGATGAACGAAATGGTAGTTATGGGTGTTGTGGCTGTAAGACTTCAGGATTTGAAACGCGAACTGGAATGGGACGGCGAAAACATGCGCTTTACCAATATCAGCGATACCGACGAAATCAGGATTGTAAAGAGTGATAAGTTCGAGATTATTGACGGACATCCGCATTTCGATACCCAGCACGATACCATGAATGCAAAACAAGCTGCCGAAGAGTATATCAAACATACTTACAGGGCTGGCTGGAGCTGGTAATTAAAATTATTATAGTTGAATCTTGCAGTAGCAGGATTCAACTATAATTAATCCGTACTTTCTTCATAAACATAAAACTGAACCTGGCTTTTACAATTTTTGATCTGCTATGAATTTTGAAAAACTGGTTTCTTCTATTCAAACCACTTCAGCTACTTTGCAGCAAAATGCTGTAAGAGCGGTCAATATTCATCTTACCCTCCGAAATTGGTTAGTTGGGCTTTATATAGTTGAATATGAACAAAATGGCGAAGACCGGGCAAAATACGGGCAACAACTTTTAAGCTCACTTGCCAGTGAAATCAACATTAAAGGATTGAGTGAAACCAATCTGAAGTTGTGTCGTCAATTCTATTTCGTTTATCCTGAGATTTTGGAAACTCTCGCTCCGGAATATCACAATCTAATTCCTTTTTCAATTCGTCAGACAGTGTCTGACGAATTGAAATTGCCTGATAATGATGAAGATAGAATTCGTCAGACACTGTCTGACGAATTTGGAATGAAAGGAACCTCCGAATATATCAAACAGCTTATACTTTCCTGTTCTTTCAGTCATATGGTAGAATTAATTAAACTGGAAGAGCAAACTAAACGAAATTTTTACGAACTACTGATTTTAAAAAACACTCCAACAGTGAGGGAGTTACAGCGGCAAATCAATACACTTACATATGAAAGATTGGGGCTTTCGCCAAATAAAGAACTCGCTTTAGAACAAATCCGGAACAAAATAACACCAGAACAAAGTGCCGACCTTATTAAGTCCCATTATTTCTTCGAATTTTAAATCTTAATCATCCAAACTTAATAGAAGAAAGTGAACTGGAGCAAGAATTAATAAGCCATCTACAGGAATTCATACTAGAATTAGGAAATGGATTTTGTTTTGAAGCCCGGCAGAAAAGGATTCTGATTGGTGATGAATACTTCTTTATCGACCTGGTATTTTATCATCGAATACTAAAATGTCATGTACTTGTAGAACTCAAAACCGAGAAAGCCAATCATGAGCATATCGGGCAATTAAAAACATACATTAATTACTATAAGAAGAATTTTACTCTTACCAATGATAATCCACCTGTTGGCATTTTGTTAGTTACCAGCCAGAATAAAACTTTAGTCGAATATGCTATTGCCGATTCTGATAAAGATATCTTTGTAAGCCAGTACCTTTTGGAACTGCCGGACAAAGAAAAGCTGGCAACCTTCATCAATGAAGAAATAAGGAACCTTGAACATTAAATAGTTTATGATCTTAATGGTAAACCGTTTGAGCTTCACTTTTTTTATAACTATTAATACTAATCTCAAATAATTGATAAACTTTAAAATAGAATCTTATGAAAAACCTACTATTTATTATGATGATAGCTTTTGCCTTGTTTTCGTGCAAAAGCTCTAAAGCACCGGTAGCTGGTGGTACTAAAAATGTGACATCAGCAGCTCTTAACGCACTATCAGCTAATGAAAAAGCCGAAGGTGTTATTTTACTTTTCGACGGCAAAACTACTGATCAGTGGCGCAGCTATGGAAAAGAAACTTTTCCAAAAGGCTGGGAAATAAACGAAAATGCTATTCATTGCATTGGTTCCGGTAAAGGCGAAGCCGGACAAGGCGGTGATATTATTACCAAGGAGAAATTCAAGAATTTTGAATTAACTCTTGAATGGAAAATTTCAGAAGGTGGCAACAGCGGTATTTTTTACCTGGCCCAGGAAGTTGCCGGCGATCCTATCTGGAAAAGCTCTCCTGAAATGCAGGTTCTCGATAACCTCAAACATCCTGACGCTAAATTAGGTGTTGATGGAAACCGCCAAGCTGGTTCGTTATATGACCTGATACCTGCCAAACCACAGAATGCAAAGCCTGTTGGCGAATGGAATACCGTTAAAATTATGGTTTACAAAGGAACTGTGGTTCATTACCAGAACGGTGTTCAGGTTCTTGAATATCACCTCTGGACTGAGGATTGGAATAAAATGTGTGCCAACAGTAAGTTTAAAGACTTCCCAAATTTTGTAAATACGGCTACCGAAGGATTTATCGGGCTTCAGGACCATGGTGATGATGTTTGGTACAGGAATATCAAGATCAAGAAGTTGTAACGTCTTAATTAGCGAAGGGGCGAAAGGTGACAAGGCGAGGGGCGAAAATGATTCTGAATAACTGATAGGAAAAGGGTAGCTAATTGGCTGCCCTTTTTTGTTTTTATGACGATAAGTTGAGTAATTCTGCCTTTATGGCTTCAATTTTCACTTTATCAAATTCCGAATAATTCCGTGCAAATTTCTCCGCAATTTTATCGTTGCAAAGATTTCCAATGCTTCCTTCGTGAGTATGCTGGACCTTGATTTCAGGGTTAAAATTCCCGTCATCAATCTGTTTGCCAACCAGTTTATACGCGTCACGAAAAGGTGTTCCTGAAAGAACCAGTCGGTTAACTTCCTCTACACTAAACAAATAACTGTATTTCGGATCATCAAGAATATGAGTATTCACACTTACTTTATCGATGGCAAAGGTTGAAATCTGAAGGATGGTTTGAATCTCTACGAGAGCAGGTAGAAATGACTCTTTTATAATCTGCATATCACGGAAATATCCGGAAGGCAGATTGCCGAGGATAGAACCTATTTCAGCGGGTAGAGCCTGAAGCTTATTGCATTTTGCCCTTATCAGCTCAAAAACATCAGGGTTTTTCTTATGCGGCATTATGCTGGAACCGGTTGTAAATTCAGCCGGAAGTGTAATAAAACCAAAATTCTGACTGATAAACAGACAGAGATCAGTAGCCATCCGGCCGATTGTTGAAGCTAGATTCGCAATGGCAAAAGAGGTAATCCGCTCTACTTTCCCTCGGCCCATTTGTGCGTAAACCACGTTATAATTCAAATCATCGAATCCAAGGAGTTGAGTAGTTAAAGTACGGTTTAATGGGAATGAAGAACCATATCCGGCTGCTGAACCCAATGGATTCTGGTTATTGATCTTATAGGCTGATGAAAGCAGCTGAAGATCATCGGCCAAAGCTTCGGCGTAAGCGCCAAACCACAATCCAAAAGAAGATGGCATGGCAACCTGAAGGTGAGTATAGCCCGGCAAGAGAACTTCCTTATATTTTTCACTCTGGGATTGAAGAACCTTAAAAAGAGACTGAACATCATGAGCAATATCCAGTAAACTGTCGCGGGTAAAAAGACGGATATCAACCAGTGCCTGGTCGTTTCGCGAACGGCCTGAATGGACTTTCTTTCCAATATCGCCAAGCTTTTGAGTTAACATCAGTTCAACCTGCGAATGAACATCCTCAACTCCTGGTTCAATTATAAAATTGCCTTTTTTGATTTCGTTATAGATTTCAACCAGGGCTTTTTTTAATGCAGATAATTCCTCTTTTTCAAGCAATCCAATGCTTTCGAGCATGGTAATATGGGCGATGGTTCCAAGCACATCTGATTCGGCGAGGTAAAGATCCATTTCCCGGTCGCGGCCAACGGTAAAAGCTTCGATGATTTCGTTTACAGGTATTCCTTTATCCCAAAGCTTCATATAATTATTTTAAAAACCGTTTTTATCCTTTTGAATTATATTTCGTCCCTGACGGGACTTTATTTATTTTTTCTTGCTTTCTACCAAAATATTGTCCCTAACAGGACCGTCGCGTAGCGATAATATATTG
Source organism: uncultured Bacteroidales bacterium (assembly GCA_903879715.1). Lineage (GTDB taxonomy): Bacteria > Bacteroidota > Bacteroidia > Bacteroidales > UBA4417 > UBA4417. Next base: position 9,738 of record CAIRMR010000161.1, read on the forward strand.
GCAGAATAAAGAATAACCCTAAATTGCCTCTAGTCCCGTAGGAACGGAATAAATACAAGGATTACAAGATTTTCGATATTCTCAAAAACAAAGGTACAAACACAAATCAGAATTCCAGTTTTTCAAGGATTTCGATATACACATCTATCCCATTTTTAATTTCTTCAGGATAGATAAATTCATTGGCGGTATGTGAACGGGCGGATTTGCCGGGACCCATTTTCACCGAAGTCCATGGCATTACGGCCTGGTCGCTGCTGGTCGGAGAGCCGTAACATTCTATATTCATTGCTTTAACAATCTTTACCAACGGATGATCATCACCAATAAAAGATGAATTCAACCTGAGTGATCGGGCTATAACTTCGCATTTAACGTTCTGACGGATAATCTCCAGGGTTTCGGCATTGCTGTAATGCTCATTCGGACGGACATCCACCACAAACTCACAAACATCAGGAACCAGGTTATGCTGGTAGCCAGCCTTAATCTGTGTAACACTCATTTTTACCGGTCCAAGAACTTTCGAAACTTTGGGAAACTGGAAAGTGCGTATCCATTCCATGTCGGGCATTGCGTTGTAAATCGCATTTTCACCTTCTTCGCGTGCAGCATGCCCCGGACGACCGGATGCTTTGCAATCGAGAACCATCAATCCTTTTTCTGCAATAGCCAGTTCCATGGTAGTGGGTTCACCAACAATGGCAAGGCTGATCGGTTCTATCTGATTTTTGATGCATTCAATACCATGATGCCCAGAGATTTCTTCTTCGGCAGTGGCGGCATAAATAAGATTCCATTTTAGAGATGGTTTCTGCGCAAAGTATAAAAAAGTTGCCATTAGTGAAACCAATGGTCCTCCGGCATCATTGCTTCCTAAGCCAATCAGCTTTCCTTCTTCTATTGTTGGAGTAAATGGATCAAGTGTCCATGAACTTGTAGGTTTTACAGTATCGTGATGTGAGTTAAGCAGGATAGTTGGCCGCCCCGCTTGAAAATCGGGATGAACCACCCACACATTATTCAGATGCCGGTTGCATTTTTGTCCTTTGCTTTCGAGGTATTTCTGAATCAGATCGGCAGTCAGGTTTTCTTCCTTGCTGAATGAAGGAATCCGGATCAGGCCTTTCAATACATCAATAGCTTCGTTATATAATTGTTCTTTCATAATGAGATCCGGGTTCCTGAATTTAAGTTGAGCGTCGAAGCGCTTGTTATTATTACCTGTTTCACGCCTTTTTGAAGTGCGTCGAAACTATTGTCAATTTTTGGAATCATGCCGGAATGAATAATTCCATTTTCTTTGAATAATTTATAGGAAGATGGATTTAGTTCCGCGATAACCGTATTGTCATTCTCTGAGTCAGTTAAGACTCCCGGCTTCTCAAAGCAAAAAACGAGGGAAACTTCATATAAGCCTGACATGGCACCTGCAATTTCCGACGCAATTGTATCAGCATTCGTATTGAGTAATTGTCCTTTGCCATCATGTGTTAGCGGAGCCATTACAGGGGTAATTCCGCTTTTCAGAAGTATCGCCAGAACTTCATTATTAACTTTTGTAACATCGCCGACAAATCCATAGTCAATGTCTTTTACCGGACGTTTTACGGCTTCGATCAGGTTCATATCTGCGCCTGTAAATCCGCCGGCATTACAACCTCGTGCCTGCAAATCCGCTACCGTTTTTTTATTGATCAACCCGCCATAAACCATGGTTACGATGTCAACGGTGTTGGCATCGGTAATTCTGCGGCCCTCAACCATCCTGCTTTCAATGTTCAGTTGCTCGGATAACTTTGTTGCAACCCGACCACCTCCATGTACAAGAATTTTTAATCCCGGAAGCGCAACAAACCGATCGAGAAAACCGGCAAGGCTTGCCACATCTTCGAGCACGCCGCCGCCAACTTTAACAACAGTGAGTTTTTCTGATTGGATTTCTGACATTTTTGATTGTTATAGATTTACTTAATCTTTAGAATTTCAGCTGACTATAAGAGAAAGAAAAAAGTTGCCACAGATTACGCAGATTTCACAGATTGAAAATAAATCATAAAATTAATTCCCAATCCGAAATGTGCTGGTAGCATTTCAATTTCTGCGAAAATCTGTGAAATCTGTGGCATAAAAAGATATTTTGATGAACTGAAGAATTACATTAATTATTTATTAGTATTTCTTCGAGCGCGTTAATAAGCATATCTACATCATTTTTATTGATGCTTAGCGGAGGCAGAAGGCGAAGAGTTTTTTTACCGCTGTACCCGGTAAATATTTTATGATTGAAGAGAAGATCTTTCCGAAGCTGGGTAATATCAAATTCAAACTCAAGACCAACCATTAACCCGATTCCCCTGGTCTCTTTCAATCCTTTCAGATTTTTGGAGCGTTCAATTAAATATTCTCCGACTACTGCCGCATTATTAACCAGGTTTTCATCTTCAATCACATCCAGAACAGCTTTTGCGGCCGCACATGCAAGGTGATTTCCGCCAAATGTAGTTCCCAGCATTCCGAATTTGGCTTCAAAAACCGGGCTGATCAAAACACCCCCAATCGGGAAACCATTACCCATTCCTTTTGCAACAGTAATAATATCAGGCTTTACGGCTGAATACTGATGAGCGAAAAATTTGCCGCTCCTTCCATAACCACTTTGGATTTCATCCAAAATAAGGAAAGTGCCGTGCTGTTTGCAAATGGCATGCAGTTCTTCAAGAAAACCGGGTTCAGGAGCATAAATCCCTCCAACACCCTGAATCCCCTCAATAATAACTGCCGTTACATCTCCTTTTTTAATCGCAATTTTTGCTGCATTCAGATCAAACCTGTCAATAAATTCAACCTGGTGGTGGGCATTGAATGGTGCGATTATAGAAGGATTATCCGTGCAAGCCACAGCTCCTGAAGTCCGGCCATGAAAAGCTTCTTTAAAAGCAATGACTTTACTGCGTTTGTTCGTAAAAGAAGCAAGTTTAAGTGCATTTTCGTTGGCTTCGGCACCTGAATTGCAGAGAAACAAATTATAATCAGGATATCCGGATAAGCGACCCAGTTTTTCGGCAACTTCCTGCTGAAGACTAATAATTACCGAATTGCTGTAAAAGGCAATTTTATTAAGCTGATCGGTTAAGGCTTTAACATATTTCGGATGCGAATGCCCGATGGAAATTACAGCGTGGCCTCCGTAAAAATCAAGATATTGATTACCTCCACTATCCAAAATGCGACTTCCTATTGCTTTAACAGGTTCAATATCAAAAAGTGGGTAAACATCAAAAAGTTTCATTTTCTGTTGTTGGTTTGAATATTTATGCAAGGAAATCTTAACTTGTGTTATTGTCTGTCAAGCCTAAAGACTTCAATAATGATGAATTAAAATCCAATTGGCTTTAATCGCAGTCCAGTATCCTCAGGAATTCCGAACATCAGGTTCATATTCTGAACGGCTTGTCCTGAAGCTCCTTTTATAAGGTTATCGATCAGGCTGAGAATATATAGTTTATCCTCAAACCGTTCGAGGTAAAGAATACACTTGTTGGTATTCACAACCTGTTTCAGATCAGGATTTTCCTGGCTGATAACGGTGAATGGATGGCTCTTATAAAAATCATTATAAAGCTTTTCAATCTCTGCCTGGCTTGCAGAACATTCGGTGTAGCAACTGGTAAGTATTCCACGACTGAAATTTCCCCGGACCGGAACTAAGTTTACCGATTTATTGAAGCCTGGCTGCAACTTGTTGATACACATTCCTATTTCCTTCAGATGCTGATGACGGAAAGGCTTGTAAACCGAAACATTGTTGTTACGCCAGCTGAAATGAGTGGTTTCAGAGGGTGATTGCCCGGCACCGGTTGATCCTGTTATGGAAGTGATATGAACTTCATTTTTCAGCAATCCGGAGGAAGCAAGCGGAAGTAAAGCCAGTTCTATTGAAGTGGCGAAACATCCCGGATTAGCAATAAGCCTTGCAGTTTTGATTTTTTCGCGCTGCAATTCCGGCAGGCCATAAACGAAGCCTACGCTTTCATCCCTGAAATCAGTAGAAAGATCAATGACCTTAACATGCTCCGCCAGGTTGTTTTGAGCCAGGAATTTCACGCTCTGCCCGTGACCTTTGCATAAAAATACAACATCGGTATCGCTGAAATCAATGTCGTTGAAAACAAGTTCGGTTTCACCCAGCAAGTCTTTATGAACAGCGTAAACCGGTTTTCCGGCATTGCTTTCGCTATGCACATATTTTACATCAATAAAAGGATGAAACAGCAAAATACGCAAAAGTTCGCCGGCCGTATAACCGGCTGCGCCTTCGATTGCAACACGAATTTTATTGATTTCTGTAGTTTTCAATTGTTCTAATCATTATTTAAAAAGTCAAATTGTGATAAATTCCCTTTTAATTTAAGAACAAGGAACATCGATTAACGATTTTTGAAGTATCTGCTCTATCAATATTTAGGTAACTTCGAAAATCTAAATTCGTTAATCCTTATTCAATATTCTGAATTGATACATGAAATATATCTTTTCTTATCTTAAGTCTTTTTCAGTTTATGCTTTCTTATTTTTATCCTGCACAAACCGGTGGATTTTCAACTGGTTCCCCAGGATCTTGGTGAAACCCTTTACATCACTGGCGCTCCAGCCTTCGTTCATCTCGCCGTATTGACCAAAGCCGGCATTCATCATATCGAAGTCACTTTTAATTCCATCAATGCTGAAACGGTATGGGTTTAATCTTACAAATACTTCGCCACTTACTGTTTCCTGCGAATCGTTAAGAAACTTTTCGATATTACGCATCACCGGATCGAGGTACTGGCCTTCGTGCAGCAGCATTCCGTACCAGTTGCCAAGCTGCTCTTTCCAGTATTGCTGCCATTTTGTAAGCACATGTTTTTCTAAAGCATGATGTGCTTTGATGATAATCATAGGAGCAGCAGCTTCGAATCCAACTCGTCCTTTGATGCCGATAATGGTATCACCTATATGCATATCACGACCAACCGCATATTCCGAAGCAATAGCTTCAATTTTACGAATTGCATCCGTTCTTGAATAACTTACGCCATTCACATGTGTTACTTCGCCTTTGTCAAAACTGAGAGTAAGGATTTCTTCACCTTCCTTTTTCAATTGCGAAGGATAGGCTGCTTCCGGCAATGGCAAGTGTGAGGACAAAGTCTCTTTCCCTCCTATGCTTGTTCCCCAAAGGCCTTTGTTTATGCTGTATTCGAGCTTTTTCCAGTCGGCTTCAAAGCCTTGTTTCTTCAGGTATTCGATCTCAGCATCGCGCGAAAGCTGCAAATCGCGGATAGGGGTAATAATTTCAATATCGGGTGCTATAATATTGAACACCAGGTCGAAACGAACCTGGTCGTTACCGGCACCGGTTGAGCCGTGAACCACATATTTTGCCCCGATTTCTAACGCATATTGGGCAATAGCCAGCGCCTGGAATGTTCGCTCCGAACTGACCGAAAGCGGGTACGTTCCGTTTTTCAGCATATTGCCGTAAATCATATACCGGATGCATTTCTGGTAATATTCATCCTCAATGTTAAGCGTAACATGTGATGTGGCTCCAAGCTGAATGGCACGTTGCCCAATAGCTTCCAGTTCAGTTTCCGAAAAACCACCTGTATTTACAATTGCTGTATGAAGTTCAAATCCTTTATCTACAGTTAAATACCTGGTGCAGAATGATGTATCTAATCCTCCGCTGAACGCAAGTACTGCTTTTTCTTTTGTCATTATGTGTGGTATGAATGGGTTATTGCAATTATGTAATTTCTTCCTGAATTAAGCCCGGTAATCAATCTCTTTACTAAGAAATATTCCGGATTAGAAGAAAGTAAATATCTTCTTCTTATCTCCCGGCTTGCTTGCAGAGCTTCCGTTTTTAATATTGAGAAGACGCAGTAAAACTGTTTGTTTGAATCTCATCCATCGGTCGTAAACGGGGAGCGGATACACCAAAGTTTCCGGTTCTTTGGTTTCGTGAACGCCTTGTTTTTCCCATTCCGGTTTGTAAAGCATACCGGTACAAAGGCAATGTTTGCGCTCGGTACGTGTCAGAATATCATAATTGATACAGGATTGGCATCCTTTCCAGAATGAATCATCATCAGTAAGTTCGCTGAAAGTAACCGGACGATAGCCTAATTCACTATTGATCTTCATTACTGCCAAAGCTGTCGTTAGTCCAAAAATCTGTGCGTCGGGAAAAAGTTGCCGTGATAAGTTAAAAGCAGCACGTTTTATATCTTTAGCTACGCCGTGTCCACGAAATTCGGGTCTTACGATCAAGCCGGAGTTTGCAACAAATGTTTTGTTTCCCCAACTTTCAACGTAGCAGAAACCTACAAATTTTTCGTCACAGGTAGCAATAACAGCTTTCCCCTGAACTATTTTTTCTACAATATATTCAGGTTTTCTTTTAGCAATACCGGTCCCGCGTACTTTAGCCGAATCTTCAATCGTTTGAAGTATCTGGGAAACGTAAATAATATCTGCCGGAGTGGCAACTGCCACTTTAATTTCACTCATTTTGTTCGTAATTAATTGATTTTTGATCTGATAGTTAAGGAAACTAATCGAGTTTGGTTTCTATCTCAGGTATAACCGTTCCCAATGCTTTCAGGATTTCTTTCTGGGAGTATCCTTCACGTGGAATTACCAGTATAGTGTCGTCACCGGCAACAGTACCTGCTATTTCGGCCAGCTGGGAACTGTCGATATAATTAGCAACGGTAGAAGCAAATGACGGAAAAGTTCGCACCACGCATAAATGGTAGGAGAAAACCACTGAAACAACGCTGTTGCCAGGAATTAAAGGAACGTTGGTTTGCCGGTTGTTTTGTTTCAGCTGTTCATGCAACACATATACACTTCCCCGTGTCGGATCTACAAGTTTTCCCACGCGGATCTCTTTCAGATCGCGTGATAACGTTGCCTGCGTAAGCTCGAATCCTACTTTACGCAAAGAATCCAATAGCTCATCCTGGCTGGCTATCTTGTTGTCCAGAATTATTCGTTTAATCTGGTTGTGACGATCGATTTTCGAATTCATGTATATTTATGCAATTTGGCTGCAAAAATATACATTATTTTAATACAAACAGACGGAAAGAAATATTTCTTGTTAAGATAGCCTGAAATAGTGATAGAACTAAGTACTTATACTTTGACAGGTAAGCAGTAAATTAAGGCTTCATTATTTTAATCACCCTTTTATTCACACCTTTTGATAACTCAAGGATGTAAATTCCTGAAGGGATTTTTGTAATATCGAAAGAAAGGGTGTCGTTTTCGACAATTTTACCTGATACTAGCTTCCCCTGTAAATCATATAAATTTGCTTTATATGAAATAAAGTCATGGTTGAATTTTATTATTAATTCACTACTGTTGACAATTATTCTTAAGTCATTCCTGTTTTCGTTACCAACAGATCCCGTGGAAAGTGTTGTTTGATTTGTAATGGTAATAACGAAAGTGCCTATTGCACCAGATCCGTCGTTAGCCGTTGCATGCGCTGTAACTGTTCCATTATCAACAGCAGTAATGAGTCCTGTAGTACTTATGGTCGCTTTTCCGGTTCCATTGACTATAGTCCATGTAACGGAATGATCCGAAGCATTTGCCGGTAGAATTTCCGCGCTTAACTGAAGCGTACCATTGTCTTTAGTGATAGTGGTTAAACCGCCTGCAGCGGCAATTGTGATGGTGGTAACAGGAATGATGGTATTATGAACCCGTGCGCCAACCTGCCATGTTCCATTTTGATTTGCTGTTGCAGGAGAAGAACCCACTTTCCATATAGCTGTGCTTGATAAACCGGTTTGCCATTCAGTGCCAAGATATTTCCCATAATCCAGCCTGGCAGCAGGAACCAGGTCAGTGGTATTTATAAAATCGGGATCAGCTATTATTGAATGAGCATCATATCCCAATGCCCGCCATTGAGCCCATGTTGTAGAAATACCATCAATCATAAATTTTGGCTCTCCAACTGTACACCAATATACATTATAATCACACTCAAAATCTTTGAAACAACCCGATTCAATTTTAATCATTGGAAACTGCGTGGTAGAATAAAATATATTATTAAATATTTTCGCACCTATAGATGGAGATTGAACGGGCATATCCATATTTGCAGAGATAAAAATAAAATACCATCCGCTCGCATCATCACTATAAAATGTATTGTTATAGGCTTTTACCCCGTTAATACCTTTCATTCTGACAGCAAACTTCCCATTCTTGCATATATTGTAAGCACATCCGCCGGAAGTAAATGTCATATTTTCACCGGTTTCGGTTCCGGACTTAAATATTATTCCATATGGAGCCCGATCAATATAATTATATTTAACTGTTGAATTAATATTATATCCAACTATTAACCCATGAGTTATCACGGTAGGGGCATTTACACCATTCCAAACCAGTTTGTTTCCTGTTACTATTTCTCCGTCAAGATTGTTATTTAAAGAATTAACCCCGTCATCCCCGGCCTGTACCATATAACCATCAGTATTAACTGACGTGATAGAATTATTCCTGTATGTCAATAAGGTAGGGGAGCTTCTTGGTATGTTATCGCCTCCCCAGGTTCCGGTCTCTGTATTGTTAATAGTAATACCTTCCCTGATAAGTATTATCTGCCCCTTTGAATGACAGGAATTGAACGAAAGAAGAACCAGGACAAACAGCATTTTCGCTGTTGCGTAATCTTTTTTTAAACAGGTATTTAGCTGCCTAACTCCAGAGCTGAATTTTATGCTTACACCTTTACTTTTAGTTAGCCTACAGGTCGGACCCGAAGATCTTTCGATTGTATGCTGAAATAACATGTTTCTCATTAAAAATATATTTTGAAAGGAGCAAAAAGTATAGAAGGAATTTGTAGAATTCTCATCGATTATCTTAACAGCGTTGCTATGAGTTTTTGAGAGAAACTATAGGATTCGGATGAAAATAATTTTAATATAAAAAACGTTGATGCCAGGCAGATTGTTCAATGGGATGTATAAACCATTCCCGCCAAATAATTTTGACGGAATTGCAATATTCATACAAACTGATTTCAAAAGTAATGGATTTTGTTGATGTCACCAAATTGTTGGTCTTGTCATTTTTAATTATAATGATAATCCCGGTATAAAAAACAAGAATTCATTTCTCAAATATGAATGAGGATGCATTTCCAACAGACACAAAAACCTCCCCGAAATTCAATTTCAGAGAGGTTTTCTTATTAATTGAGAAGTTACTATTTCGTCTTCCCTTTTTGTAATTTCGCTTTAGCAGCTTCCTTTGCGGCTTTCAGTACTTCGTGGTATTTGCGGGTAGCAGCATAACGGGCGGAAGCAATGGTTTCGCGGTTTGCCTTTTCAGTGATCTTGCCACGTGACAGGTCTTCAACATCGATGTAACCATACGCCAACAACAACTGAACCACTATGTTATTGATAATGGTGTCCTCATTATAACCCGACGCTACATATACATCGTTGCAAGCAAGGAACAATTCTTCGGCAAAATCAAGCGTATGCGGGATATGCATCAGCTGCTCGTAAGTTTCGCTATAAGCGTTAATTTCGACATTGATATTTGGAGTTACAAGCAATGGGCTGAAATCGTGAGATACTGGTAACGGCTCATAGCCTTTGAGGTTAACCTTTACTTCCGATTTCGGGTTGTCGATACGCACAAAACGGGCTTTACGCATCTGCTCCAGCTGGAAAAGGTAATAATTATACCGCCACACTTCGAGGCTGTGCTTATGGTGTTTGAACAAACGACCGTATTTATCGATGATAAGTTCTTTCACCAGTTGTTTGTTGCGGTTTATCTGCGGCCGTTGAATGCGGACCTCGCGGATAAAGCGTTTCAAATCTTCGGCTGCCTTCTGTGGGCCGGCAATTTCTTTGCCTTTTTTACCAAGATCGGTACTCAGGATTCCTGTTTGAATATGGCGTCCTTTTCCTTTCCCGTCGGCACCGCCTTTCAGCAGTTCGACAAGGTAATTGCGGCTCAATTCCTGGCCTTCTTCGGCGATAAAAGGATTGCCACCGGGAGTTGAAGCCAGCGCATTAAACAAGGAATGGAATAATTTACGATCGAGCAGACGTTCAATTTTGTCGTCTTCTGAATCAACTGAAACAGCTTCGTAACGGAAACGGTTTTTGATTACATCGAATTTTACCTGATCGATACGGTATTTTTTGTCGCCTTCCTTAACTTTCTTGCCAACAAATACTTTGTTCACAACCTCTTCAACATCAATCTTATCCATCAGTTTGTACGACGAACACAGGTAGAAGGTCTTTGCATCTTCATCATATTCCCAATCCAGAACGGTATCCAGGTAATTGCCATGACGGTCGAGGAGTTCAACTATATTCTTGTCGGCGGTATAACGAAGGAATGTGCGCTGGAAGTTAGGCAGGTCGCCGCTGGTAGCTTTCTCCATACGTTCGCCATGCGATTCGCGATACAAAAGGAAGTTTTCGTGGTTGAAATAATGCGAAATGCCGGCTTCTTCTTTGGCATAGTTCCAGGCGGTAAGCCAGATATCAATTTTGAAAGGCATACTGATATCGCAGAATCCGCTGATGGTTGAACGCGAATTCAGATCTTCAACATTGCTGTCGGCACTACTTTCGAACAAGGAGCGATACTGACGAATATAATCCGGGTCAAAATCGGTTACGCGGCTAAAATCGCCGACTTCAGTTCCGATGCCATAAAGGTTTCCTTCTTTGTCCGGGAACAGGTGAAGCATGTCGCCTGCAATCAGCTTGATTGAACGAATTCCTGGTAAGTCTTTTTTGAGCCATTTCAGCATCATGGCTGCCAGCATTTCCGATTTACCAACTCCGCTGTCGCCGCTGATCTGCACAACGAAAATAGTACCGTCGTCTTCCTCCACTGCGAAAAGCGATCCGTGAACAGGCACACCGCCCATTTCCTTCACTTTTTCGTTGAGCATGGTGAGGCGTGGCTTCTTGATGTCGCCAAAATAATCCACCTTCTTTTTAAGAGGAGTAACAATGGTTTTAATATTTCCTTCCGGACCCAGAATGTCAAAATAACCAACCTGTGGATAGGAGATCACCTTTTCGGGAGCACCGTAGAACAGGATAATATCGGGAACAAAATTCTGAACTTCTTCTAAAGTGAGCGATTCAGGGGCAATAAGCCGGTAATTGTCGGCCAGGTATTTCAGATAGGATTTCTGAAAAATATAAAGCTCTTTCACCAGCCCACGCTGAACGATGCGGCAACGGTAATCGTCTCCATCCAGGTGATCAACAAACTTGGCCAGGCGTTGAACAAAGAAATTGCTCGAAGGCCGTGTGGCCATATTCTTGATAAAATCCCTGGGCGAAACTTCACCGCCATTCAAAGCCAAAGCCTGAACGGAATCAGTACGGTCGATTTTATGGAACGGATATTCGCGTTTTTTGGCGTCCGTGTTCATACGGGTATGCGTTTGAACCGGCTGTTCGGCTGCAATTACACCGCAACGGCTCATTAACTGGTTGATCCACGAAAGTTTGCCACCTTCGAATTTCTCCAGCGCTTTGTTCTTCATCTCGAAATTGTGGTACAAGGTATAACCATGCTGCACCATTTCGTTGATAGCTGAATTCTGACGCAGGAATCCTGCAAGCGTAAACTTGATAATATAATGGTTGTAGTAGCTGTAATAGTCGGTTCCTTTAGCGCGGTTCAGCATTCCCGTAAGGAAAAGCGTAATGTCGCGCACCAGGCTGGCAAGTTCAGTTTTAGATAATTTCTGGCTGCGTAATGCAAACTTTTCGGCAAACAACTGCTCTATCTCGGCTTTGAATAGCTGAGTCGCATACAACTCTGTATCGGCTTCCCTGTGGCCTTCAAGTTTAGCGAGAAGCGGGTTAACTTTATCAACAATCTGTTTTGAGAGAAAGCGGAAGCGATAAACCAGCCAGAGACGAAGCAGGTTTTCGTTGGTAGTTCCTTCGGTCAGGATTTCTTTAAACGCAACTTCGGCCAGCAAGCCGGTAAGCATATTTGCATACGGATGACCCTGGAAATCGGCCGAATTGCTGGTAGCCGAAACCAGGTTGCTGATGCGAACACGCAGATCAATTTCAGATGAGGATTTCCCGGTTACTTCCTCAAATTTGGCTTTGGCGGCAACAAATACTTCTTCCACCGAAGGTTCCTGGCGTTCCTGCGCAAAAGGCAGGTTAAAATGAAGCAATATCTCTTCGACATACTTGCGCATGATACGATTGTACCCTTCCAGCCGGGCGAGGTCGCCTTGCGGATCGGTAAGGCTGGCATCCAAAGCAAGAAGTTTAACCTTGGCATCGCTGAAAAGGATTTTTTCCAGTTCAAGAAGGATTTCCTTCATGATCAGGAGTTCTTCCGGATCATCGAGAACATGAGCGTTAGGCTGGAATTCAAGCTTGCTTTTTATGTATTTCAGAAGGGTTGGTTTCCCGTAACGCGCAATCACTTCGTTGATATCGGATTTGCGGATAGCCGGGATCTTCTTATAGATTTGTGGTAACAGGTTTTCGTACACTTTCGAAAAAGCCTTGCTGCTGATAAACTCGAGCAGGTCGCGGCACTGGCCTATATTTTCGTAGAATTCGAAAACTGCATTCTCACTGTTTCCGATGGAACTGATACTTAAGCCACAAACTTTCGGGAATGAAAGATATACATTCTTTATATCACTTATCCTGAGATTCGCGGCCTGTTTTTTCACTAAACCTTTTACAAGCGCAAAGTCCTCTACAATTTTCTTAACAAACAGTTCTTCTGATTTTTCATTAAAAATTGAATCAAGAATATCATCGGTGCGAACGCTTTTATTATCCGGATTGCTCTTGAGTGCGTAAAACTTTTTCCAATAACTGACGAATAGGCGGATGGCACATTCCAATTCTGTATTCAGCGCCTGGTAACCGGCTTCGGTTCCGTCGAGGTAATCGCCAAGGGAGAAACGAATAAATCCGCTGCGGTATGGTATCAGGGCAATTCCGCGTGCTTCGGCCATTCTTTTTGTGAACTTCTCAAGATCCTGGTGTGAGAAAAAGTCATTTAAAACGAGGTTGAAAAGGTATGAGCCATCACTCTCCAGAACCGTACACCATTCCGTTGCGTTTTCTTCCGCCAGAACTTTGTAAGCCACTTTTTTAGCCTTTTCCAGACGGCTCAGCGATTCAGCCCGGAAGATCCTGTTAACCCTGAACCTGTTGAGCTCAACGACGATATGGTTTTTGTAGTAGCTGAAAAATGCTTCGCCTTTGTATTTGAAATCATCAGGAAGTTCGAGTACATCGAGTTTGTCGAGGCTCACCAGCTCATCAAGCAGGAAGATATGCAACGGGCTTCCTTCGAACAGTGAGGCGCGGTTCACCACATCATCGGCATTCGCCAGTGTAACAGGTATGTTTTTTGAGGTTTCTTCTTTTATAAATGTGTGCAGTTGCTCTTTTATTTTGGCCCTGGAAGCGTCTTTTGCCAGGTTTTTCTCCATCAGGTCCTTTACCTTTTTGCTCAGTTGTGCCATTTCGAGCACATTCACCAACATGAAAAGGGAATTGGTATTTCCTTTGATCGGGGTGTTCAGGCTTTTGGCAAATTCAATCACATCCTTGCGGCCGGGAGTCGAAACAAGTGACCCCAAACGGTTACCGGTAGCCCCGAGGTTTTTGGTGGTGCTTACACTCGAAACCATCGAAATCTTGCCCATCGCCGAAATGTTATTCATAATATAACGGCTTATGGTACACCATTTTGGCTCTTCAGGATCATCAACTTTTACGGAATCGTTATAAGCTTCATCAAGGAAAAGTGTGATCTGGCTATGACTCAGGAATTTTAAAAGCTTGAGCAATGAAACATCGTTGAAATCGCTGTACCCGCTCGGGTTGCTCGGGTCGTTGATAATGATGGTTGAGTTGGTACAGAAACGGTCCCAGAGGTTTCCGGTTTCGTCGAACAACTGGAATGAATTCTTGATCCTCTGAAGCTTGTTGAGGAAACGATCGTAATCCATACGGCCTTCTTCGTCCAGTTCCAGTTCAATATCGAAAGGGTTGATATCAAAGCGATCGGCAGGAAGCAAATCGGTATATTCCCAGGAAGCGGTGCGGTTGAGGAAAACGAAAGGACGAAGCGGGTAATGAGAGAATAAAAGGTCACGGATAATCATCTGAACGTCGTCAGAAACTGATGTTCTGTCCAGGTTGCCCAGCGCGCCGACAAATTCGCGTACAATTTCCTGTTCTTCGTTGTTCAGCAAATCGTATTTGGCAACAATGCCAAGATCGATAAGGAAATTGCGGAAACGGCCGCGGTTATTGGCTTCATTTTCAACTTTGGTCAGGTATTCCTTGTATTTTTCGAGGAAGAGGTTTGTTCCGAAATTTTTATGGAAATGGTTGTTCAGCGTGCGGTCGTAAGTATGTGGAAGGATATCCAGGATTACCTTGCAACGCTGAGCTGTTTCTTTTTTGATGGACTTTATTTTACGTTGCAGCAGGAAGTCACCATAAAGTTTAATCTGGGCACGACCGCCGCCTTCGAGAATGGTGGCAATATGAAGCTGCGGATTATCACCGTAGAAATATTGCTTCATCCTGGCTTCGAACTCATTGATCAGCAGCTCGTTGATTTTGAGCAGTTTTTTCGGATCGCGGATGTATTCAATCAATGTGATATACCCGACCAGCTTGCTCATGGAGTATTTATCCTTGATAATCTGGCGGGCAAATTCGTCAAATTTATAAAGGATAACATCCTGGTCCGGATTGTTGGTATCGGCTAATTGCTCGCTTTTAAGAAGTTTGAGTTCTTCTTCATAATCCAGGATTTTCATCTCAGCAGCCTTACGGAACGACTCAAGATTTGCCGGATTAACTTTATCCAGAACCAGGCGCAGGTTCATCTGCGTATTAGCAGGTGCTCCGAGTTTCTTGGTGTGCGCCTTGTTGAGCGTCGAAATAATATCGATATGGAAACCAAAAACCAGGCAGGTATTGGTGGATCTCGATTCGGGCGAATCATCAATAAAAACAATACGCGACAAGAGTGGGAACCATTTGTACTCATCAAATGGGTTGAGGCGCATGTTCTTTATTTTCACTGCAAAAATGCTGGTTGCATCGCTGCTGATGGCTTCGTAAACTTCTTCCGGAGTAGTAAACTCAATAACTTTTACAACTTCGGGATTAAAAACATGACCGGCCAGTAGCTCGATAGCTGTATCGGCAGTACCACTCACAAGGGTGCGGATAAATCCGTTCAGTCCTTTAAAATTAACACCCGATTCGCAACGGTTCAGGAAATTTTCAACTTCAACTTTGGTGGTATAATGGGTGCTTTGAATAACCATCTGGTCGAGCACATCCATGAAATAGTTCCACTGGGCAATTTCGATATAGCCGTTAATGCCGATCAGATCGCGGAATTTGCGAAGTTCATTAACGCTTTCGCCCAATAAAATATGGTTCAGGTAATTCACAAGGTATTGCGATGCAGGAGGAGTCCCAATGCTGAAATCCTGCATCCTCAGAATACTGCTAAAATGCTTCTTTTGTTCCTCGTCAACCATCTCGGTATCCATCAGGAAATTGAGACGTTCCTTAAATGCTTTGTTGCGGGCGCTGTATTCGAAAGCTTTAGAATTTTCGTGCGGGTAAATCATTAAAGCAACATCCACATAACCGGGAATTGCTTCCTTGAGTTCGAGCATTGCTTTATTTATATTAAGTTCCTGGCGTGCAGGGTCTACAGGCTCTTCGTGACAGAGGTGAACAAAATTTTCAAGACTTTTAAATACCCAATCCGGGATGAAATTCTCCGACCTTTCGCCCAAAGCGGCAAATAACGAAATGAATCCTTTTGCTTCCGATGTGAGTTTAATCTTGGGAATTCCTGTAATTTGCATAACTATTGTAGTTTAAGAAATATTTGCAAAGATAACGCTTATTCAAAAAGGAATCAGGAGCAAGACCGGGATGCAAGAAATTTGAGTATACTTCAAAAATTAAGTGTTATTTGGTTTTAAACTTCTTTATGTGCGAAATAATATATGGAAACTGTTAAAAATCAACAGTTTAAATAAATTTATTTTTAAAGAATGCTACACCGCTTCTCTTTTATATACAGGCTTTCAAGTATGAAAGTAAACCGCATTATTGGTCAATATTTAAGTGAAACACTTAGGTTTTAATGGGTATTTACATTGGAAACAGCAACTTTAGCCGAAAGGTTAAATTTCCATAAAAATTTCCTTTTCGAAGAATGTACTTGATGATTGGTTTCGTTTTTCGTACCTTTATAATTCTCAAATATTACAGCCATGACAAAAGAAGATAAAGACCTCGCACCTTATGAAGTTTTCGAAGGATCAGCCTGGGAATCCGGCCTGCTCAAAAGCATACTCGAAGATAATGATATTGAAGCATATATGACACAGGATTACCAGCTTCCTTGGAACGCTGTTCCTGTGAAAGGTGCAGCGGCAAAGGTATTTGTTGCGTTGAAAGACCTGGAGCAGGCCAAAGCTATTGTGGAAGAGTTTTATTCAAACATGGAGAAAGAGAATACTGGCGAATCGCCGGAATAACAAACTAATTGCGAGTACTATCCTCAGTAATTCTACTTTACCGGAATGAAAAATAAACATGTTTTTACCTTTTATCCCTAAACGGAACATGTTGATTTTTTACATTACAGACTTTAAAGTAGGGCTAAACCAGGAGGAAACCCACTTTAAAAACTAGTATAGTAAAGTAGAACTAAGTAGGATCTGCTGAAAAACCACTAAACCATTGTATATTATACCGTTGTAGCAATATTTGTAATAACACATGCAAGGAAA
>CAIRMR010000162.1 GCA_903879715.1 uncultured Bacteroidales bacterium
AAGGAGTAAGGAGTAAGGAGTAAGGAGTAAGGAGTAAGGAGTAAGGAGTAAGGAGTAAGGAGTAAGGAGTAAGGAGTAAGGAGTAAGGAGTAAGGAGTAAGGAGTAAGGAGTAAGGAGTAAGGAGTAAGGAGGCTTCCGACTTCCGACTCCCAGCTTTTTATTCCAGGTTAAACAGCCCTTTATTCAACTCCATCAGCGTTTGTTTTTTGAGCTTCGTATCCACAAGGATCGAGATGTTATTTTCGCTTCCGCCATAGGAAATCATCCTTACAGGGATATTGCGTAGTGTATCAAAAATAGCGCCTGCATAACCAGGTTTTGCTGCAGGGAAAAGCCCCACAATACTTACAATACTTAGATCGGTATCAACTTTTACAGTTCCAAATTCGTTCAGTTCTTCAACAATATTATCGAGTTCATCTGTATTGTCCACAGTTACTGAAACTGCGACTTCGGAAGTGGTAATCATATCAATCGGTTTCCGGTAACGTTCAAAAACCTCGAATACGGCCCGCAGAAAACCATATGCCATCAACATTCGGCCTGATTTGATATTAATAGCTGTAATTCCGTCTTTTGCAGCAACGGCTCTGAAACCTTCGGACTGGTTTTCGGAGGAAATTAAAGTCCCGGATGCTTCCGGCTGCATGGTGTTAAGCAACCTTACCGGGATATTCTGGTCTTTAGCAGGCAGAATGCAGGTAGGGTGAAGTATTTTTGCACCGAAATAAGCTAACTCGGCAGCTTCATCAAACGTAAGTTTGGCAATAGGGAAAGTCTTATTCACAACACGTGGATCGTTGTTATGCATCCCGTCGATATCCGTCCATATCTGGATTTCATCGGCACCAATGGCAGCCCCAACAACTGTTGCTGTATAATCGCTTCCACCCCGTTTCAGATTGTCAATTTCTCCAAAGTCATTTCTGCTGATATAGCCCTGGGTAATAAACAATTCACTACCGGGATATTTTGTAAGTTCGAGCTTCAGATTTTTAGAAATAAATGTCATATCCGGCTCGGCATTCTCATTCAACCTCATGAAATTCAGTGCCGGGAGAAGTACCGAAGGAATTCCTTTTTCTTCGAGCAGGAATTGAAAAAGCGCCGTCGAGATTAATTCGCCTTGTGCCAGAACAGCTCTTTCTTCGTTTATGGTAAACAGGTCGCGTGTGAAGGATTTCAGGTAATCAAAATGAGTTGAAATGAGCTCTCTGCCTTTCTCTAAGGATTGTTCCGAAAAGTATAATTCAGTAATTACCTTTATGTATTTCTCTTCCAGGGCCACAATCAGTGAACCGGCTTTTTCATTGTCTTTCTGATATAGAGCCTGGCTTATTTCTGCAAGTGCATTGGTTGTGCCGCTCATAGCCGACAAAACCACAATTTTCGGCTCGCCATCGTTGATCAGATCAATCAATGCATTCATACGTTGCGGGGAACCTACGGAAGTTCCGCCAAATTTCATTATCTTCATTGGCAAATTGATGTTTATGGTTTTTTCAAATCTGTCTTTTATTGCAATAACTTTCAATAAATTGATTTACGATTTACGAGGTACGATTTACGATTGCGGTGGAATCGTACTTCGTCAATCGTACTTCGTCAATCTTTTCTTTATTCTCTATTTCGTAAAAACATACTGCACAATATTCGCTCCCATTTGCAAGGCTTTCAGTCGCTTTTCATGTGAGTCTTTATGTACATCAGGATCTTCCCAGCCATCGCCAAGATCGCATTCGTAATCATAAAAACAAACGAGGCGTCCTTCCCATAAAAATCCAAATCCCTGAGGCGGCGTTCCGTCGTGCTCATGAATTTTAGGCAAACCATCCGGGAAATTGTATTTCTGATGATAAATGGGGAAGTCAAAGGGCAATTCAACAAATTCCAGCTCAGGGAAGACTTTTTTCATCTGAGGTCGCAAATATTTGTCAATTCCATAATTATCCGAAATATGCAGAAAACCTCCGGCAATCAGGTAGTTGCGAAGATTTAATGCTTCCTGGTCGTTGAAAATCACGTTGCCATGACCAGTCATATCCAGAAATGGGTAATTAAATATTTCAGAACTGCCTACTTCAACAGTTGCATATTCACTGTTGATATTTGTCTTGAGATTTTTATTGCAGAAATCAATCAGGTTGGTCAGTGAAGTCGGATTTGCATACCAGTCGCCGCCGCCATTGTATTTCAGCAACGCGATCTGGTATGTGCTTTGAGCAGAACTGCCGAAATAAGTCAGAGCCAGCAAAACAAGCAATATGGAATATTTTTTAATCATTATTCGTTCATAATATTTATAATGTGGCAAGCCACGATGGCAGCTGTTTCTGTGCGTAACCTTGATGGACCTAAGCTTACAGGTTCAAATCCTTGAAGGAATGCTTTGTCCATTTCTTTTTTACTAAAATCTCCTTCCGGTCCGATTAAAACCGTGCAATCTCCATTTTGGTAAGCTGATTTTAAATGCGAGGGTTGATGTTCTTCCACGTAAGCAACAAATCGAGAGTCAGGATGGTTCAATTTAATAAAATCATCAATCTTCACTGGCTCATGTATAATTGGCAGATATGTTTTAAGTGATTGTTTTGCAGCTGATAGGATGATTTTTTGCAGGCGGTCGATCCGGATTTGCACCCGCTCAGAATGTTCACAAATCAACGGTGTAATTTCATCAACACCTATTTCTGTTGCTTTTTCGAGAAACCATTCGAAGCGTGCAATGTTTTTTGTTGGCGCAACAGCCATATGAAGCCTGAAGGGACGCTTTCCATAATCGGTTGTCACGTTTGTTAGCATCACCGGGCAATTTTTTATATCCTGTGCCAGAATCTGACCTTCGTACAGGTTCCCGTTACCATCAGTTAAATTTAAAATTTCACCAACTTTCATTCGCAAAACTTTGATACAGTGGAATGATTCCTCATTTCCAAGAGTAACCTGGCAAGGTATTGAAGAGGAAATGGGAGCTATAAAGTAGAGTTGCATACGGTTGAATTCGTTGCAAAGATAAGAAACAACAGGCAATTGAAAATAGCTGCAATGGATACACTAAAGTAATTTGATAAATAGAATTCACAAAGATTGTAATATAGACTGAAAAGAGTTGAAAAATTGAATTAGATATCCTATTATTTTGAATATAATAAATTAGTGAATATGTTTTGGGAGGATATTAAAATATTGGATATCTTTATTGAATGGAATTTTGAAAAATGGAATTGATCCTATGCTACTGATGAAGAATTGCCAGGAATAAATCTGAAAGATGTTATAGCAGAAAAGGTTTAAAAAAAAATATTGCTACAAATATTCACCTATAATTCAATAAACCAATTTGATAATTATTTAGGAACTCAAATTATATGCCATGAAAACGAAATTATTTTTTCTACTCGGTGCAATAATTTCCTTATCGGCTGCAGCACAAAAATGGACTGATTATAGTGAAACAAATGGGTTAGTCAATAATTATGTATATTCTATTACATCAGATGTTCAAGGAAATACATGGGTGGGAACAAATGGCGGTATTTCGAAATTTGATGGCATTAACTGGACGAACTACACTATCGCCAACAGTGGTTTAGCAACAGATAGAGTCAATGCTATAACTATAGATAAACTGGGTAATAAATGGATTGGTACATGGGGAGGCGGAGTATCGAAATTTGATGGTGTTAATTGGACCACCTACCTGGATTATTCGATTGTAAGCGATATAGCAATAGATGTAAATGAAAACATTTGGTTTTGCTGTGGAGGCAGATTAGCAAAATTTGATGGTACAAACTGGTTCACTTATTATTCAGATTTTCTGGCGGTTCCTCAGTCTCTTGCCATTGATACTATTGGCAACATTTGGGTGGGAACTTCATTTGATGGATTAGTAAAGTTTGATGGCACAAATTGGACAAATTACACTACAGCCAATAGTGGTTTACCTCATGATAATGTGTCTTCAATAGCCATTGATACTATAGGCAATTTATGGTTAGGAACAGGAACCGGCTTATCAAAATTTGACGGAATAAAATGGACAAACTTTCCGGGTCTTCCTCTAAATGATATTGCCATTGATACCATGGGCTATATATGGGATGCTATTGGCGGTTTTAGTGGTGTTAATAAATTTGATGGGACAAATTGGATAACATATATAAATCCTATTGGTTTTACGTGTGACTATATATGTGTAAACATAGATGCACAAGGCAATAAATGGTATGGAACATATGGAAATGGAATATTTAAATTAGAAGATATAGTAACAGGATTGCCTCATGAGGAAATAAAGAATGAGGACTCTGATATGATGTCTGTTTATCCCAATCCGTTGACAAACGAAACAACTGTTTTATTTCCCTCCCCAGATAAATATACGTTAAATATTAGTGATCTAAATGGTAAAATAGTAAAGCCGTTGGTGGAAATAGAAGGTGAAAGATCAATTTTAAAAACTGTTGGTTTAGTTCCTGGAATTTATTTGTTATCAGCGAAAAATAGGACCAACGGATTAATATATAAAGGGAAAATTGTAATATCAAAATGACCTCCTGCTGAAGCGTCCTGTTTATAACTAGTGTCAGATATTCGGATAAAATATAAATGATCCCTCAGTTGAAAAAATAAACTTTCAAAATGAAGGATCATGTATAATAAGTAAAAGAATTAGTTAGCCTGGGCAGGAACTAGCGGTGTTTTTTCTCCTTTGAAAACATAACCTGCTTCAGTTACAGCTTCGCCGATGGCTGCGACAGATGTTTTTGTTGAATCGAAACTTACAACAGCTGTTGAATCCAGGTGTGAGGCTTTGATCTCAGTAACTCCGGCAATTTTGGTGACTGATTCCTTTACAGTGTTTTCACAACCGGAACATGTCATGCCTTCAATTGCTACAGTTACAGTTTTATTTGCAACAGCGGTGGTTGTAGCTTCGGCAGCATTTTCAGTACTGGTGGTTTTTCCTGCACAGCCTGCGATAAAGGCTGCTATAAGAGCGATAAAAAAAAGATTTTTCATATTGATTTATTTAGACTTCAAAATTACAGATTTTACCAATGCAAATACTTACTTCGAAAGATTAACTTCCAATAGGATGAATACAATGATTACTATAGAAAAATTAATAAGTCCATTAAAAATAATTAGTAAATTTGTTAGTATTGAATTGGTATTGAATCAAATAGATGATTATCTTAATTTTATCATATGAGCCCTCTTGTTCCTGATACCAGTTTTCATATTTACAACCATTCCAACGGGTTTGAAAATGTATTTAAGGAAGCGGAGAACTACAGGTTTTTTTTGGAAAAATATCAATTGCACATTTCTCCTATAGCCGAAACCTATGCGTACTGCCTGATGCCAAACCACTTTCACCTGGATTAGGCTCGGCATTTGAAAATGCTTTCAAAGAGATACTAAATGAGTATTATG
>CAIRMR010000163.1 GCA_903879715.1 uncultured Bacteroidales bacterium
TAAAATCTGTTATTATTTTTGCTTTTATTGCAGTATATTTATATTTATGGTTGATATAAAGGTTAATGAGATTCATGCTTTTACAACCCATTATATAGATAATTTAGAAAAACTGAATAGTTTTCACGATTTTCAATATTCTTACGACTTATACTAGCAAAAAGTTAACTCTAATTTACTTCCATGCCTAATGCACTAATCTATTCTTCTACTTTTGATGGTCATAGACAAGTATTTGTATATGTTATTTCACAGATATTAAGCGAGTTAGGATACAATATTTATATAGCAGGTAATTTTAAGGAGGAAATTACAAATTCATTCTATATTGAAAAGCTCAAAAAAAACAAATCTATAATTTTGATTGATACGAGTTCAATTGCACAAGGTGCAATGAATATAACAGTAACTGATTTAATTGCTATACAAAAAAACAATAATATTGAGTTGACTGTATTTTCAGAAGGCGACCATCATATTCAACTTTTTAATTCGCAAATCTTTAGCAAACAAAACAGATTAAGGGGGAGAACAGTAGGAATATTCCTTAGGCCATTTTATTATTATGAGAAATTGAGTTTCATTAATAAACTCAGATATTTTAAAAATTTGAAGTACAGGTGGAAAACAGATAATCGTTTATTTCATGGCTTGCTTTTAAAGTATTTTCGACTTTTAAATTCGGCCTTGTATATTGATGAAAATTTTGTTTCAAGTCATTCATTTAGTAAGTGGTTACCTGACGTTTTTCAGCAATATGCAGAAACACTGGTCATTGAAGAGAACCCGGAACAACGTGTTTGGATCGAAAAACTTAATGATTTTAAAGAAAGAAACAAAGACAGATTTATTTTTCTCTATTTTGGCACTGCTCAAAAGAGAAGGGGTTATGATATGCTATTAAAAATGGCAGTCGAAAATAAGGCCTGTTTTATACATTGTGGATTAACTGATTCCAAAGAAAAATATGATTATGATGTTACAGAATTAAAATCTAAACTTCAAGATGAAGGTAGACTAATGGAAACTAACCAATATATTTCAGATCCGTTATGTATTGAACACTTTTTCAAGTCAGTGAATCATTTGGTGCTTCCCTATCGTAACTTTTTAGGGTCAAGTGGTGTAATGCTGCAAGCTCTCTATTATCGAATACCAGTTCTTGTTCCTGAGAAAGGGATTATGGGATATAGGGTTAAGAAACATAATCTTGGCTTAACCTATAATGGAGATGATGATTCCCTGATCGAACAGTTTAAGAAGTTTAAAGATACTCCTAAAGACTCTTATACTAATGGAATTGATCTTTATATGCAATATCAATCAAAAGTTCGATTGAAAGAAATATTGATTAAAGAATTGACAGTTTAAGAACTTCTATAGTTTAGAAAATTATGATAGTACTTTTTGTGAAAATATTTCCGTATTTGCTTTTATTCTATTTTTTATATCGCTCTATTAAAGAACCGATCTTTTTTTTAGGAATACCTTTCTTGATGTTTCTTGGTTCAAGTATTTTCTTTGAAAAAATAGCAATCTTTCCTAAATTTGGAAGAATGTTAGGCATAATAGATAATAGCGATCTATTGTTATTTGCTTGGTTGATAATTTTTTGGATAATTGCCAGAAATTGGCATTTAATTAGACCAATCAGGGTAAAGAATGATCTCTTCAAACAAAATGTAATCAATTCACAGGATTACATCATTATAAGCTTAATGATTATTTCAATTATCGGATTAATTGTTGTTTACAGAGAATATGAAAATGTTGAAAATGTATTTTCCGACTTTGTTACTTTGTTTTCATTGTTTTTGGGCTATTTTATTATTAAAGATGTCATTAGTCGGTTTGATTATTCTGAAATAGAAAAATTCTTATATGCTATCATAATTGTTAACAGTATTGCCTGCATTTTATATATACTTCATCAAGGATTACATTTTACAATCTATTCGGGCGAAGAGTATGCCACAGAATTGTTTCAGGGTGAGGAAATTACAAGAACATTTTGGTTTATGCCTGTTCTCTGTTTCTTCTCTATTTCGTTTCTTTTTATTTTTAAGAGAAGTAAACCTTTTATCTTTTATCCTTTACTCAGTTTAAATATATTGGCTCTTTTTATTTCTTATACCAGGTCATTTTTAGTAATAGTAGTCATCCTTATTATTCTTTATTATATTTTAGATGGTTACAAAAATAGAAATGTTTCTAAATTGACTAAAAATATCGTAGTTGCCAGTATAACAGGTTTGGTTTTTTTTATAATGATTTCTAATTTTTTTCCGACAAGTACGGATTATTTTTTAAGCCGTTTTACAGAAGTTAAAGAAAATCCAACTGATGAGTCATCAAATTCTATTATTTACCGATTTGGGAAAACAAGTGAAATTCTCGATAAAATTGATAATGATAAACTGCTTATAGGATTTGGGCCCGTTACTGAGACCCAATTATCCTGGGTTGAGGCAATGAGAAAAACAACTTATGATTTAGTTTGGACAGGAGTTGTATTTAGATGGGGTTACATTGGTTTAGTTTTATTTGTTTTGCTTTATTTTGTTTCAATTGTAAAAGCCTTTAATTTATTTATGAAAGGAGAGAAAGAATTATCACTTTTGTCCCTATTATTTTTATTAATGATTATTTCACAATTAATAGAGAGTTTTGTGTCCTCAACCTTTTTGGCAGATAATCGTATATCTATGGGTTTGTGGTACTTGGCAATGTTATCCGGTTTAATAGAAATATCAGCGAAGAACGAAAAGTTAACAGAACTCGAATAGGATAATGAAAAACTTAGATTTGCCTAAAATAACTTTTGGAATCATAGTTGTAAATGGTGAGCCTTTTACACGCTATTGTCTTAGATCATTATATCCCTACGCACATGAGATTATTGTTGTGGAAGGAGGCCATGAAGATGCCAAATCGGTATGCACACCTGATGGCCATTCAGTTGACGGAACATTAGAAGTACTATATAAATTTAAAAGAGAAGAAGATCCTCAAAACAAATTAACTATTGTAACACGCAATGGTTTCTGGCCTAAGACAGATGAGTTGGGTAGACATCGCACGCCACAATCAAGGGCTTATGCAGAAAGAGCGACTGGTGATTATTTATGGCAGATAGATATAGATGAATTCTATAAGGATGAAGATATGCAGGCTGTTATTGAACTTTTAACAGCTGATACCTCAATTACAGCAATTACTTTCCCTACCCGAAACTTTTGGGGTGACACCATTTACAAGATAGATGGTTGGAATTTAAGAAGAGGAGCCGTAAATTTTCACCGACTATTTAAATGGGGGAAAGGTTTTCAATATGTTACTCACGAACCTCCAACAATAAATAATGAAAATGGAGTAGACTTAAGATCAATTCATTGGATTACAGGAAATCAAATGAAAAGAAGAGGAATTTATATGTATCACTATCCTTTTTTATTTCCCTGGCAGGTAAAACAAAAAACACTGATATATAAAGATGAAAAACCGGAACTATGTGCGGATATCTTAGAATGGGCAAATAATAATTATTATAAAATTACCAATCCTTTCAATATTGAGAGGCACTATTGGTATCCAAGTTGGTTGGAATATTATCGGGGAAGCCATCCAAAGGAAGTTTTGAATATGATGAATGATGTTAGAAGCGGGAAGATTACAATTGACTTAAGAGAAAATAGCGATGTTGAGAAAATACTTGGAGAACGGTTTTATTCCGTTAAAACAACTTTCATGAAGGTTAAGAATATTTGGAATATCAAGTACAAATATTATAAGTTTCAGTTTAGCAGAATTAAAAATATTCCGGGAAGGATTAAAAGAAATATAAACAGGCTTACAACTCATTTTTTTTAACAGAATTAATCAAATATGGAATTGAAGTGGAAAACATTAAATCCATAATTCGGATTATTAAATTTTTATAAAAGATTTGGCGTTACTATTCATGAATTTGTTTTCATATTTGAATTTTCAAAATACTATATATGTTCATTCAATATTAACCTTTTAATGAAAATCAGCTACCCAAAAGTTTTAATTATAGGAGAAACCTTCCGCTATAACGGTGGTGGAGGAATAACGTTAATCAATCTGTTTAAAGACTGGGATCCGGCGTGTGTTGCGGTAGTTACTGAAAAGATAAATGAAACATCATTCCAAACCGGTTGTGAGAAATTCTACCAGCTTGGCAATATGGAAATAAAAATACCATTCCCATTTAACTTTATTAATAAAATTCAAACTTCAGGTGATTTTCATATTAAAGAACCATCATTAACAGCTCTACCTTCTTCTTCCTCAAATTCCTCAAAGAACGCATTACAGAAATTGAAATTTTTTTTAGAAATTTCATATTATAAAATACTCATCTTGTTAGGTGTGTATAACTCTAGTTATCGAATTGTGGTTTCCGACAAGCTGCTAAAATGGATCGATGAATATTCACCAGATATTATTTATGCCCAGCCATTCAAATTTTGTGATATGATTTTTGCCAGTGAACTGAAAGAAAAAACCGGAATTCCACTTGCAATTCATATAATGGATGATTCTGTCAATATTTTAAATAAGCCTAATTTATTTTATTCATATTGGAAAAAAAAGATTAAAAATTCATTTGAGCTTTTAGTCGAAAGAACAGATATACGTTTAAGTATTTCTGAATCAATGTCTGAGGAATATCTTAAACGCTACAACAGGTCTTTCATTCCATTTAGAAATCCGGTTGAAATTGGTTCGTGGGAACCATTTATTAAAAAGAATTGGACACTAAATGATGAAGTAAATATAGTATATACCGGAAGACTGGCTGTTCCAAACATAAATTCATTATTAACTTTTTGCCAGGTTATTGATGAACTAAATACTATTGGCTATAGGATAAATTTAAATATTTATTCTATTGAAACGAATTCATTTTTTTTAGCTAAAATAAAGAATTTAAAGTCAATATTTATTCATAAAGCTGTTGAATTTAGTCAAATTCCAGCCCTAATTACCAAATTTGATTTTGCTTTTTTGCCTATTGATTTCACGCCCAAAGGATTTAAATACGCCCAATTCTCTGTGTCTACTAAAACTTCTGAATATATGATTTCAGGGGTTCCTATACTTTTATTTGCCCCGGGAAATATTGCTCTCACAGAATATGCAAGAAAGAATAAATGTATGTTTATCGTTTCCGAGAATGATAAAGATCGCTTGTCCGAAGCAATGATAAGATTGATAAAAGATATAAATTTGAGAGCCACCTTAGCAAAAAAGGCTATTGAAGTAGCAAAATCAGATTCTGACGCTACAATGGTAAGAAAAAAGTTCAGGGAAGTTTTAAATAGATCATCGGTTAAAATAACAGATGGATCAGAATCTATGAAAAATAACTCAATCAAATAAGTCCAATAAACATCATTTTTTAAGATAACTTTTTAACCATTGAAACAAATTAATGTTTTGAGAATATTATAATGCCCATAAAATCTTTGTAATCTTTTAGAATCAACATTTAAAGTATTCTCTGCCATACTTTTAGTAAAGCAATAAATTTCTATTTTCACTTATTTAAATTTTATAAGGAAAATTGAATAATCAAAATTCAAATGAGTTACCCTAAAGTATTAATAATTGGTCAGCAGTTCAACAAAAAATCTGGTGCAGGAATTACGCTGACTAACCTTTTTTATGGCTGGGACAAAAATAATATTGCTGTTGCAGCAAGTGAAATATACAATCCCGATTTTTCAGTATGTGATAAATACTATCTTATTGGTGACCGGGAAATCGAACGTGGATTCCCATTTAACCTGAAATTTTCAGAAGAACATCTAAAGTCAAAGATTATACTAAAGAGTAATGTTCAAAAAGACTTTTACAATTTACCAAAGCAAACGGAAAGTAAATTAGGAAAAATAAAAGATCAACTTCTTTTTCTTACAGGTCAAATACATCGCAGAAGGAAATTTGTTATCAGTAATGAATTTTTAATCTGGATGAATGAATTCTCTCCCGATATTATTTATTCTCAGCTCTCAACTCTTGAACTGATACATTTCATTAGCAGACTGAAAGAATATCTTAATAAACCCTTGGTCATTCATTTAATGGATGACTGGCCAAAAACTATATCCAATAGACAAAAAGGCCTTTTTCATATATATTGGAACCGCCTTATCGATAAAGAATTAAGAAAATTATTTGATAAAGCTGATGTACTATTGAGTATAAGTGAAGCCATGAGTGAAGAGTATATTAAACGCTATGGGAAAGTATTCCTGCCTTTTCACAATCCAATAGATGTTAAAAACTGGACATCTTCAATTAAAAAAGATTATTCCCTAAAAGATACTTTTATAGTTCTATATGCTGGTAGAATTGGAACAGGGCTTCAGAATTGCCTTTTGAGTTTTGCAAATGCGGTTCAAAATCAAGTAAATAAAGGACGGAAAATTGAATTTCATATTCAGTCAGGATCTGATCATCCTGTATTAAAGGAATTGGATAAAATTGAATGTGTTAAATTTCGGAACCAAGTTCCCTACGATCAATTGCCTCATGTATTTTCAGAAGCGGATTTATTGCTTTTACCAAATGACTTTGATCAAAAATCAGTATCTTTTCTTAGATATTCAATGCCAACTAAAGCGAGTGAGTATATGGTATCCGGAACACCTATTTTGGTATTTTCCAGTTCCGAGACTGCTGTTACCAAACATGCATTAAAACATGATTGGGCGTATGTGGTTTCTGAAGATTCTAATGAAAAAATTGAATTGGCAATTACAAATTTATATGAAGATGAAGATTTGAGAAGAAATTTAGGTTGCCGTGCTAAAGAATATGCAATAATGCATTTTGAAAGTGAAAAAATCCGAAAAAAATTCAAAAACTCGATTAAAAACAAACATTGATTTTAGGGATTTTTAATGCCCAAAGATTAATGCCCAATAAAATATGGTCCTGTTTTAAGGATCAGCAGATTTATAAAAACAGAAAACAACCATTTAAAACTTTTATTATACCATACGCTTATGTTAGACAACTCAACACTCTTAATTACTGGTGGTACCGGATCATTCGGAAACGCAGTTCTGAACCGTTTTTTGAATACAAATATCAAGGAAATCCGGATTTTTAGCCGCGACGAAAAAAAACAGGATGATATGCGCCAGTTTTATCGCAACGATAAAATCAAATACTACATTGGTGATACACGTGATAAGAGAAGCGTAGATTCAGCAATGCATGGGGTAGATTATGTTTTCCAGGCGGCAGCACTTAAACAGGTTCCTTCCTGTGAGTTTTTCCCTATGGAGGCTGTCAGAACTAATGTAATGGGATGTGAAAATGTTTTGGACAGTGCACTTGAGCATGGTGTGAAAAATGTGATCGTATTGAGCACGGATAAAGCCGTATATCCTATTAATGCAATGGGCATGTCAAAAGCGCTCAGCGAAAAAGTGATGATAGCAAAAAGTCGTAACCTGAATAGTAGCGGCACTGTATTTTGTGGTACTCGCTATGGGAATGTTATGGCATCCAGAGGTTCAGTTATTCCGTTATTCATTGACCAGATAAAAAAAGGACTTCCTTTAACCATCACCGATCCAAGCATGACCCGTTTCATGATGACTCTTGAAGATGCTGTAGAATTGGTATTGTTCGCTTTTGCTCATGGACAACAAGGTGATATTTTTGTTCAGAAAGCACCTGCCGCAACTATCCTGACTTTAACCCAAGCTCTGAAAGAACTTTATAATTCGGATATCCCTGTTAAAGTAATTGGTACCCGCCATGGAGAGAAAAAATATGAAGTCCTGGTTAACAGAGAAGACATGGTTAAAGCGGAAGATATGGGAGATTTTTACAGGATACCAGCTGACAACCGGAATTTAAATTATGAGCTTTATTTCTCTGAAGGGGCTGATGTATCTGAAATTGATGAATATCATTCCGATAATACGTTAAGGCTCGATGTGGAAGGCATGAAAAAACTGCTGCTTAAACTGGATATTATCCGGACTGATCTTGGTTTATAACTTTATTGGCAAACAGGAAATGTATAATACTAATAATTTATTTTAAATAATGATGCGAATCGGAATTACTGGCCAGGCTGGATTTGTTGGAACTCATCTGTTTAATTTCCTCGGATTACATAAAGATGTGGAGCGAATTGGATTCGACGATTCATATTTTCAGGATGAAAATCAACTGCGGGACTTTGTGAAAAGCTGTGATGTAATTGTTCATCTTGCTGCCATGAATCGCCATAATGATCCGGAAGTTTTGTATCGCACGAACATTCTTCTGGTTGAAAAACTTATCGGAGCCATGGAAACAGAGCATGTGAATCCACATGTTATTTTTTCATCTTCAACGCAGGAAGAACGCGATAATAAATATGGCCAGTCCAAAAAAGAAGGGCGTGAATTACTTCTTAAATGGGCGCAAAGAAATAGTGCAGCGTTTACGGGTATGGTAATCCCCAATGTATTTGGACCATTTGGCAATCCTTTTTATAATTCAGTGGTAGCTACTTTCTCTCATCAGCTTACTCACAACGAACAACCCAAAATTGATGTTGATGGAAATCTTAAACTCATATACGTGAATGAGTTAGTGAAGGAAATCTGGGATATTATCGATCAGGAAAAATCTTTACCCGTATATCCAATAGCATATACATCTGAGGCAAAAGTTTCAGAAATACTGGCTATACTTGAGAAGTATAAAAGTCAGTATTTTGAAAACGCAATATTACCAGAAATAAAGAATAGTTTTGAATTGAATCTTTTTAACACTTTCCGTTCATATATAAATCATTCAGATCATTTCCCCGTACTATTGAAGAAAAATACGGATAACAGGGGTAGTTTTGTAGAAACGGTTAAAACGTCAATAGGAGGGCAGTTTTCTTTTTCGTCTACTCATCCGGGTATTACCCGTGGGGAACACTTTCATACCCGGAAAATTGAAAGATTTGCTGTTATACAAGGAAAAGCTGTAATCGAGTTTCGTAAAATTGGTTCTGAAGAAGTTATACACTTCGAGCTTGATGGAATAAATCCTTCTTTTGTTGACATGCCTGTTTGGTATACTCACAATATTACAAATGTTGGTGATGAGGATTTATTGACATTGTTTTGGATCAATGAATTCTTTGACCCTAAGGATCCTGATACTTTCTTCGAAAAAGTAAGAATATAAACTACAATTACTAAATTAGCACAAAATCACCAAGACAAATTTCCTTATTCTAAACTCTTTTTAAAGAATTGCCCCTGATTTATGATCCCTACCAAATTAAAAATTGTAACTGTTGTTGGCACGCGTCCTGAAATAATACGGTTATCGCGTACTATGGCTTTGTTGGATAAATATGTAAACCAGGTAATCGTTCATACCGGGCAGAATTACGATTATGAATTAAATGAAATCTTCTGGAAAGAACTGGAATTAAGAAAGCCTGATCATTTTCTTGAGATTGATACAACCTCACTTGGATCAGCTGTTGGTGATATTTTACGAAAAACAGAAAGCCTTCTGAAAATTGAAAACCCTGATGGGTTACTCGTTCTAGGCGACACAAATTCCTGTTTATCGGCCTATATTGCTAAAAGGATGCATATCCCTGTTTTTCATATGGAAGCCGGTAACCGAAGCTTCGATTTCAATGTACCCGAGGAAACTAACCGTAGAATTATTGACCATATTGCCGACTATAATCTTGTTTATACCGAACATGCACGGCGACATCTTTTAAGCGAAGGATTACAACACCGCCGTATATACCTGACGGGTTCGCCTATGAAGGAAGTTTTGAATTATTATAAACACAAAATTGATAATTCAGTTATTCTTTCACATCTGGAACTCCAACAGAATAATTATTTTGTTGTTTCGACGCATCGTGAGGAAAATGTAGATAACCCTGAGAATCTGAAGAAAATATTAATCGTATTGAATGAATTGGCTGATACGTATTCTCTCCCAGTTATCGTGAGTACCCATCCTCGTACCCGCAAACGTATTGAGCAGTTGGGTGAAAATGAACTGAATAGCAAAATTCAATTTTTAAAACCTTTCGGTTTTCTTGATTACGTTCATCTGCAGCAAAATGCATTATGTACGTTATCGGATAGCGGAACGATTAGTGAAGAATCTTCAATATTGGGATTTCCAGCCATTTCGCTTCGTCAATCGATGGAAAGGCCCGAAGCTCAGGATACCGGATCTATTATTCTTACCGGATTTAATCCCGATATCATTCTTAATTCCATTTCAATGGTAATCAGTGAAAAAGGTGAACGAAAATCGGTGAGTATCCCGGAGGACTATCAGATTGAAGATACCTCTTGGAGAGTAGTAAAACTGATTCTCGGGAATTGTAAGCTTAGTAATCTCTGGAATGGTGTTAGTGAATTGAAAAATTGCTGATCTTTGAAAAATATTTGTTGAGCAATTTTTAAAATACTGATTTCCTTTTTTTAGATAGTGTATTTGTGCACCAGTAAGCCTCTACAAAATATAAAGAACATTTTGAACTTGTTTAAAATTTCAAGAAGTTTATACTAATTCTCTTTTGTCGTGATAAAGTTTAAAAAGGAATAGAGTTAAAATGAGAATTATATTTGTTTCTTCAGGCCAGTATCCAAATGGAGGCGCAGCTACAAACAGGCATCTCGCTTATGCGAAAGGCCTTGTAGAACTTGGGCATGAAGTGGAGTTTATGCTGTTAGTTGAGCAGAAATGGATTAAACAAGAGATTTGGGATCAAGGAATCAAATTCACGTGCATACCAGAAGGACCTCAAAATAAATTTTCGAAAATCGCCAAGCTTAAGCTTTTCTATGATACTATTGTTAAAGCAAACAAGTTAATATTATCGGCACATCAAAAAGAAAAAATCTCTTCCTTGATCTTGCTGGATACCCGGATAGAAATCCTTATTCCATTATTAAATAATGCGAAAAAACTTGGTATTAAAGTGTTTCATGAACGAACTGAATATCCATTTATTTACGGAGGTAAAACAATTATAGGTAAAATAGTTCTATTTATTTATCTGAAATTTGTCCTGCAAAAATTTGATGGCTTATATGTTATTAATAATGCTTTAAAAAAATATTTCCTGGAATTAACGAAGAATAAAATTGAAATCATTGTTATTAATATGATTGTTGATTCGTCCAGATTTGAAATTGTAAAAAATAAATCTACAGATAGTTTAAAAAAAATAACCTATTGTGGAAGTATTGAAGGCGATAAAGATGGAATTCCTGTTTTGATTGAATCGTTTTCGCTTATTGCAAAAGAATTTCCACTAGCCCGATTGCAACTCATTACAGCTTCACGTAACCCGATTATCCGGCAAAGTATGTTCATTTTGGCTCAAAAATATGGTATTGCTGATAGTTTTAGTATTCGTGGTCCTTTAGATAGGAATCAAATTCCAAGAGTACTTTGCGATTCTGATATTTTAGCTTTATCAAGACCTGACAATGCGCAGGCTGAGGGAGGATTTCCAACAAAATTAGGTGAATATTTAGCTACCGGGAATCCTGTGGTTATAACTAATGTCGGGGAAATAAATCTCTTTTTGAATGATGGCCTTAATGCCTTTATTGCAGAACCCAACAGTGCTGTAAAATTTGCAGATAAATTACGGGAAGCTTTATTAAGTGAAAAGGCTGATCAGATAGGTATTGAAGGAAGAAAACTGGTTTATAATGAATTTAATTATCTGGAACAAGCTAAAATTCTGGTAGAATTTTTCGAACAACATTTACAGGATAAGGACGAGTAAAATCGAAAAATTCGACTTTAAAAAAAATAATAATGTTCAAGTATTAATGAGAATTAGGCGTAAAATATTGCTGAGCTTATATTTGCTCCAGTGATATTTAAAACTCTCATTATAAATAATTGAGTAATGGATTCGATAAGTATTAATATTGCCGGTGATTTGTTTTTAGGGAGAAGGATAGAATCGATTGCAAAAGATAATCCTGCTTCCTTATTTGATGAAAAGATTACGGAGATTTTTCAAAATTCTGATTTTAACATCATAAACCTTGAAAGTCCGTTAACAGACGCTGGAGAAGAATTCCAGATTTCAAAATCCGGACCATTCCTGAAAGCTTCACCTTCTACTATTGGTGTTCTTAAATTGCTTAATGTAAATTTAGTGACATTAGCTAATAATCATATCTATGATTATGGTGATAAGGGATTAGCGGATACGATTAATACCTGTAAAAGCCAAAACATAGCAACGGTTGGTGTCGGCTCAAATTTGGGTCAGGCATCAGAAATATTTCTCAAAAAAATTGATCAGATCACTATTGGAGTTGTAAATATTACAGAAAATGAATGGTCAATCGCCAATGCAGTCCATGGTGGCGCAAACCCAATTGATATTGTTGCAAATACCAGAACGTTACATGCCGCAAAGCAGATAGCTGATATAGTTATCCTAATTGTACACGGGGGACATGAACGATTCCATTATCCCAGCCCAAGAATGGTAGACTTATATCATTATTATGCTGAGGAAGGAGCATCATTAGTTATTAGTCATCATTCTCATTGCATCAGCGGCTACGAAATTTACAATGGAGTGCCCATATTTTACGGATTGGGCAATTTTTTGTTTGATTCATTAATCGATTTTGAAGGATGGTATGAAGGAGTTTTACTGAATATTCAGATTAATAGCAAAAAAGAAATTTCTTGGAATCTATTACCTTACCAGCAATGTAAAGGTGGTTTTCAAGTTGAATTACTAGTTGAGAATAAGAAACAGCAAGTTGAAGATGAGATTCAGGCTATTAATGAAATAATAGCTGATCCACAAAAGTTGAAATCAAAATTTAATGATCTCATATTTAGTCAGGAGGATTTCTTTTTATCGATCTTTAGTACGTCTAATATTTTAAATTTCAAATTCTTTCGTTCAATAATACGAAGATTGCGTTTGGAAAAATTCTTTTTAAGAAAAGAGCAAATGAAATTAATTTTAAATTTGTCACGTTGCGAATCACTTCGAGATATTTCTAATGAAGTCATTGAAAACTATTTAAAGTCAAAATGATACTCTCAGATATGAAATCACGTCGTAAAGTGGTTAATAAATTTAAAGTGCATTATTTTTAAATTTCTGTATATTAGCACCCATTTTAAAATAACATGTTAAGTTTATTAACTATAAAAGCATGAAAGATTATTGGAATAGAAATTGACATTATTGATTGATCGGACGAAATGAATTAAATATGCTAACGGGGCTTTTTCTTGCTTGACTTTTTCAGCTAATCATCTTAACAGACTCAATATTTTTAAAAGTAATATCGTTTCTGATTTCTATTATCTTTGAATCGCTAGTAATTATTTAAAAGTAACAAACAGATAATTATGTTTATTATACATTTAGGATCTTCTGGATTTCCCAAAGAAACTACTGCGATTATACAAAGGATAAAACTAACCCACAAAGGGCTTAAACTGGCAGGATGTAATCCGCTTATTATTAGTAAACATAGTTTAAATCAAACAGAAAAAAAAGGCAAATTAAATAGATGCTATGGAATTCCATATATTTTAACATCCATACTTTTAACACGCCCGGATAATTTTATTATTCGAAAACTCAACAGGTTTTCAGGATATATCGGAGAATTAGTTCTTCTGGTAAAAAAGCGTAAAAGCATTTACGCCGCAATTTTTTCCGGACCGTCTTTTATTGAATTGGTTCATTATCGGTTTCTATCAAAAATTCTTCATTTTAAACTAATTATTCAGTATGTTGAATTAAGCTCGGCTATAACTTATAAGCGAAAATGGTATGAATTTATAAACGCCCGGTTGCTTGATAATTACAGATTCTTTTTCTGTGATGGCATCATTGTTATAAGCGAGTTTTTAAAAAACCGGGTTTATTTGAAAAACAATAAACTCCCTCTTATTAAAATACCTGCAATCTGTGATTTTGAGGAATTTAAACCTATAATAACTATTCCATCCAGTAATTATCTGATGTATTGTGGTGCCATTGGATACTATTCTGTAATAGAATTTGTAATTGATTTATATAGTAAATTAAGAAAGTCGGACTGTTACCAGGGAAAACTATTATTAGCAATAGGACAAGGAGACAGAGATAAGGATATGTCTGATAAACTATATAATAAGATCAATGAATGTGAATTCAGAGAAAGTATTATGTTATTTACTAATGTTCCTCACCAGGAACTAATAAATAAATATTTGAGCGCAGAATTGCTTATTGTACCAATGAGGAATGCTTTACAGGATATTGCCGGATTTCATCATAAAGTTGGGGAGTATTGTGCTGCACAAAAACCCATAATCTCAACTAACCTTGGTGAAATGAAGTGGTACTTTCAAGATGGGGTTTCTGCAATTCTTGCTGAAGAGTATACTATTGAATCCTATTATACAAAACTGTGTGAAATATTACCTTTAAAAGATAAATTGAAGGTTATAGCTATAGGTGGCCACAAAGTTGGTGCTGAAAAGCTAAATTATTTGATTTATGGTGAGAAATTGAAAAAATTTATTGATGACCTCTGATAACGTGAATTTTTCGGATTTCTCATTTCTCTTTTTCCTGAAATTAAATAAATCTTACAGATTTTCGTAGTTCAGAGTATACGTATATCATAATGTATATTCGAGAAGGGAAGTTGGATTTTGCACAAAAAATTTTCTACAGATTTAGATAGCTTTGTAATTCGGAAGTCCTAAAATTCGAATGACAATCTTTACAGACAGTAAAGAAACAGTTTATGTTTTTTATATATGGGTCATTCGAATAATCAAATAATAATTAAATGAAGATAGCAATACATAAAAGGGAAGATAGTTTTAGTTACGAATGGATTCAATATTGTGATAAACATGAGATTCCTTATAAACTTGTAGATTGTTATCAATCAGATATCATTGAAGATTTGGACGATTGCGATGCCTTAATGTGGCATTTTTCACAGGCAATTGCTAAAGACCTGGTTTTTGCAAAACAACTTTTATTTTCGCTGGAATCTGCCGGAAAAATTGTTTTTCCTGATTTTCAGACGATGTGGCATTTTGATGACAAGATAGGACAAAAGTACTTACTTGAGGCAATTGGAGCTCCTCTTGTGCCTTCATATGTATTCTACTCGAAAAGTGATGCTCTGCAATGGATTGATGAAACAGTTTTTCCTAAAGTATTCAAACTTCGGGGAGGAGCCAGTTCGGAAAATGTAAAACTGGTCAGGAGCAAAAAAGATGCAAAAAAGTTAGTCAATCGGGCATTTGGCCTTGGTTTCAAACAATTTAATTCTTTCTTTTATTTGAAAGAATCTATCCGGAAATACAAATTAGGAGAATCTACTCTTTCCGATATAATAAAAAAAATAATCCGTTTATTCTATAAACTCGAATTGGACAAATTTTCCCAGAGAGAAAAAGGGTATGTTTATTTTCAGGACTTTATTGCAAATAATGATTCTGATATCAGGCTGGTAGTTGTCGACAACAAAGCGTTTGGAGAGAAACGATTTGTGCGGAAAAATGATTTCAGAGCTTCAGGAAGCCATATGCGGCAATATGATAAAGAAATTATTACTGAAGAAACGCTGAGGATTTCATTTGAAGTAGCAAAAAAGCTTAAACTTCAAACCGTAGCATTTGATTATGTTTATGAAAACGGAAATCCTTTGATTGTCGAAATTAGTTTTGGGACAACACCCGCTGCCTATAAACCATGCCCGGGATATTGGGATAGTTCGTTGGATTTTCATGAAGGGGAATTTGATTTTTGCGCATGGATGGTGGAAGAACTTGTAGATAAAATCAATAAAAAGCAAACAGAAAATCTTGCTTCTGATAGTATTTCATCCAAGGTATAGCGATTTAATAACCAGATGAAAATATTATTTTTTATTGATAGCCTTCGTTCCGGTGGAAAAGAACGACGACTTACCGAACTCATGAAAGTTCTTGTTAAACAGGAAAATATTGAATTCGAAGTTGTGGTAATGAGTGAAGAACTTCATTATAACGAAATACTTGATCTTGGAATCAGTATACATTACCTGATCCGGAAAACGAAAAAAGATATATCTGTTTTTACCAAATTTTATAACATTTGTAGGTCTTATAAACCGGATATTGTGCATTGTTGGGATAGTATGACAGCTATTTATAGTATTCCCGCATGTAAAATATTAAATATAAAACTGATAAATGGCCAAATAACGGATGCTCTCGGGGATTTAAGAATTTCAAACAAGCCCCGGTTAAGGTCCCTGATTACTTTTCCCCTATCTGATCTTATTATCGGAAACTCGGAAAAAGGTCTGGAAATTTATAAAGCACCCGTAAATAAAAGTGTTTGTATTCATAATGGTTTTAATTTCCTCAGAGTCAGTACTATTATTTCAAACGATACCGTAAGGAAGAATCTCAAAATAAATACAACGTATTTGATTGGTATGGTTGCCTCCTTTTCAGTGAACAAGGACTATGAAACTTATTTTAAAGCAGCAGAATTGTTGCTTGCTAAAAGAAATGATATCACATTTTTAGCAATTGGCGACAAAACAGATTCTGAATTTTGCAGAAGTCTTATCAGCGATAACGTAAAAGCGAATATCAGATTATTGGGTCCACGATCAGATGTGGAATCATTGGTAAATGCGATGGACATTTGTGTGCTTTCAACTTTCACGGAAGGGATTTCCAATTCAATTCTTGAATATATGGCTCTTGGAAAGCCTGTAATAGCAACAATCGGGGGAGGTACAAGCGAAATAGTAAAGGATCAGCTATCCGGCTTTCTTATTGGCCCGTCAAATCCAGCCGAACTGGTGGAAAAAGCTGAAATGCTATTGAATGATCCGGAGATGCGTAGTAGAATGGGTAAATATGGTTATGATCGCATTCAGGATAATTTTTCAATAGATGCTATGGTTTCTCAATATATTGTTGAATATCAGAATATAGTATTAAATACTAAAAAGCACTAAATAAGAATATAACTCTACTTATATTTTTAAAAATCGTATTTTAAATTATTTATTTCAACAGAAGATTCATTTTTGAATAGATACATAGCAAGCGCAGGATGAAAATTCTAATGATCAATAATTATCATTTTCGAAAAGGTGGAGCTGATGCAGTTTATTTTAATACGGCTGAATTGCTTAAACAGAATGGGCACGAAGTTTATTATTTTAGCACAAAATCACCTGAAACTATACCTTGCGAAACAGAAAAGTATTTTGCTACTGGACACAATTTCAGGAAATTATCAATCGGGAAGAAAATATCATCCACACCTATATTCATTTATAACAGGGACGCATACGATAAACTGTTGCTAATGCTGGATGAAATTAAACCCGATGTAGTGCACATTCATCTGTTTATGGGAGGTCTTACATCTTCTATACTCACGGCCATAAAAATGAAGAATATTCCAGTAGTTCATTCTGTACATGATTACAGGCTTATCTGCCCGGCTTATCTGTTTATTGATGGGAAAAATAAGGTATGTGAGAAATGTATTGATAAATTCTATTTGCGATGTTCAATTAATAGATGCTCAGAGAATAAATTTGGCCAAAGCGCTATTCTTTCAATGGATGCATATTTCAGGAAGTACATCATAAAACCAGTTAAACTTATTGATCGATTTGTTTTTGTCAGTAAATTCATCAAAAACAAGCATATTGAATTTGATCCGAACTATAAAATAAAAGGGGATATGCTTTACAACTTCAAACCAGATTTGAAGTCTATTGTTCCGACTACATTTAAAGGAAAATATTTTTTATACTTCGGTCGTATTTCAAGAGAAAAAGGCGTACAAACCTTATTTGAATCTGCTCTAAAAGCAGGAATTTCATTAAAAATAGTCGGAACGGGTCCAATAGCTGAACAGTTAATGGATCGACACTCTGAGAATGTTGAGTTCTTAGGATACAAAAGCGGCGACGAACTTTGGTCGCTTGTACGTTTAGCTTCGTTTATTGTTGTTCCATCCGAATGGTATGAAAACAATCCATTAACAATTATTGAGTCCTATTCATTTGGTAAACCTGTTATAGGTTCAAGAATAGGAGGGATTCCGGAAATAATTGAAGAAAGCAAAACAGGGTATTTGTTTAATCCCGGAAATGAAGCGGAATTGGAAGCAGTTTTAAAACGTGCGGACAGCTTACCAGATGCAGAATATCAGGTGATGTCACAGAATGCCCGGGCATTAGCTGAAGAACTTTTTAATCCGGAAACACATTACAATGAATTGATTGGAATTTATAATGATGTAATACAAAATAAAAATTAATTATGAAAAAGAAAATTTACATAGCAGGTTGTGGCGGTATGCTTGGAGAAGCATTTTATGCTCAATTTAAAGATGAGTATGAACTGAAATGTACCGACAAGGATGTTAATGATTCCTGGTTGAGTTTTTTGGATTTCAGGGATTTAGATGCCTATAAAAAAGATGTTAAAGCGTTCAACCCTGATTACTTGTTTCATCTCGGAGCTTATACAGATTTGGAATTTTGTGAAACTAATGTTGAAGATACTTACCTGACAAATACTCTAAGCGTTGAAAATGCTGTATACATTGCTAACGAACTAAATATCCCCATACTTTATATCAGTACTGCCGGGATTTTCGACGGAAAGAAAGATATGTACGACGACTGGGATTTGCCAAATCCATTAGGTCATTATGCACGTGCAAAATATGCGGGTGAAAGGTATGTTGTCGAGAATACTCTGCAATATCTGGTATGCAGGGCTGGTTGGATGATGGGATCAGGTCCGAAAAAAGATAAAAAATTCGTTCAGAAGATCATGGCTCAGTTAAAGGCTGGTAAACAGGAACTATTTATTGTTAATGATAAGGACGGCACTCCAACCTATACGCATGATTTTGCTAAAAATGTAAAATTATTACTTCAAAAGGAATATTGGGGATTGTATAATATGGTTTGTGGCGGGCAAACCAGCAGACTGGAAGTTGCTCAGGAAATGATCAATATTTTAGGCCTGGATAAAAAAGTGAAAATTCATCCAGTTACATCAGATCATTTTAAAAAGGAGTACTTTGCAGATAGGCCTCTATGCGAGCGACTTATAAACCGAAAACTCAATAATCGAAATGTTAATATCATGCGTGATTGGCGCGAAGCATTGAAAGAATACCTGGATAATTATTACCAGGATTATCTGAATTCGTAAATTAAAAACCACAATTGTATTAATAATGACTAATTCATTACAAACCCCAAAACTAAGAATTGCGGCTTTTGGATTCAGATCAATTCCTTTGCGTAAAGGCTGTGCAGGAGCAGACAAGTTTGCCATGGAACTGTATCCGCGACTTGTTAAAATTGGACATCAGGTAGTTGGTTATAACAGATTGTATCCCGGACAAGAGAAATTGGTTGATGAATATGAAGGAGTCCGGATAATAAATTTCAAAACAATCAATCAAAAAGGATTTGATACTTTAATTCATTCTTTAAAATGTACTTTACACATCATTTTCCGGAATACGGCCAATGTTGTTCATATACAAAACGGAGGCAATAGTATTTGGGCCTTACTACTTAGAATTGCAGGAAAAAAAGTCTTTATTAGTCAGGACGGAATTGATTGGAATAGAGATAAATGGCCCTGGTATGCCAAATTTTATCTTAGATTTTCAGCTTTTATTACTGCATACATTCCAAACCAGGTCATTTTTGATAACATTTTCGCGCAGGATATTTTTGAGAAAAAATTCAAAAAAAAATTCGCGTTTATCCCGTTTGGCAGTGAAGTACCTGAATTTGAGGTAAATGACGACGTCTTCACTAATATGGGACTTGTTAAAGGAGAATACTTCCTGTTTATTGGCCGGTTTATTCCCGATAAAGGTTTACACTATCTTATTCCGGCTTTCAATAAACTGAAAACTACTAAAAAACTGGTTTTGGTGGGTGGCTCTCCAAATCCTTCAGATTATGAAAAGACCTTAATTTCAACTGCTGACAACAGGATTTTATTCTCCGGCTATATCTATGGTGAAGTCTCGCTTCAGTTAATGAAACATGCCTATTGTTATATACAACCATCTGATATAGAGGGTCTTTCTCCGGTAATATTGAATGTTATGGGAATAGGTACTCCAATTATCTGTAGTGATATAAAAGAGAATGTTTATGCTGTGGCCGATACAGCTACTTTATTTAAACAAGGAAACATTGATTCTCTGCATTCTGCTCTTGAACTAGCCTTAAACTCAGAAGATTTGTTGTTAACCAAAGCCAACCTTGCAAAACAGAGGGCATTGTCGCTGTTCAACTGGGATAAAGTTGCCCTGGAGCATGAACGCATGTTTAATTTATTCATGAAATAAATGTTGAATTAATGTTATAATCTCTTTCATTTAGAATTGAACATTTTTTAATTTTATGATGTTTCTAACAAAATGTATTATGATTAAACTTGGGGAGAATATTGTTAATTCAGCTAATTAATACATTTTTTGTAAACTGATAATTTTTTGCGAAAAGTTACTTATGGCATCTTTTTAAATAAAGAATGTGACTTTAATATGGAAGCTTTTTTTAGGTGAAATTGGTTAACCGAAATCAACTATAATTGATTTAAGCATAAAAGTAAAAATTAAAATATAAAATAAACAATGGAACTAAACGAAATCCTTAAACAAGTTAATAATATCTTTGTCGAGTTATTTGATGATAAGAGCATTGTGCTCAATGAGCAAAGCGACACATCAACTATTGAAGCCTGGGATTCATTAAATCATATTCAGGTTATTACTGCTGTTGAAAAGCGATTTAAAGTGCGTTTTGATCTGAATGACTTATTGAATTTTCAAAATATTGGAGATTTATGCAGAGGGGTTCAATCAAAGTTAGGCTAATGTTGACTATTTACTCAAACTTAGCAAATAAAAAGCTTGGATAATATCACATTTGGAATTATCAGGAATACGAAATTTATAATCTAATGATATCCTCATCAATTGTATACTTTATTTTTCTGATATGTACCTTCATAGTATATTACATATCGCCGGCAAAATACCGAAACTATGTATTGACCCTGGCTAGTTTGATATTTTACATGTACGTCAAAGTATCATACGTATTCTTAATTATTTCTATTATCACTGCAAATTATCTGATTGCAATTAAAATAGGTGAGGCTACAGAAAAGAAGCTGAAAACCCGATTTCTGTATCTGAGCTTTTTAATTAATATTGGAATTCTGATTTATTTTAAATATTGGAATTTTATAATTGATAATATATTCAATATATCAGGAAACAACCCTGATAAAAGTAACTTCCTGATAGTAGAAGTTATTCTTCCTCTTGGCCTTTCTTTTTATATTTTCCAAACGATTGGCTATGTTCTGGATGTTTATCGGGGCTCGCTGAAAGCTGAAAAAGATTTTCTGAAATTCAGCCTTTTTACTTTATTCTTTCCAAAACTACTTGTTGGACCCATCGAGAGGGCCAAAAACCTGTTGCCTCAACTGGCGATTGAACATAAATTTAATAAGGATAACCTAATAGAAGGAGTCAGGCTTATCGCTTGGGGGCTTTTTAAAAAGCTGGTAGTTGCCGATCGGATATCTATGTATGTTGATGCCGTGTATCTGCATCTGCCGCAACATAATAGTCTGACATTTTGGTTAGCAACATTTTTATATCCGATCCAGGTTTATGCTGATTTTTCAGGATATACTGACATAGCAATAGGAACGGCTAAATTATTTGGCATTAATCTGATGGAAAATTTCAAGCAGCCACTTTTGGCCAGAAATGTTTCTGATTTTTGGCGTCGTTGGCATATTTCATTGTCTTCATGGGTTAATGATTACATTTTTAATCCTATTCTTTATAAGCGACGCGATTGGGGAAATGTAGGGGTTTTCTACGCTCTGATTATCAGTTTTATAGTTATCGGAGTATGGCATGGAGCTTCATGGAATTTTGTAGTATTTGGTTTGCTGCAGGCATTTGCGCTTATTTATGATCTTGTAACAAAAAATAGCAGAAGAAAAATATCAAAAAAAATACCTGGGTTTATTTACAATAATTTGAGTATACTATTCACGTTTTTGTTTTTTACATTTTCATTGATAATTTTCAGAACAACAAGCATGGGACAAGCTTCAAGTATTCTGCATATTATAGAATCTAAGCCGGGTAAATTGTTTATTGATACTGAATCAACAATGTTATTTATTTTTATTGGAATTGTAATACTGTTATTAAGGGATATTCAAGTCGAATATAAAATCATTAATATTAAAAATGCCGGGAACTATAACTGGCTACTTCAACATATTTCGTATGCATTGCTATTGATATATATACTTGTTGCGGGAGTCTTCGACGGCGGACAGTTTATTTACTTTGCATTCTAATTCAAAAAAATCTATGAAAGCAGGCATTAAAGAAGAAATAAGAAAGAAGCTGTCCTTTAGTTTTCTATTTAAGGTATTCATATTCCTTTTAATTGTTTTTGTACTCGATTTTACAATAGGTAGTATCCTCAAGT
Source organism: uncultured Bacteroidales bacterium (assembly GCA_903879715.1). Taxonomy (GTDB): domain Bacteria; phylum Bacteroidota; class Bacteroidia; order Bacteroidales; family UBA4417; genus UBA4417. The sequence goes on from CAIRMR010000163.1 coordinate 22,617, forward strand.
ATTATTATTTCAAGCAAACTTCCGGTTTCTATTACCGTACAACTTATTCAATTGAAGAGACAAAAGCTGACGTTCTGATTTTCGGTTCATCAAAAGCGAATCATCAGTTTTATCCTGATATTTTCGAAAAACGATTAAATTTATCATACTATAATGTTGGGCGTGATGGAAGCTCTATTTTTTACCACTATTCAATTCTTCAATCTGTTTTACAACGATACACTCCGAAAGTGATTATTATTGAAATGACCAGGGAATTTGATAAAAAGCAAATTAGCTACGACAGGATTTCAATGCTCTTGCCTTATTATGAAAGCCATCCGTCAATTCGTCCGATTATTGAAAAGAGAAGCCAATTTGAAAAGTTTAAGTTGATATCAAAAATTTATCCCTATAACTCTTTGATCTTTTCAATTATATCAGGAAATTCCGAATTCAATAGAATAAGGAATTCTGATATTAAAGGATATGTCCCATTGACAAGAGAATGGAAAGACCCCATCCAACACTACTCAGTTCCATTTAAAGATCAAATAGACAGCACCAAAATTGAAGTATTTGAATCATTTATTAAAGCTTGTATTAATTCAGGAGTAAAACTATATATAGTAGCTTCTCCGAACTATTACGTCATGGATTATGTTGATAAGTCAAATCTTATTGCAAAAGAATTGGCTCAAAAATACAGGGTCAAATTCTTCGATTATTCTAATGACTCATTATTTCTAGCCAATCCTTCCTACTTTGCTGATAATATGCACTTAAACGATAAGGGTGCAATTGCTTTTTCGAACATTTTTATAGCAGAAATAATTAAGGATTTTTTACCTCAGGAAGAAAAATAACTAAGGGGGAATAATCAACTTATTCTACGTTAGAATTCATTCTAGGCAGATCCGAGGAAATTCTGATGCCAATTATAAAATAAGTTAACAATTCTAATTTTAGATTTTTGTCCTTTTAAACTCAAAATTATGGAATATATAAAAACGAAAGAATTTTCAAAAGATGTACTATTTATCGAAAACGTTGGTGCCGAAGTGGATAGGATCACACTAAAGTTAAGGGCAGATATGCAGAAAGTCCTTAAAAGAAGAGGTGCCGTTGTTGGAATTAGTGGCGGTATCGATTCTGCTGTTACCCTTGCACTGGCGGTTAAAGCTTATGGTGCTGATAAGGTTATTGGTTTATTGTTACCAGAAAGGGACTCAAGTAAAGACAGTAAAATATTGGCTTTAGAACTTGCCGAGAAGTTTGGAGTAAAAACTATTGAGGAAGATATAACAGCCGCGCTTGATGGATTTGGGTGTTACAGAAGGAGAGATGAGGCTGTTACAGCTGTATTTCCTGAATATAATCCGATGGATTATAAAATGAAGATCGTTCTGAACCAGGGAGGGTCAGGGCATAATCTCCCTCCTTTATTTTTACTTACTATAATCGATAGTGCCGGGCAGAGTAAAAGTGAAATTATACCGATGAAAGAATTTCTGCAAATAATGGCATCAACGAATTTTAAGCAGAGATGCCGTATGGCAATGCTGTATTACCATGCCGAAAGACTTCATTACGCAGTTATTGGCACTCCAAACAAACATGAGGTTGAGCAAGGCTTTTTCGTGAAATTCGGTGATGGTGGCTCTGATGTAATGCCAATTGCTCATTTATACAAAACACAGGTCTACCAGATGGCAAGATATTTGGAGATTCCTGAAAAAATTATCAAGAGAACGCCAACTACTGATACATACAGCGCTGAACAAACCCAGGAGGAATTCTTTTATCAGTTTCCTTTTGCCCAAATGGATTTACTCTGGTATGCTTACGAAAATGAAATTGATTTGGATGTTGCAGCTTCAGTAATGTCAATGTCAAATGATGAGATTAAGAGCATCTTTAATAATTTTGCCCGTAAGCAACGTACTACAGAATATCAGCGTGCGAATCCTATATTTTATAAAGACTAGGAATTTACAAATGGCTATTTGGCTATTTCATCAATAAAGTTTATTTATTTCCAATGTTATACTACCTGGCTATCTACCTCTGCTTTCTTGTTCTGGTATCTGGAATTTATTATTCAGTAAAAAAGGAATATAAATACCTGGTATTGTTTGCTGTAAGTTTGGGAGTAATAACGTATTTCTCATGGATAGTTGCTGTATATGCGATACTATTTTCCACTTTTAATTACACATGGGGAATTCTGATTGAAAAGCATAAAAAAAATGACACACTGCGGCTTCGGTTGTTTTGGTCGGCAATTATACTGGATATAGGATTCCTCTCTTTTTTCAAGTATAATGGTTTACTTGATGATGGAATCAAGGGACTGGTCTCTTTATTTGCAGCCAGTTCGCAATTCTCACTTGGCTCCATCATTTTACCTTTAGGGATATCGTACTATACATTTCAAGCTTTGGGATATATAATAAGGATTAACAGGGGAAGCGAAAAAGCGGAACATGATTATTTAAAATTCGTTACTTACCTGATTTTCTTTCCCAAGTTTTTCTCAGGACCTGTTGAACGGTCGAACCGGTTTTTCCCGCAGATTCATAACCTGGGTAACTTTAACAAAGATTCAGTTTCAGATGGATTGAGATTGCTGTTTTGGGGTGCTTTTAAAAAGTTTGCTCTAGCTTATGCTTTATATTTCCCTGTTCATCAGATTTATAGCAATATTACAGCATACACAGGTGTTCAATTGATATTGGTTTTCTTTGTCCAGACTGTTTATATCTACATGGACTTCTCCGGATACACGGATATGGCCCTGGGTACCGCAAAAATATTGGGAATTAATTTAACTAACAACTTTAATCGCCCGTTCCTTTCACGAAACATTTCTGAGTTTTGGCGAAGGTGGCATATTTCACTTTCATCCTGGTGTACTGATTTTATTTATAATCCCTTTATTGTAAAATACAGGCGGTACGAGAATTTCGCAGTGGTTGCCGGAGTCTTCCTAACATTTTTCACCATCGGAATATGGCATGCTGCAAACTGGACATTCATTGTACTTGGTTTATTGCAGGCAGTAGCAATTGTTTATGAATTTTACACTAAAAAAATACGATTGAAAATTGCTTCCGGCTATTCCAAAAGCCTGGTGAATACATTGAGTAGAATACTTGTCTTCATTTTCATGAGTTTTTCGATGGTATTCTTCTTTTCTCCAAGCATTTCAGACGCGTGGTATCTGATCAGTCATCTTTTCAGTTTTACACAAACAGCTGAAGTGAGCCAGACGATAATATCTCAGAAAATACCATTCTTTTTAGCTTTAGGTTGTTTTGTATTAATATTTGTAGCAGAAATGTTGAATGAAAAAGGTAAGAATATTCCTGCCATATTTTTAAAACAACCAATCTGGATACAGGCACTTAGTTATGGTGTATTGATTCTTGCTATTTATTTGTCAGACTCAACGTTTATTCCTTTTGAATATATGCGGTTTTAATTCTCAATTTCAACTTTATTTTAAATTAATTGTTGATCAGTATTAATAAAATTTAATTCTATGACATCAATTCCACAGCGATTACTGGGAGAAGCATTACTGATTTCGACGAAGCAAACCCCCTCAAAAACTGCTATTATCGTAAAAGGTAAGGAGTATACGTATTCTGAATTGAAGGAAAGTGCTGAAAGATTAGCCTTGTATTTAGTCAAATCTGGTATTAAGAAAGGTGATCGGGTAGCAATTTCGATGGAAAATTCATGGCAAACTGTTGTCTCCATTTACGGAACAACCTTGTCCGGCGCTGTATTTTTAGTCATAAATCCTCAAACCAAAGCTGATAAATTACAATATATTTTAAATGATAGTGGCGCAAAAGTATTGATTTCTAATAGCATACTCAAACATGAGCTTTCTGCCGCGTTAAAAGATGTAAAAACCATTCAGGACGTTATAATTACGGGAGATGAAAAACAGATAATTGTTGCAGATTCAACATTCAGACTGTCCAATTTTGAAAGCATTATTTCAAGCGATATTGAGGTAAGATCTTTACCCAACATTATTCCTAACGATCTTGCAGCTTTAATTTACACTTCCGGAAGTACTGGTTTCCCTAAGGGCGTAATGATGACCCATCAGTCTATGGTTTTTACCACATGGAGCCTGATTGAGTATTTAAGATTATCAGAAGAAGATAGAATTATGTTACTTCTGCCTTTGGCTTTTGATTATGGATTGTACCAGTTGCTAATGGCAATTACAGTAGTAGGGACGCTTATTGTTGAACAATCATTCATTTTTACTGCTTCTATTTACCGGAATATTGAAAAGTATAAGCCAACAGTTTTCCCCGGAGTACCAACTATTTACGCTATGATGATAGCCTCATCAAAGGAAAATCCATTAGCATTCGATTGTATTCAGAAAGTTACAAATACAGCGGCAGCTCTGCCGGCTGAGTTTATTCCTGATCTTAAAAAGATATTTCCTAACGCATTGATATTTAAGATGTATGGTTTAACAGAATGCAAAAGAGTCTGCTATCTTGAACCGGAATTGGTTGATCTGAAACCTACATCTGTTGGTAAAGCTATACCTGGTACCGAAGTTTTTCTTTTGGATGCTGAAGGTAATCCTGTACCAAACGGTGAATCTGGAATATTACATATTCGGGGCCCACATGTTATGTTAGGTTACTGGAATAAGGAAGATTTAAGCCGGGAAATGCTTAAGCAAGGTAACTTGCCCGGTGAAAGGATTTTGTGTTCGAATGACCTTTTTAAAATGGATGAAGATGGCTTTTTATATTTCCAGGGCAGGACTGATGATATCATTAAGACCAGGGGCGAAAAAGTTAGCCCGATAGAAATAGAAAATGTAATCTATAAAATTGATGGAGTTAAAGAAGTTGCTGTTATAGGTATTCCTGATAAAATTATGGGTGAATCGATAGTAGCGCATATTACAACCCATGAACTTACTCAGTTGAACGAAAAAGATGTTCAGAAAGAATGCATGAGCAAGCTGGAGGTATTTATGGTTCCTCAAAAAGTTATTTTTCTAAATGAAATGCCTAAAAGTCCGAATGGAAAAATTGATAAAAAGGAACTAAAGAAAATACTTCTGGAAAATGAATAAAGAAGAACTATACAAAAGCCTTAAAACTATTCTGGAAGGAAAGTTAAGCTTGTTGAGCGATAAACCTGAAGAAACTATCGATTCAACATTGAGGGCATTGTGGCATGCTGCTTCCGGTTTTCCTAAATCAGTTGAAGAAGCAGGTAAGTCTCAATTGCCGGAACTTGCACATGAACAGATAGTTAATTTGAATAAATTGATCGAACAAAGACTTAATGATATACCCCTTGCACATATTACAGGTCGCCAGAGTTTTATGGGAATTGAATTATTGACTGACAGAAGAGCTCTCATTCCCAGAAAAGAAACTGAAATACTTGGCAGGAAGGCTCTTGAGTTATCAAAGGATATTTCTGACCAAAAGAATCGGGTTCAAGTTATAGACGTTTGTTGCGGCGCAGGAAATTTAGGCATAGCTATTGCTCATTTTAATATCAATGCTATTGTATCTGCTTCCGATTTATCACAGGAAGCAGTTGATCTTACACATGACAATATTTCATATCTTAAGCTGGGTAAACGAATTCAGGCACTGCAGGGAGATTTGTTTTCAGCCTTTGAAACAGATGACTATTTTGGCAAAACAGATCTGATTATATGTAATCCTCCATATATTTCGAGTGCGAAGGTTCCAAAAATGATATCAGAGATATCTGAAAATGAACCTGTTTTAGCTTTCGATGGTGGAATGTTAGGAACTAGAATAATTCTGAGACTAATAGGTGAAGCACCAAAATTTCTGACAAGTGGAGGATGGGTGGTTTTTGAAATCGGCCTTGGTCAGGGACCTTTTATTATGCAGTTATGTGAACGGTCAGCATTTTACAACAAAGTTGAATCTGTTTCGGACGATTCAGGAAACATCAGGGTAATTCAAGCAAGGAAGTTATAGGGGATTTTTAGTTTTAAATAATTCCCAAAGTAGAAAATAATATGCTTTTTAATTCAGTAAATTTTGCAATATTTTTACCAATAGTCTTTATTCTATATTGGTTTGCCTCTAAAGGGAACCTAAGACTTCAAAATATTTTATTGCTTATTTCCAGTTACTTTTTTTATGCATGCTGGGATTGGCGTTTTTTGTTCTTACTCATTTTTTCCACTTTATTGGATTACTTTACAGGAATTAAAATAAGTCAGGCTTCAAATCAAAGTAAGAAACACATATGGCTTTGGCTTAGTATAATTGTAAACTTAGGTTTTCTAGGTGTTTTTAAATATTATAACTTCTTTGCTGAATCATTTGTGGATGGATTAGCTCAATTAGGATTAAAGGCTAATTTTGGGACTATACAGGTAATATTACCCGTTGGTATTTCCTTTTATACTTTCCATGGTTTATCCTATGTTATTGACATCTATAAAAACAGAATAAAGCCGGAATTAGATTTTATTAATTATTCGGTTTTTGTAAGCTTTTTCCCTTTACTGGTAGCCGGGCCAATAGAAAGAGCAACACATCTTTTGCCTCAAATTCTTAAAAAAAGGACTTTTAATTATTCAAAAGCTGTTGATGGCTTACGCCAAATTTTATGGGGTTTATTTAAAAAGATTGTAATAGCCGACAATTGCGCAGAATTTGCGAATACAATTTTCAATAATTCTGATAACTATTCCGGCAGCACCCTGGTAATAGGTGCATTATTTTTTGCTTTTCAAATCTATTGCGATTTTTCGGGTTATTCTGATATTGCTTTAGGAACAGCCCGTTTATTTGGAATAGAGTTATTAAGAAACTTTGCTTTTCCATATTTTTCAAGAGATATAGCTGAATTTTGGAGGAGATGGCATATCTCTCTATCATCCTGGTTTAAGGATTATCTGTATATTCCATTAGGTGGAAGTAAAGGTGGAATGTGGATGAAAATCAGAAATACTTTTATAATATTTTTAGTAAGCGGATTTTGGCATGGAGCAAACTGGACTTTTATTGTCTGGGGTTTTCTTAATGCTCTTTATATCATGCCTTCAATAATTTTCAATACGAACCGAACTAATCTCGATATTGTTGCAAAGGGCAAATATCTCCCTTCTATAAAAGAGTTTTTGGCTATAAGTCTTACTTTTAGCTTGACACTTTTTGCCTGGATTTTTTTTCGTGCCAGGAGTGTAGATCATGCTTTTAGTTTTATCTCTGAGATATTTTCACGTTCCCTCTTTACAATTCCTGATTTTCCCGGGAATGGTAAAGTGTCAATTGCATTGTTGGTTTTATTATTTTTAATTGTTGAATGGCTTGGTAGAGAACAACAATATGCAATTTCGCATTTAGGAATCAAATGGTATAAACCATTCAGGTGGGCAATGTATTACTCCATAATTGTTGCTATTTATTTTTTCAAAGGCTCAGAGCAGCAATTTATATACTTTCAATTTTAGCTTTAGTATGCGAAAATTTATTAAATGGGTTTTAACTTTTTCATTACCATTAATAATTTGGATTATTTTGGTTGTATTGGTTGACCCGTATAACTACTTTTCATTTGGCCCCAAAATTATTGACAATCGATTAAAAATGGAAATATCTTACAAGCTAAACCGTCCATTATTCCAATTACTGGGATATAAAAGTCACCCAACTCCTTCTATACTTCTTGGTGATTCAAGAACAGCTTGTTTGAAAAGTGAAATTATAAACAAATACACTAAAAATGATTTTACAAACCTCGCATACGCTGGTGGATCATTAGTTGATGCAATAAATACATTTTGGCTGGTTTCTGAAGATACTAAATTATCAGATGTTTATATTGGAATAAATTTTTCATTATTCAATAAATACAGAAGATTAGATATGGTTACAGAAGATGAAAAACTTATAGATAATTTTTTCCTTTATGCTATAAGTGAATCTGTTTTTAAATCCACATATTTAATACTAAAAAGTCTGATTACAGACAAAGACATCCAAATAGGAGTACCGGCTTCCTCTAAAGGGGAATTTTGGGTTTTTCAATTAGATACTACAGCAAATGAACAATATGGATTATATGAATATCCGTCAAACTATTACAATGAATTAACCGAAATTTCTAAGTATTGTAAAAAAAATGGGATTAACCTTGTATTTTTCATACCTCCCACTCACACTGATTTGCAAAAAAAAGTTAAACAGTTTAATCTGCAGTACTTTGATGCAAAATTCAAAAATGATTTGGAAAAGATAGGAGATGTGTATGATTTTGACTACCCATCAGATTTGACAAAAAATTATAACAATTTTTACGATCCCTATCATTTTACTGATTCTATTGGCGAAATTGTAGTTAAGGAATTATTTGCAAAAGAATCTTATAAGTATGTTAAATATAAGAAGGCACTTTGATTTTTATTGAATGGTTAAAAATCATGTCGGATAAATTAGACAATCCGGTTAATTAAGATATATTGTTACGTGAATTTTAACAGTTATCAGATAGGCGTAAAGCCAAGGCCTTAAAATGTATCAAAAGACAATGAATCTATCAAAAGTTGAAATCCTCAAGCTTATTAATGTGTGGCTTGCGGCTTGGGATGAACATGATCTTGAGGGCGTTGTTTTATTAATGGATGAAAATATAGTGTTTGAAAACTGGACTGGTGCTACAATTATTGGTAAGAACAACCTGCAAAAAGCATGGGCTCCATGGTTCCGAAATCATGGCAATTTTAAGTTCACGAAAGAAGATATTTTTGTTGATCAACAAGAACAAAAAGTTCTATTTAGCTGGTCTCTCCAGTGGCCCTCACCCGAAAAAGATTTTAAAGGAAAAACAGAGGTAAGGCGAGGGGTGGATGTGCTTCATTTTAAAAATGGTAAAATTTGCCGAAAATATAGCTATTCAAAAACTACGATTCAAATCGATTCATTTCAGGTAGCCTTGACAGCACAATAAATTAGCAAATATGCTTTTTAAGATTTCTAAAATGTTAGTTACAAATATGAAACAATCAAAGTCATTTTACATTATTGTTTTTATAGCATTATTTTCGATAGTGGCGATTCAATGCAACTATAAGGCTCAAAATAAGGATGTATATAAAATTTTATTCCTTCATCATAGTACAGGAGATGCTATTTGGAAAGGAAATAGTAAATCAATAGAAATCAAGGGCATTCATCTCGGTGCTGAGTACGATGTTCCTAAATGGTTCGCCAATAATAACAAAACAAAAGGAACATCCTATCAGATATCAGAAAAGTCTTTCCCAAACGAAGAACCATATGGTTGGCAAAATTATCCCTATGATTATTATAATATTTGGGTGAAAAACGCCGGAGATAAAGCATATATGGGTGAATCTACACTGGAAATGCTTACTAAGGATTACAAGGTAATTATTTTTAAACATTGCTATCCGGTAAGCATTTTAAATTCGGATTCGACAAAAAGTGATATTAACTCAACTGAAAAAACTATCGAAAACTATAAACTGCAATACAATGCCTTGAAGCAAAAACTATTACAGTTTCCAGATACTAAATTTATTCTTTGGACAGGTGCAGTTATGGTTCAATCGCAATTAACAGAATCAAATGCTCAGTTGACCAGATCTTTCATTGATTGGGTTCGTAAAACCTGGGATACGGAAAATGATAATATCTTTTTGTGGGATTTTTATGAATTAGAGACCGAAGGCGGACTGTATCTAAAACCGGAATATGCTACTTCGCCTACAAATTCGCATCCAAATAAAGATTTTGCTCAAAAAGTAGCCCCTTATTTTTGCCAAAGAATAGTTGATGTTATTGAGAATGATGGTACAAAAACAACGCTTACAGGTATTTATAAATAGATTAATAACTTGCCAAATAACTCTTCTCAATTGAATAAATATCGTCAGAAATTTGAATTTATTAATTTATCTTCTGACTGCTTTTTGTTCCCTTATGAGTTTCAACAACATTATTTAATCAAGATCGTTAAAAGAAAATCATTTAAAGAATAATTATAAATATTTAGAATTCATGGTAAATTTAGAACAAGTAAAAGATCAGATCAGACAGTTTATTGTCGACACAACATTTGCTCCTGCAGAACAGGTTAAGAACGAAACGTTGATATTCGTCGAAGGGATTTTTGACTCAATGGGATTCGTTTCATTAATTAATTACATTGAAGAAACATTTGCAATAAAAGCTAAAGACTCGGAATTACTGGAAGATAATTTTGAATCAATTGATGCCATTGCGCGATTTATTGAAAGCAAACTTAACTAGTCAGAATCCATGTGTGGAATAGCCGGAGTATTTAATTATCCCTTATCAGGTGAGCTTTCGTATGAAAATCATATGAAAAGGATGCTCTCTGTTATACAACACAGAGGGCCGGATGAAACGGGAATTTACCTGGGAGAAAAGGTTGGATTGGGCAGTGTCAGGCTCAGCATTGTCGATCTTTCAACCGGCCAGCAGCCACTTTCGGATGCATCCGGCAATTATTGGATTGTCTATAACGGAGAAGTCTTTAATTATCCTGAATTACGGTCAGATCTTGAAAAAAAAGGCGTGAAGTTCAAGACCACATGCGATACAGAAATTGTTGTACAGATGTACGCCATGTATGGCGCTGGTTGCCTGAAGTATTTCAATGGTCAGTTTGCCTTTTGTATCTGGGATAAAACCAAGCAGGAATTATTTTTGGCCAGAGATAGGGTAGGGATAAGGCCTTTATTTTATTGGTCTAAAGATCAATCATTTGCATTCTGTTCCGAAATAAAGGGGATCTTTACTCTTGATGAGGTAGACAGGGAGTTGGATCCGGAAAGCCTGGCCCAGGTTTTCACTTTTTGGACAACTTTAACACCAAACACGCCTTTTAAAGGAATTTATGAGTTACCTCCTGGTCATCATATGCTTGTGAGAGACGGGAATATTCGGATTGAGCGATATTGGAGTATGGAATTCCCTTCCGGGAGTAATTCAAATAACACGAGTGTTACGCAAAAAGTTGAAGAACTTGAAGATTTACTGAAAGATGCAGTTCGTATCAGGCTTAGGGCTGATGTTCCTGTTGGTGCATATTTGAGTGGAGGTCTCGATTCCAGTGTCACTACATCCTTAATACACGAAATTGATCCGGGGGTTCTGAACACTTTTTCGATTGGATTCAAGGAAAAAGCATTTGATGAAACTGTATATCAGCAGGAATGCGCAAAATATTTTGATACCAGGCATACAGCTTTTGAGTGTACATCGGATGATATTGCTGAACAATTTGAAAAAACAATATGGCATACTGAATTTCCGCTTCTCAGAACTTCACCAACTCCGATGTTCCTTCTGTCAAAGAAAGTAAGAGAGAGCAATATCAAAGTTGTAATTACCGGGGAGGGCGCTGATGAAATTCTGGCTGGGTATAATATTTTTAAGGAGGCAAAAATCAGGAGATTCTGGGCAAAAGATCCTGATTCAACATCCCGTCCGAAACTTCTCTCAAAACTCTATCCTTACCTTCCCATGATGAAGGAATCAAATAACCTCGCTCTGAAGATGTTTTTTGGTTACAAATTAGGTGAGACAGATGATCCATTGTATTCACATTTATTGCGCTGGCATAACACTTCCCGCATAAAAACATATTTTTCAAAGGATTTTTCTTCTTCAATAAAAGAATATGACCCACTCCAAGGCGTTTATTCATCGTTACCGGAAAACTTTATGAATTGGAGTGATCTGGCAAAATCACAATTCCTGGAATCTTCAATTTTTATGTCGGGATATTTACTGTCATCACAGGGAGATCGCATGGGAATGGGTAATTCAGTTGAAGGACGTTTTCCATTTCTTGATTACAGGTTGATAGAATTCAGCGCAAAATTACCAGACCGATATAAGCTTAATTGCCTGAATGAAAAATTTCTCCTGAAGAAAATGAGTGTCGGTAAAATTCCGGATTCAATTACAAAGCGTTCGAAACAGGCTTACCGAGCTCCTATTGCCAGTAGTTTCTTCAGTGTTAATGCTCCAGCCTCCATTAACGATATTTTATCAGAAGCAAGTATTAACGAATTTGGGATCTTTGATCCTGTAAAAGTTCAGTCGCTGATTAAAAAGATTAAGAACAAAACCAACATGTCCGAAATGGATCAAATGGCTATTGCAGGTATTCTTTCGACTCAGTTTCTTTACAAACTGTTTATTAAGGATACCATAAAACCAAATGTAGAATGTCTTGCGAATCTGAGAATTGTTAACGAAGAATAATGAATAATGCTTCTGGGCAAGAGTCTAGGTTCCGTTTTAGAAGGAAGCATCAATATTGGGAAAAATGTATTAATTACACCAAATTCTTATGTGAATATTGATTTTATGGATAACTCACTGGTAATTGGAAATCCGGCAGTAATTCATAGCAAAGATAATCCTACACGAAATTATATTAACAATATTTTAGAATCGTAGATTTCTCGTATCAACGAAAGATAGTAAAATTTCCAGATGAATAGTATCAATAAGGATAAAGTAGGATTTTTTGAAAGTTTATTTCAGAAACCCAGAAAAAGGACTATCCTTTTAATTGCAATTTTTGCGTTTGCATTTGTTGTTATATTTGCTATAAATGGTTATTATTCTGCATTTAAAATAATCTCTTATTTGCCCGAAAATATTTCAAATTCTCCTTCTAACAAATCAGGTTCAAGTCAGATTGAAATTAAAGGCTTTGGGTATATACTTGGGGTTGATCCGGATGGTAGCGTAATTATTAAGTCCATGAAAAGGGAAGTAATTATGTCTGATTTAAGATATTATGCTGAATATGAGGGTGAAAATGGGAATTGGGGCCTCAAAAATGTTTTCGTTCAACAAACAAATGACAGTACTATTACGATAAAGGGAGTAAGTCCAGATAGAGCGGTTGTTAATATAGCTTTGGTAACACACAAATTCCTGCCTAAATTAGATGTAAGAGTAAATACACAATATATTGTAAGTACAGTTGTAAACCGTGAGGCTCTTGTTGCTGCATTTAATGCTCCGGTGGCAGAAGTGTACCTTAAAAATCGAAAAATTGACAAACAGGATTTTGAAGATGAATACTGGCTTAATAAAGAAGGCGTACGTTTTGGCACTGATGACAGATCTGCATTAATTTATCATACTCCGGATATATCATCTCTGCAATTAGAAACGACGAAAAAACTTCTTTTCGTAAACCTCGATTTTTATCTGGATCATCCTTTCGCCCATATGCCATATCTTGAAAAAGGCAATGGCAAGATAGAAGATGGCGGAGATTTGATTGACCAGTCAAAATCAAATTATAGTAAAGGTTCTGAACGCAATAATTCCTTTTCAGTCAACTTTGGGAATTTACCAACGTTCACTCCCAGGCTAATGTCAGTTCCATTTGGAAATCAAGCGGGATACATCGTTACCGAACATGCTGATGGCGGCAACATACAGACTCAGCGAGCTGTTTATTTCGGCTCAGAAGATATTTTAAAGGCTTCAGATGCAGTTGGCGGATTTGTAGGGCATAAGATACCAACGACTAAAAGTGTTTTCTACATGGATTCAGCAAGCCGTAGTGGGACAGCAATTTTTGGAAAACAGAATGATAGCTCGCTATTAAATTTTTTAGATCAGATTTATGCAACCGGATTATACGATCTTTGTTTACATACACCTGAAAACCTGTCTTCAAACCGAAAAGTTCTGGAGGAATCCATTAGTTTTATGAAATACAGGTACAACGCTGAAACATGGATTGATCATGGATTTTTTGGGGGCTTGAAAAACCGGGAATGCTTAATCGCAGATGGATTGGACACAAATTCAATTTATTATGCCGCTGATTTATGGAAAAAATATAATACCCAATATTTCTGGAGTCCTGCTGTTGAGTTTATTGAGGAATCTACTCGTATTTCTCTGACTTCAAAGATTAAAAAATTTAAGTTTTATGATGCGTATGTGAGTTTCTGGAAACATTATCTTTGTCCCAGAGATCTGAAAGAAATGAGTCCCATTGAGGCATTGAACGAACTATCCAGGAGATTTTCAGTACAGAATGAATTAAATTCTCTAAAGCCTCATACCGGGGATTCGCATCCGACACCACTATACTGGCAAAATCCAACCAGGACTAATAATTTTTATTCCTGGGCTACTGATTACTCTCAAACATATAATGACTTATCTCCAAAAATAGTTAAAAGAGAACTGGTGCAACTTACTAATCTCGTGAATGATTGGGGCGTTTTTATCAGTCATGGCTATTATGTGCGAAAAGAGCCTTCAAATTTATTAACAAAAGATCAGAATGATAAATGGCTTATTAATCCATACTTTGATGAAATACTTGGATTAATAGCTCAAAAGCGGGATAAAGGCGAACTGTATACTACCACTGTCAGAGAACTACTAGACTATTGGACTGAGCTCGAGAAAATTTCTTTTGATTATTTGCCAAACGGAGAAGTAAGTATTACTAACCATAATAATATGCCTATAAATGGGTTGTCGATTGCCGTGCGTGCTAAAAATGTAAAAATAAATGGGAAAGCTTTAACGATAAAAAAAGTTGGGGATGATACGATTATTTGGTTTGACATTAAAGGTAATGAAACCGTTAACTTAAACGTCATTCAATAAATTATATTTATGCTTCAAAATTTAAAGAATATTATTTCCCAGAATATTCGCAATTTTCAAGGTTGGAATACAAAGCGTAAAATTGTAGTGATTGAAAGTGATGATTGGGGGACAATCAGAATGCCTTCAACGGAAGTTTATCATACGCTATTGAAATCCGGAATTCGGGTTGATAAATGTGTATACAACAGGTATGACTCATTAGCAAGTGAAGAAGATCTTGCTGCTTTATTTGAGGTATTAATGCAATTCAAGGATATAAATGGGAAATATCCGGTAATTACCGCAAATACTATTGTTGCTAATCCTGATTTTAATAAGATTAAAGCCTCCGGATTTAAAGAATATCATTACGAACTTTTTACCGAAACGCTTAAACGATATCCACTTCATTCAAATTCATTTTTACTCTGGAAGCAAGGTTTACAGGAAGGAATCTTTATTCCACAATTTCATGGTCGTGAACATGTTAATATTCACCGTTGGTTGAATGGTTTACAAGGTAATCTTCCGGAAACTCGCTTAGCTTTTGACTTAGAATTATTTGGTATCAGCACTCATATTACAACTGAAAACAGAAGAAGTTATCTGGCCGCTCTTGATTTTGACTCTCTTCCCGAACTTGAAAGTCAGAAAATGATTCTTACCGATGGATTGACCCAATTTGAGAAAATATTCGGTTTTCGGTCTTCTTCCTTTATTGCAACCAATCATGTATGGAACAGTGCCATAGAAACTGAATTATTTCAGGCTGGTATTAGGTTTATACAAGGTTCATCTTCACAATATCAACCATTGGGAGATAACAAACCCTATAAAATAATCCGCCATCAATTAGGTGAAAAAAATAATTCCAGACAGATTTACCTTACACGTAACTGCAGTTTTGAACCATCAATGCATAAAAATAAACGTATTGTTCAGGATTGTATAGACGATATGGCATCAGCTTTCAGGTGGAATAAACCAGCAATTATAAGTGCTCACAGGCTAAATTTTATTGGTTCAATTGTACCTGAAAATCGTACAGAAAATCTAAAATTATTAGCCGAATTAATTAGAACTGCACAAGATAAATGGCCTCAAATTGAATTTATGTCTTCAGCGCAACTTGGAAATTTGATTGTGAAAGTTTAAAGCTAATCGGAGAACTCTGAAGTTCGATAGTAATTGTATTTAATTTTATATACAAAAGCCGCCCAATGAGGCGGCTTTTGTATTTTTACATAAGTCTAATTCTTGACTATAAAATTCTTCGTGTAGATTTGACCGTTTAGATCCAAAGATGCAATGTAAGTACCTGGTCTCTCATTTCCCATATTGATCGCAACATTTTTCTCACCTGTTTTAACCGATGAATATATTTCAGATCCATTGATAGTGAATATCCTTATACCTACTGGCTGATCTATAACTTTTCCCAGGTCAATATTAACGATGTCAGCTGTTGGATTGGGATAAATTGAGATATCTTTCTCTGAGAAGGTTTCAGAAGTTGAAATCTGATCTGTTCCTGTTGTAACAATTTTAGTTGAGTCCCTTACAATGTCAATACTAATAACCGATAATGTGGATAAGGAATCAATCCCGTTATCCTGGGCTAATACTGTTAGTGAAATAAGCGCGCTGCGTCCATAAAACAGTATAGAAGGATCAGCAACGCTAATTAGGCCAGAAGTATCAGAAAGAATGAATGAATGGCTTTCATCGCCTGCAACGATCATGTATTTAATTTTCTGACCTTTATCCGGATCTTTGGCTTTAACATAACCAACTTTTGTTCCTGGTGCAGAATTTTCAACAACACTTAAAATTTGATTTTCCAGAACAGGTGGTTCATTAATGTCAAGTACATCAATAGTTATGTCGGAAAAAGTTGTTAGCTGGCCCATGCCATTATCCTGAATAGAAACTACCAAATCAAATTTATTATTTTCTTCGAAGTTGATAGGAGCAGAATTATTAACGTAGATTGAACCGCTGCTGGAATCAATTTTAAAGGCATCATTAGGGTTTCCTGAAACAATGGAGTATGTTAAGGTTTGATTAAAATCAAAATCCTTTGCAATAACGGCTCCAACATATGTTTGAGTTGAATCATTTTCTGGTATTGAATATGCCTGGTCGGGGCAAACTGGTTGTTCATTTATATCTTCAACATTTATGGTAACAATTCCTTCACTAGAGAGCCCTACATTATTTTGAACCTTGACTGTAAGATTAAAAACAGGATGACCTTCAAAACAAACAACGGTTGGATTATTAATATTTAAACATCCGGTATTTGCATCTATTGTAAAGCTATTACTGCTATTTCCAGCTATTATACTATAGGCCAAAGGATTATTGGAATTCGGATCGCTTGCTGTTATAGTTCCAACTTTAGTTCCGATTGGTTGATGCTCAAGTGTGTTCATAGTCTGACTAAGAATTTCTGGAGCAACATTCGAATTAAGGATGAAAACTGTAACAGTGGCCTGGTTGCTCATACTTACTGAACCATTATCCTGAACTTTAACAACCAATTGAACTGAATCATTCGACAATAATGCCAATGCTATTGTATCTGCAATAAATAGCTCTCCTGTTGCTGAATCTATAGTAAAAACACCATCTGAATTTCCTGAAACTATAGAAAAGTTTAGTACCTGATCCAGGTTTGGATCAGAGGCTTTAACGATTCCAACTGAAGTTCCTGTGGTCGAATTCTTTATTAACGGGAATATCTGATCGCTGATAACCGGTGGTTTATTGCTGGCTGGTAGTACATTTATATTGATAGTTGCACTATTAAATAAATAACCCGAACCATTATCAAAAACTGCTACACCTAGCAAAAAAGAAGCATTGACACTTAGGATTAAAGCGGCAGAATCTGCGATTATCAATTCTCCTGTCGACGAATTAATCGAAAAAATGTGATCGATATTTCCATAGATAATAAAATATGAAAGCGTCTGTGCGGCATCAGGATCTGAAGCCAGAACAGTTGCTGCGGTTGTTCCATTGGCAGAGTTCTCGGCAACTGAAAAAGATTGATTGCTGATAACCGGAGCTTCATTCACATCAAGCAGAGTAGCTGTAACAGTAGCCTGGCTGCTGAGAGCAGCTGTTCCGTTATCCAGTACTTTTACAAGCAGGGCAAAAGAAGGAGTGCTTTCGAAGTTTAACGCTGCTGAACTTACGACTGAAAGTACACCGGTGGAAGCGTTTATCGCAAAAGCGCCGTTCGTGTTTCCGGAAAGGATAGAATATGAAAGCGTCTGTGCTGCATCGGGATCTGAAGCAACTACGTTTCCAATGTTTGTTCCATTTTCAGCGTTTTCAGTTATTGAAAATGACTGGTTTTCGATAACAGGTTCTTGATTAGATTCTTGAGAAAGAGTGACTGTAACAGTTGCACTATCAGATAAATTGGCTGATCCATTATCCGTAACTTTAATAATTAGATTGAAGATCGGATTAACAATATAATTTAATGCTGTATGATTTATAACAGTTATTTCTCCTGTTGATGTATTTATTGCGAATGCATTTTCTGTATTTCCTGAAGTAATAAGGTAGGAGAGAGACTGTCCCGCATCTGGTTCTGTCGCATTTACGAATCCAACAGAAGTTAAGTCCGAAGTAAATTCCAGGACGCTGAAAGTCTGATTATCTATTACCGGAGCTTCATTCACATCGAGCAAAGTAGCTGTAACAGTAGCCTGGCTGCTGAGAGCAGCTGTTCCGTTATCCAGTACTTTTACTACCAGGGCGAACGAAGGAGTGGTTTCAAAGTTTAACGCTGCTGAATTTACAACAGAAAGTAAACCTGTAGAAGCGTTTATCGAAAAAGCGCCGTTCGTGTTTCCGGAAAGGATTGAGAATGTTTTGGTCTGTGCTGCATCGGGATCTGAAGCCAGCACAGTTGCTGCGGTAGTTCCATTGGCCGAGTTCTCGGCTACTGAAAAAGATTGATTGCTGATAACCGGAGCCTCGTTAACATCGAGCAAAGTAGCTGTAACAGTAGCCTGGCTGCTGAGAGCAACTGTTCCGTTATCCAGTACTTTTACAACCAGGGCGAA
>CAIRMR010000164.1 GCA_903879715.1 uncultured Bacteroidales bacterium
AACGAGGTATTTCCCTTCAATGTGTGATTGGCTTACTTGCTAAAGAGCGCTACAAATTTCCGCATTCTACTTGTTAGTTCCAATTAGCGCGTTTTTTTGACCGTGTAAGTCTATTCACTTATCTCCACTGCCGTCGAATCAGCCGAAACAGCCAGAGAATCCGCTTTTGGATATGGAGTTTGGCAGGAATAATCCTTGTCGATTTTGATTGTTGGTTTTGGGAACTTTTGCCTGTATTCTTTCAGGCTTTCATCTTTGAGCACTTTTGCCATAAACCTTCCATAAACAGGCTGTGCAGTGCGCAGACCTTCACCTATATGTGATGTTTTGAAATGGATAGCCCTGTCGTCGTTACCAACCCAGCAACCAGCCACAAGCCCCGGTGTTACACCGATAAACCAGCCATCGGTGTAATCTGATGAAGTTCCGGTTTTACCTCCGAAATCCGTTCCATACCTGAAAAGATCATATTCAAACAATCCCTGTGTGGTTCCTCCAGGTTCGGTAAGCCCGGACCTGAGCAGAATACTCATCAGGAAAGCCGTTTCCTGATTCAGAACCTGTTTTTTTTCTGGTTTTGACTCATAAATGACTTTCCCATTGCGATCTTCAATCCTGGTAACCAAAATCGGCTTCACAAGATTTCCGTCATTTACAAAAGTACAATAGGCGTTAATCATCTCCTCCAGGTTTACATCGCTGGAACCCAGGCAGATAGAAGGAACATTAGCCAGTTCCGATTCAACACCAAGTTTATGAGCATATTCAATAACTTTTTGCCAACCGATTTTTTGAGCAAGCTGAACAGCCACAGAGTTTACTGATCGGGCAAAAGCATGTTTCAAAGTCATACTGCCGGCATGGCTACGATCCACATTTTTAGGGCTCCACTCCTTCTCTTCCCCATTCTCGGTATATTTTATTGATACCGGCTGATCAGTGATCATATCGCATGGACCATAACCCTGGTCGAAAGCAGCGGCATAAACAAAAGCTTTAAAAAGTGATCCGGGCTGACGTTTGGACTGGTTTACATGATCGTACTTGAAATAATTATAATTGATCCCGCCAACCCAGGCTTTCACGAAACCGGTATTTGGTTCCATTGCCATAAATCCTGTCTGAAAAAACTTCTGGTAATATTTTAACGAATCCAAAGTAGAGATGGCAGAATCGCGTTCACCGGAGAAAGTGAAGACTTTCATTTTATGCTTTGCGCTCAAAGCCAAACGAATACTATCGCTGCCTTCACCATATTTTTTTACTAATAACTTATACTGGGGTAATTCAGCAGCTTTTTTCAGAAAATAGCCAGGAACTTCTTTCCCGTTTTCATCTTTCCAGGGAACCACCGCATCACCGCCGGCCTGGTTAAAAACACGCTGCAGGCTTCTCATATGTTCAGCAACAGCTTCTTCGGCATACTTCTGCATCCGTGAATCAATGGTTGTGTAAATTTTAAGGCCATCAGTCCAAACGTCGTTTCCAGTTTCCTTGCTCCATGCCTGGAGATCGCGAACAATGGCATCGCGCAGGTAAGTCATATTACCTTTTGAAAAACTTTTACGCTGAAAATGAAGTTTCAACGGAAGTGAAATGAGTGAATCTTTTTCAGGCTGGCTGATATACCCATATTTTTCAAGTTGTCCGATTACCTGGTTACGCCTGGCTTTGGATCTCTCGGGATTAGCCACCGGGCTGTATGATGATGGAGCTTTTAATAATCCTACAAGAACTGCCGATTCATTATAGGTCAGTTCAATCGGTTTTTTACTAAAAAAGGTGGAAGCTGCAGAATTAATCCCGTATGCATGACTCCCAAAATCGACCGTATTAAAATACATCATTATTATGTCATCCTTTGAATAATACATCTCAATTTTAAATGCATTAATCCATTCTTTAGCCTTACTGATAAGTGTTGCAATTCCAGGGATAGAGCCAAGCAGCCCGGTAGAGTAATCTTTACGGGTTTTAAAAAGGTTTTTAACAAGTTGCTGGGTAATAGTGCTTCCCCCGCGTCTGTCACCCTGCATCACCGACCACATAGCGGCAACAGTTGCTTTTATATCAATACCATGGTGCTCGTAAAACCTGACATCCTCAGTTGCAATCAAAGTATTAACAAGGTTCTTGGGTAAATCCTCATACACAGCAGGAGTACGATTTTCCGTAAAAAAGGATCCCATCTGTTTCCCATCAGCTGAAAGGATTTCGGAAGTAAGACTGATATCCGGGTTTTTGAGTTCACTGATTTTTGGAGAACTGCCAAAAAGCCAGAAAAGGTTAATATCAATAGCCAGTGTAAGAATCAGGAAGAATGCCAGTGTATAAATACCTACCAATAATGCCTTCATCCACAAGGGAGCTTTATGGGGTATTTTGATCCAATCTTTAATAAAGAATTTTATCCTGTAATACAATCTCAGTGCTTGCTCACCAAGGATGCCAGCCATGCTTTTGAGGTTACTATCCTTCATTTGTTGGGTATCTCTCCTTTAAGTTAAGCTACAAAAATACTTCATTTTTAATTCATTTCCTTGCATCTGATTTTTTCGTATCAACTTTACGAAAACTCAGTTTTATCTATTGCCGCAAGCCGCTGTAAAAGAGCAGGATGTGAATAATGAATAAAAACATACCAGGGATGTGGAGTAAGATTACTCAGGTTTTTTACTGAGAGCTGCTTCAATGCTTTTTGAAGCGCTCCAGGTTTCGAAAGACTTACCGCAAACCAGTCCGCCTCATATTCATGCGTTCTTGAAACAGAATTAAACATGATACCTAAAACCATAGAGACAGGGCTATATAGAATGCCGAAAGCTATTACCGAAATATGAAAAGACGGAATCGATGCCCCCAACGCCAATGCCGGTAACGAACTTTTGAGTACTACTGATAATAAAAACAGAAGCACTCCTGTTTGCACTATTCCTGAAACCAATCCCTTGAGCACATGCTTCTTTTTGTAATGACCGATCTCGTGGGCAAGCACCGCTGCCAGTTCATCAACTCTATGTTCATTTACCAGTGTATCGAAAAGTACAATACTCTTTTTGCTTCCAAATCCGCTGAAATAGGCATTTCCACGGGTGCTCCGCTTCGATCCGTCCATAATGCTGATATCTTTCAGATTAAAATCCGCACGTGCTGCAACCTGTTCAATAGCGTCCCGAAGTTCACCAGCAGGAAGAGGAGTAAGTTTATTAAATATCGGAACCAGCAGCGTGGTATAGAAATAACTGACAAATAATGTAAAAACAGAAATGCATATCCAGGCCAGAACCCAGAACCATGATCCTGATTTTTCATAAATAAAAATTATCAGTGCAAGGATTCCGCCTCCGATAACTGCTCCAAGAAGCCAGCTTTTAAGTTTATCAATCACAAATGTTTTGGGTGTTGTTTTGTTGAATCCATAGCGCTCCTCAATCACGAAAGTGTGATATACTTCCAATGGAATACTTAGCAGATCGGAAGCGAATCCGATTACAGCAAAAAAGAATATGGCCAGTAGTATGGATGAATCTGTATAAGCCCTTACCAATCCGTCAACCCATGCGAATCCGCCTAAAATAAGCATTGCTAAAATTACCAGAAATGAAAGAATATCCGAAAGAAGCCCGAACCTGTAATTATCGCGATCGTAATCCTGCTGCCTGCTGTAGGTTTCTTCGTCGTAAAATCCTTTTAACGCCTCAGGTAAAATTTTACTGCGTGTTGTTGTGTTCAGATAATTGATCCATTGGTCAAAGGCAAATCCAGCGATGACGATGGCGAGGATAATGTAGTAAAGGGTTTGAGGAGTCACAGGGAAGTTAAAAGTTAATGGTTAACAGAAAATGGGTTGGGGCAGTGGCAATTAAAAACTACCTCTTTGATGTGAGACAAATTATTTCTTTTTCAATTTTTCCTTTTGCATATCTTCTTCCAGCCTGAACTTTACAATTTCTGAAATAAGTTCCAGTGGCAGAGGTTTATCGAGTGGAAACTGAACAGAACCTTTTGCTTTTTTGTAAGCCGAAAGTTCTTTTTTGAAAACTTCAATCCCGGAAGCTTTCGGGTAGAAACCAATGTGTTTTGAATAGGCAGCAAACAAAACTAATATGCCATTTAATTTGAAAGCAGGCATTCCGTAACTGATCACCTCAATTGCCTTTGGGGCGGCTTGTTTTATTGTTGCCCTGATTTGTTCAAGCATATTCTGAACTTCACCGGGAAAAATGGCGATATACTCGTCAATGTTGGATGGCTTATTCATAGTATTGAGATAAAATTCTATTTTATGATTATTTTGGGTGATTGGGGCTGTTCAAAGAATGAAATTTATTTCCTGTTCTCTTTTGCTGTTCTATCCTTATCTTACGTAATAGAGACGCGAGGCGTCGCGTCTCTACAATTCACATTTTTTTACATATTATTAATAACTACCATTGCGTTTACGAATAAACCATTCGGCCGAAAGAAGTCCAAGCAGTAACAGTAAAACAGGCAGAAAACTCACCAGGTCCGTATACCGTTTCTGAGTGTAGGCAAGTGTTTTAATATCATCGCGGGCTGCCAGTAACTTCGCAATATCATCCATTTGATCCGGATATAGCATTTTACCTTTATGGCTGGTTGCCATATTGTTAAGCAGAACATGATTAGCTACCGTATTCATAGATTCAACATTTAATGCCATTAAGGTAAACATCCCGGTTTTCTGAAATGCTTTTCCGGCAAAAGCAGTAGTTGCCTTATACGAATATTCACCAGGAGGCAGGCTTCCGGCATTCAGGTAATACGCATTTGATGTTCGTGTAAAAGCATAAGGAAAGATGTTTTTATTATCATCCGTAATTACAATATTTACCTCCGGTTCATTTACAAGCTGATAGCTGTCGTTGTAAAGTTCAGCATCAATTTCAACAACTTCGTTTTCAGTGAAACTGTTTTTTAAAATTATCCTGAACTGGCTTTTATCCTCCTTTACAGCCAGGTACTGAATGATTTTTGTAAACAATTCATCAAATGTCTGCTGGTTCCCGGCTTTGGCATAATTAGCCAGCCGCCAGCGCCAGATTCCTTCGCCTGTGATAGTTGCTGATTTACGATCCACTCCCTGGTTAAAAAGAATTAACGGAATTCGCGTATTCACCGCACCAATCTTCTGGTACAATAATACCTGCGATGCAGTACCTGGCTTATACTGGCTAAAGGGAACACTCAGTGGAGGAAATTCCGGAATCATATGTTCAATTTCAGGTCCGGGCGAAAAAAGACTGAAATCAGGATTCAATATGCTGGTTGCATCATTAAATGAGCTTAATGAAGGTGGAATCTGCAAACCTGCCATCAGGCTGTTATACGCCGGAATATTGGATTGACTTCCAATGATATAAAGAACAGGTACCTGTATTGTTTTCAACTGGTTTGTAACCTGGAACCCCACATCGTTCACCGAAGGAATCTGGTGCAGAATAACCAGGCTGTACGATGCAATTGAGCCGTTAAAATCGCTGAGCATAAAATTATCAACCGAATAATTACGATTTTTTTCAATTGCTTGTTTCAAGGCTGCTACATCAGGATGAGGAGAAGCCTGTAATAAAAGTATTTTTTGACGGCTATCAAGCACTTCAACAAAAATCTCCTGAAAATTGTTAGCGGTACTTATTTCTCCCGGAATTGCCGGAACTGCAATACGATAACGTTGTATTCCTGTTTTTGAGGCAGTAAGTTTTGTGATGAATGTGTGTGAAAACGTTGGCTGGCCAATCGAAAAATTCTCGTTATAAAACTGCTGATCACCCGAAGAGACACTTATTTTGCTTTGCGAGCCCGCGCATTTAAAAGCTGTAATTGTTATTTCAACCGGGAAATCGTTGCCTAAGAATGCAATCCGGTTATAATTTACTCTCGCAATTTTAATATCCTTTTGCTGTACAGTATCTCCCATGGCAATGGTATAAATGCTGTATGGCGCGTTATCCGAAACGTAAAGAGGATCAGTTCCCTGGTTGTAAATTCCATCACTGGCCAGTATCAATGCCGCAAGGTTACGATTTGAATAACTATCACGTATCTCATTGAAAATGCTCTCCATATTAGTTTGCTTTTCAGTGAAAGCAGAGCCTTTGCCACGACTAAATTTATCACCAAATGTGTAAGCCTGTACATCATACTTTTTCGACAAATCTTCAGCCAGTTTCCGGTATTTGTTCATAAACTCATTCTTATAAAAGGATGAATCTTTACCCAAAATAATTGAACCGGAATTGTCGATAGCCAGCAATACAATTGGTTTCTCTGTATACCGGGATGTACTTTTTAATAGTGGAGAAAGTAGTAAAAAAGCTAAAATAGTTATAGTGGTACCCCGCAAGATTGCTAATACCCTAGTCGTTAAAAGGCTGAAATCATTGTCTTTTTCATGAAAATAAAGCAAGCCGGCATAGACTGCACCCGCCAGAATACATAACAACAGAAACCAAAAAGAATATGAAGAAATAAGCGAAAATCCCACTACCGATAAGGGTTTAATAAATAACCCGGCAAAGGTCGCAAAATTTTCGCTTATTCAGGAATATTTCAAAAAGGATGAACTAAGTATAATCCAGGTTTATTTTTTTAGCTCAACAAGTAAAGTTGTACCTGAAAGATTCCCTTTTTTATCAAAGGTTTCAGTTTTTACATTACCAACGCCCATATTAACATATTCTGCAACAGTTGCATTGATCTTGAACATCATTTTAGTTTCAACATCATAGGTAATTTTGTAACACCCAAAAGTTCCGGCCGGAACAGTTACCGTTTCATTGCCAACAACCTGACGGTTAGTAATATTAATTACCAGGTTTAAAAGGCTTACACCACCCGAGGCAGCAGAAATAGTAATACTGGCATCCGGAAGTACCTGACCAGTTGCTAATCCTGCAGGATAAATCAAATCTTTGCTGTCGACGCTAACCTCCATACCCTTAAACGCTTCCATTGATTTTGGATCAACCAGACTTTGCATATCCACATAAAATTCCCCGCCTTCACATTTCATTTGATACTCTTTCGTTGACTGATTTTTGTTTTTGGCATCAGCATATTCACTTTTCATTTTGAAAATTGTTGCCGCGCCAACTTTGCTTACACTCAAACAGGTGGATCGGTTAGTACTGGTCACCTTTCCTTTAGTATCCTGGTTCTGATACGCAGTTACCATTCCTTCCGAAAGTGAATAAAAGCTGCAATCCTGTGCCATTACAACATCCGTCAGCATTGTTGAAAGAATAATAACGAATAAGATTTTTAGGTTTTTCATATAAATGGTTTTTGGGATTTGGTTAACAAACTTAATGATAATTATCTTATCTATAAAACCCGCATATATTAATTTTGTGTCATCTAATTCATCTGATGTAGGTCCGGATGCATTCAATGCAGGATTTTATCATTTTCTAAAATATTTCTTATTTAAGTATTACTGTACCTAAATTATTATATATCTTTGCACAGAATTATTCTACACAATAAAAGGAATCTTTACAGTCACAAAAAAGCATATATATCAGAATCTAATAACTTTACTATGAGCGAATTAATAAATAATTCCGAAAACAGGAAAGAACTCCTGAAGCACATGATTTTGCAGTTGCACAAAGGCGAAGCTCCCGAAGCAATTAAAACGCAACTCACCAACCTGCTGAAAGGTATACCTTATGACGAAGTTGTTGAAGTGGAACAGGAACTTATCAAAGATGGACTTCCTGTCGAGGAAGTCTTAAAACTTTGCGATATACATTCCATGGTACTCGATGGAAATATTGATCATTCAGGGGCAAAAGCTATTCCTGCCGGTCACCCGGTCGACACCTTTAAAAAAGAGAACCGAGAGCTCGAAAAACTGGTTTTACAACTTAACGGCATATTTGAAACCATTAAAAAAGCATCAGAAACTAACAGCACTGAAGTTAATGATAACGCAGCTATGCAAATGCTGGCCATTTTCAATGCACTGACTGATGTAGATAAACATTACCGCCGAAAGGAAAACCTGCTTTTCCCATTCCTCGAAGCCAAAGGAATTACAGGGCCACCAACTGTGATGTGGGGCAAGCATGACGAAACCCGGGCGTCGCTGAAAAACGCAATCGAAGTCCTGCAAAATTCAAAAGGGGCAACCGCAACTGAAATGGCTGATATTATCGAAATCGTTCTGGCTCCGGCTTCAAAATCGATAACTGAAATGATCATGAAAGAAGACGAAATTCTTTTTCCAATGGCCATGGACGAACTCTCAGACCAGGAATGGGATGAAGTGTTGCAGCAAACCAACGAAATCGGGTATTGTCTTTTTGATCCGACAGAAGAATGGTTTCCGGATGTTATGGGAAATATGTCAACTGATCTGCATAACGAATTTGCCGGTGGGAAAGTCAACCTTCCAAGTGGCAGTTTTACTATAAATGAATTAACCGTTCTGCTGAATACATTACCAATTGATGTTACTTTCGTAGATAAGGATGACAAGGTGAAATTCTTCACACAGGGTCAGCATAGGATATTTGACAGGAACAGGGCCATACTGGGTCGGGATGTACGCATGTGCCATCCGCCTCACAGCATGCATATTGTGGATCAGATTCTGAATGATTTTAAAAGTGGCAAAGAAACAACCGCTCCTTTCTGGATACAGATGGGTGGGAAATTCATTTATATTAATTATTTCCCGCTGCGCGACAAAGATGGCAAATACCTGGGAACCATTGAATTCTCACAGGATCTGACGGAACTGCGTGCGTTGGAAGGTGAGCAGAGGCTGCTTTCTTATGGCGAGAAGTAAAAACAGTTAATGGTTATTGGAAAATGGAAAATAGTTAATAGAAAATAGTTAATAGTTCACTTCGGCAAGCATTTCGGCATGCTCAATGTGGCACTCAGTGTAAAAACAGAAAATAGTTTATCGGTTGCAACTACCAAATCACAATTCAAAAATCACAAATCACAATTCAAAAATCAAAAATCCCATATCCTGATTCCAATTCCCAAAACCCCAAATCCTAAATCCTAAATCCTAACTCCTACCGCCTAACCCCTAACACCCAAAAGCAATGAGTAAGCCACAGATAACTCCACAAACCCGGATCGGGGAATTCCTGGATAACTACCCGGAACTTGAGGAATTGCTGATCAGCCTCTCCCCTGCTTTTGAGAAGTTGAAAAATCCTGTTTTAAGGCGAACCATAGGCAGAGTTGCCACATTTCAACAAGTAGCCGTGGTTGGAAATATCCCTCTCGAAACCATTATTAATTCACTGCGCAATGCCGCAGGACAAAATCAAACCGACGAAATTATGAGCACAAACAACGACCTGAATGCTAAACCTGACTGGTTTAATGATTCTTTTATACTTGAAACTCTTGATGCCCGTGAGATGTTGCAGGCAGGACAACACCCGCTTGCCGAAGTACTTTCTAAAACTTCGGGCATGCAGACAGGACAGATTTTTGAACTGATAACTCCATTTACACCTACGCCGCTTATCGAAAAAGTCACAGATAAAGGCTGCTCAGCATTTGTGAAGGCAGTCACTGAAACAGAAATTCATATATATTTCTGTAAAACAGCATAAAATATTTATCCCAAATCCACCAACCATTGAATTTGGGATAAATCAGTTGAACATATTTATTTGCAGATAATTCAATGAGATTGGGAGAACTCTTCCTGTTTGATAGTATTTAAAGAAACATTGAATGAAAAAGATAAGCTCTGCTTTGGCATATTATCTGGCTGTTCCTTTAATGAATTCTTTTTCAGTTCTTCCCTGGGCTGCACTTTTTATATTTTCCGATTTTTTCCCCGGCTGATTTCCAAGCCTATGTAGTTTATCACCCATTAACGAATCCCTATTTTGATCGTTTAATGTCGCGTCTCCGAACAGGTACCGGATGCAAATTGCATACAATGAAAGGTACATTAAAAGGGATGGCAGCAAACCGGAATGAGCTGATATGACTGCCTTTCTGAGTGATCAGGCAACACGTCGTAAAGGTGCCTACTGGTCTAAATTCCTAACCAGGAAACAGCAGTTCTCAGCGGCTCCGGAAAAATCGCGCAAAAGCTTCAGATGGCTGTAATATATGGCAGCCTGGAAAGAGTAAAAAGAGGAACGTATATTTTTCATGCCCAATTGATTTGTAAAGATGCTTCCAAAACCCAAGCTGGTGAAATCACCGAAAATCATTTACGGTTCCTGGAAAAGGACATTCGCAAAGCACCCGAATACTGGCTTTGGACACACCGCAGATGGAAACTTAAAAAGCTGAATGAAATTTAAAATAAACCCTGGAAAAACTCAACTCCTTTGAAAGGCAGAATCTTGGACATACTCTTTTTAGAAACATATTTTCAAACGGATGGATTTGATTTAAAATAAATATTTTGCCTATTTCTTTTTATAATCTTTGGAAATCCAGCAAATCAGAAATATCAGAATATAACATTATCTTGATTTAAATAACAAATTCCTGCAATTCGATCCTATACTCAATTATTTTTTCATTACTTTTGTGTCAAATAATTGTAATTTTAAAGAGTAAATGGGAATATTGCAAGATAAACTATCGGAATATAATGCTCCACAAAAAGCAATGGAAGCAGGTATCTACCCTTATTTCAGGGTTATAGAATCGGATCAGGACACAGAAGTTCTGATAAACGGAAAAAAAGTCCTGATGTTTGGCTCTAACAGTTACCTGGGACTAACCAATCACCCTAAAATTAAGGAAGCTGCAAAAAAGGCCATAGATAAATATGGAACCGGTTGTGCCGGATCCAGGTTTCTGAATGGCACACTCGATATTCATATTGAATTAGAGGAACGGCTCGCCAGGTTAATGAATAAGGATGGAGCCATTTGTTACAGTACCGGTTTCCAGGTTAACCTGGGAGTTGTATCTGCACTTACCGGCCGCAACGATTATTTAATACTTGATGAATTGGATCATGCTTCCATTATTGAAGGTAGTCGGCTTTCATTCTCAAAAATATTCAAGTTTCAACACAATAACATGAAGTCGCTGGAAGCAAAGTTAAAACTTTGTGAGCCCGATAAAATCAAGTTGATTGTTGTTGATGGAATTTTCTCCATGGAGGGTGACATTATTAATTTACCTGAGGTTGTGAGGCTAGCCGAAAAGTACAAAGCATCTATTATGGTTGACGATGCTCACTCCATCGGAGTTATAGGTAAAAACGGGGCGGGAACTGCTTCGCATTTTGGGCTCACCGATAAGGTAGACCTTACAATGGGAACTTTTTCGAAATCCTTAGCTTCCTTAGGCGGATTTATTGCTGCCGACAAAGAAGTTATCAATTACCTGAAGCATACCTCTCGATCCCTGATTTTTAGTGCCAGCATGACACCTTCATCGGCTGCCACTGTTCTGGCAGCGCTTGATATAATGGAATCGGAACCGGAAAGAATAAAACACCTCTGGGATCTGACCTATTATGCGAAGCAAGCCTTCCAAGACCTGGGATTCGATACAGGGAAATCAGCATCACCAATTATTCCTTTATTTATTCGGGACGATATTTCAACTTTAAAAATGACTAAAATTCTCCTGGAAGACGGAGTGTTTGTAAATCCGGTTGTTTCACCGGGTGTTCCTAAAGAGGACAGTCTTATACGATTCTCACTGATGGCTACTCACACTTTTAAACAGTTGGATATTGCAATCGATAAGATTGCAAAAGCAGCTGTTAAACTTGGTGTACTCAATGCTGAAACAGTTGTAAAATAAGTTCTTATTCAATCTGTATTTTAAAGTCCCTATGCAAAAAGTTGTATTTATTACCGGCATATCATCAGGATTTGGTAAAAAAACAGCTGAATTGCTGGCGTCTAAAGGTCATATTGTTTATGGCACTGTCCGGAAGGAAATAGAATCTATTCAGAATGTCACTATTTTAAGGATGGACCTACTTGATCATTTATCGATTAAGCAGGCTGTTGGCACTGTTCTGCAAAAAGAAGGTCGTATCGATATTCTGATAAATAATGCCGGAGCGCATACCGGAGGAGCAATTGAAACCAGCCCTATCGAAAATATCAGGCTTCAGATGGATACCAATGTTATGGGATTGGTATACATGCTAAAAGAGGTTTTACCGGCAATGCGGCAGAAACGGGAAGGAACGATAATAAATTTCAGCTCTATCGGCGGATTAATGGGATTGCCCTTCCAGGGAATTTATTCAGCCAGCAAATTTGCTATCGAAGGGATAAGTGAAGCGCTGCGAATGGAATTAAAGCAATTCAACATTAAAGTTGTTGTGATAAATCCGGGTGATTTCCACACCAATAATACAGCTAACCGGCGAAATTTCCTTGCTAAATCAGTCAACGATCCGTATGCAGAGCAATTCGCTAAATCATTGGCTATTATTGAGAAAGATGAGAATGGAGGTTGGCTGCCTGAAATTCTGGCCCAAAAACTTGTTAAGATTGTTGAAACTAAGAACCCATGTCAACGCTATGTAATTGCCACCGCGGAACAAAAACTGGCAGTGGTTCTAAAAAAAATACTCCCTTCAGCCTGGTTTATGAAAATATTGGCGCCGCATTACGGGATAAAGTAATCTGTTGATCATTATAAAACAAAGCTGGAATTTTACTCAAATCGATTCCTGCTTTTTTTATTTTACCACCACCAACTTCTTCGTTTCACTTATGTTTCCTGTGCTAAATTGGCAGATATAAATCCCGGCAGCTATTCCTGATGCATCAAAATCAATATGATGATCACCGCTGGCCTGCTCGCTTGCATTAACCAGAGTCGCAATTAATTTGCCGTTTAAATCAAGTATTTGAATTTTTACTGCACTTGCCCTGGTTAATGACCATTCAAGGGTTGTTGACTGGGATAAAGGATTTGGAAAAATCTTCCTGAGGTGATTGCTTTTCCCCTTTGCCGGAAGACTTTCACCAACATTAACTTGCAGATCTTTAATAGTAAAAGCAGTTATACGTGTACTCCAGTTAAGCTGACTGGTGGCACGGTAATACATATTAGTGTACCAAAAGGTTTTATCATCTGATGGATCGACGCTAAGTGATGAGTAATCGCCCCAACGGGATTCCCCCTTTTCTGATCCCAAACCTTTAAAAATTAAATCTTCCTGGCATGTCATCTGCCCCAAAGGGTCACCTGCTTTGCGCCCGGTAATTCCAACAGATGGAAATAAAGAATCACCTGATACTGAATATCCCAGGGCGATATTACCTGTTCCATCCATGGCCGCACTGGCCATCCAGCGGTGCAGTGAATCAGGAGCATAAGTACCTTGCTGATAAATAGTCCAGTCACTATTGCTTTTCCGAAGTTCATACCACCTGACTCCAGCATGATCATTGCTTTCAGCATCAACGGTATGGTTTACAACCATGGATTGATGTGTTCCAAAATTCCGGTATTGCAGTCGATACATCAGATACTGCGTAAGAGCATCAAGCCTACTGCTTGATCCCTTCTGACGTATGCAGGCAGCGTTATTATCGCCGCACATTTTCATATCAAAGGCGGCAGTATTCATAATATGAGGGCCGGTGAAAGAGGCTTTTGCTGTATCGGCCCAATCCACATGAAGTTGAAACAGTTGCAGTTGGTCAGTGATTGCGCCCTGAGCATCATCCAGGTGCATCAGGAAAAAACCAGGAGTGCTTTTAGGTGGAGCAGGACCATCCAGATCGGCAACTATCATGGGTTTTAAAGTTTTATCTTTCTGAAATGAAACCATACGCGCTGCTCCTCCTGTAAGCATCGAATCGCGCTCGAAAACAACCGCAACAGGCCCTATGCGCCCTAATGCCCCGGATGAATATGAAATAGCCGAAAAATAATATCCATCGGGCCATACACCCAGTTTAGGATAGTCAGGCATATTTTTAAACTTAAAGGAATACCGGTTCCACGATCCTAAAGGGTCCTCCGTTTGTGATACAGCAATTAATTCGTAGAAAGGGCCATTCGGGTAATTAGGTAACGAAAACTGGCTGATAAGCCAGCGATTGGCCAGGTGATCGAATAAAACAATAGGATCACCGTCACTTTTATTAGCACCCGGAAATCCTTGCCAGATGGTCTTAATATCTGCCGGGCCGTAAATCAAAGCACCGGCTTTTGAATAAATAGCAAAGGATGTATTTATAGCCTGTATATAATAATTAAGGCCGATATCTCCATTTGGATCAGCCGGATATACTGAATTGACATTCGAAAGCCCTTCGAAATTCCGAATTGTATTGATAGCGTATAGCGACCCCATTTGGGTCTGGACTACGGTGTCCTGTGCATGTATTTTACCTAGAGGCCTATTCTGCTCATCCCAGTCCACGTAAAACGGATTATTGGGAATTTCCTCGTTTTCCCAACGTTCGTTCATGGGTCCGGGTTCCAGCCTTTTCATGTCCCTTAAAGGTGGTGAAACATCATGATAGACATTAAAGTTTGTTTCGCGTGAAGGAGAATTGGTTTGTTGTGCCTGAACGTAAATACTAATGAACAGGAACCAAAGGATAACCACAATTACT
Organism: uncultured Bacteroidales bacterium; assembly: GCA_903879715.1. GTDB lineage: Bacteria > Bacteroidota > Bacteroidia > Bacteroidales > UBA4417 > UBA4417. The sequence goes on from CAIRMR010000164.1 coordinate 14,574, forward strand.
TTTTTCATGATAATGTGATTTAAGAGTGAATTCTAAATATAGACTATCAGAGTTAAAAATATTGATATCAAAGTTAATAACGAGAATAAATTTGTATTTCGATTATTTCTGCATAAGTATACATTTCATGTGTTATTATTTATTAATTCATTGCTTATTTTCAGCGGTATTAATGCTTGCTTCGCAGGTATTTTTAACGGGTCACATGTAACTCCATGACAAAATAATATCATCCGCCTGTGAGTCAAAATTGGTTGATTTTGTCATGTTCGTTTCATGTGTTTATTTTTTAATTTTTACGGGTCAGATGGAACTCGCCATCAATAATCATCCCTCTGTGTGACAATTTATTGGCATGGCTCGTTTCATGTGTTATTATTTATTAATTCATTGCTTATTTTCAGCGGTATTAATGCTTGCTTCGCAGGTATTTTTTACGGGTCAGATGGAACTCGCCAGCAATAATCATTCGCCTGTGAGTCAAAATTGGCTGA
>CAIRMR010000165.1 GCA_903879715.1 uncultured Bacteroidales bacterium
ACACCGCAATTATCCGAAGTCACCGGAGTTCCGAGAGCTACGCCGGTTGCTGTACATCCGGTATTCGTTGTTGCTGTTACATCGGCAGGGCAGGTGATAGTTGGAATAATGTTATCCGAAACGGTTACTGCCTGATCACAGGTAGCTTTATTTCCACTGTTATCGGTTACTGTCCAGGTAACTGTAGTTGCTCCGATCGGGAAAGCAGCAGGCGCATTGTTTGTTACCAAAGCCACACCGCAATTATCCGAAGTCACCGGAGTTCCGAGAGCCACGCCGGTTGCTGTACATCCGGTATTGGTGGTTGCCGTAACATCGGCAGGGCAGGTGATAGTTGGTAATGTAATATCAGTTGTTGTTCCAACATTTCCAGCAATTGATTTATTGCACCTATTTCCATCGGTCGCATTAATTGTGTAGGATTGAGCAATCAGGTTAGTGAATGTACCTGCAGGCGATTGAGTTCCGATATTTGGACTGATAGTATATGAAATACTACCTGTTCCACCTGAAGCACTGATTTTCATACTACCGTTGTTCCCTCCGCTGCAACTAACATTAGTAATCAGAGGAAGTGAAAAAATCAGATCAGCCGGAGCTGAATTGATAGTTACATTTGTCCCTGCAGAATTACAACCGATAGAGTTTTTAGCAGTAACTGAGTATGTTCCCGATGCAAGTAAGGTAAATATTCCGGTAGTATTAGCATAAGTAGAACCATCAATACTATAGGTCATCCCTATACCCATTGGTGCTGAAATATTAATTGTTCCGGTTGAGCCGTAGCAGGTTGGTTGCAGAATTGTACTTACCGTAGGTGCGGGTGGTGAAGCAGGTTGAGTATTTATAACTACATTTTCTGATCCCAGGGATGAACATCCGCCTACTTTTGTAACTGTAAAAGCATATGTTCCGGGAGCCAAACCGTTTATTATAACACTACTTGTATTCCCTGATATTCCTCCTGGGTTGATAGTCCAGTTTCTGGGAGGTAATCCTGTTAATACCACACTCCCGGTGGCAACTAAGCATGTAGGCTGTGTAATTACACCTAAAAGAGGAGTTGATGGTATTTGGGGTTGCGTATTTATCACAACATTTGCTGAAGCGGCTGAAATACAACCTGCTGCATTTGTGACCGTAAAGTTGTATGTTCCTGATGCTAAATTTGATAGAGTTGTAATTGAGCCTGTACCGGTAATAGTTCCGGGTTCGATAGTCCAGGTTCCTGCCGGTAAACCGGTTAAATCAACATTTCCGGTTGCAATCCCACAATCGGGTTGAGTTACCGTTCCTATAACAGGGGCCGTAGGGGTTGAGGGTTGTGAATTTATGACAATATCTGCAGATATTACAGAAGTACAACCTGCTGAATTTGTAACTGAATAATTATACGTACCTGTAAATAAACCAGATATCGTCGTATTTGTACCTGTGCCTGAAATTGATCCCGGTTCAAGTGTCCAGTTTACTGAAGGTAATCCTTCTAAAACAACACTACCTGTAGCTGTAGAGCAATTTGGTTGAGTAATTGTACCTAAGGCTGGTGCTGACGGTGTTACAGGTTGTGTATTGATGACAACATGAGCAGAAGTTAAAGAAATACACCCCGCTGTATTTGTAACTGTATAGCTATAATTATCGGATCCTAATCCGGAAATTGTTTTACTCGGCCCCGATCCCGTAATTGCTCCCGGATTAATAGTCCAGTTTCCGGAAGGTAATCCGTTTAATACAATACTTCCTGTTGCAAGCCCGCAGTTTGGTTGAGTAATTATACCAATTGTTGGTGGGGTTGGTGTTGACGGTTGGGAATTTATGACTACATTAGCAGATACTGGTGAGTTACAACCAACCGAATTTGTGACGTTGTAAGTATAGGAACCTGCTGCTATTCCTGATAGTGTTGTACTCGGCCCGGTTCCAGTAATTCCACCAGGATTAACAGTCCAGTTTCCGGATGGCAGTCCGTTTAAAATTACACTTCCTGTTGCAAATGAACAGTTAGGTTGTGTTATTGTACCAATGGTTGGTGCTGATGGAATTGTAGGTTGCGCATTTATTACAATATTATCCGACAATCCCGAAGTGCAGCCTGACGCATTTGTCACAGAAAAGGAATATGTTCCTGTTGCCAAACCTGAAAGGGTTGTTGTTGCTCCGGTTCCTGTTATGCCTCCTGGATTAATAGTCCAGTTCCCTGCAGGTAAACCGCTTAATAGCACGCTACCGGTTGCAGATAGACAGTTGGGGTGTATTATGGTACCTACGGCAGGTGCTGTTGGTGTAAGAGGCTGAGTATTGATTACAATATTCGCGGACAGGGCAGAAGTACATCCAACCGAATTTGTAACTGAATAATTGTATGTTCCTGAAAACAAACCGGATATAGTTGTGTTGATAGTATTCCCGGATATAGATCCTGGGTTTAACGTCCAGTTTCCGGCTGGCAAACCACTCAAGGTTACACTTCCTGTTGAAACTGAACAGCTAGGTTGTGTGATTGAACTTACCGTTGGAGCCGGAGGTGTTACTGGTTGTGCATTAATAATTAAGTTTGCTGATGCTGCTGAAATACATCCGGAAGCATTAGTCACAGTAAATGTTTTTGTTCCTGAAGTTATACCTGTTACTGTGTTACTCACTCCGGTGCCTGCAATAGCTCCCGGATTTATGGTCCAATTTCCTAAAGGCAAACCACTTAATACTACACTTCCTGTAGCAATTGTGCAGGTAGGCTGTATTATCAACCCTGGAATTGGTGCTGTTGGTGTCAATGGTTGGGCATTGACAATTATATCAGCTGATGCTACCGAAGTACATCCTGCGGCATTGGTGATTGCATAATTGTATATTCCTGTAACCAAACCTGAAACGATAAAACTTGTTCCTGATCCGGCAATAGCGCCGGGATTGAGTGTCCAGGCACCGACAGGCAGGCCGCTTAATCTTACGCTACCGGTTGCCGTTGTGCACGTAGGATGAGTAATTGTACCAACTAATGGTGCCGATGGTGTTGATGGTTGAGTATTGATTACAACATTTGAAGATGCTGCAGAAGTGCATCCAACTGAATTAGTAACTGTAAAAGTTCGCGTTCCGGCAGCTAGTCCGGATATAGTTATACTTGACCCGGTTCCTGCTATGGCTCCCGGATTAATGGTCCAGTTTCCTGTCGGTAAGCTACTTAGTTCAACCTTCCTGTAGAAATGGCGCAGGTAGTTTGCGTTATTATTCCTATTGTTGGTGACGTTGGAGAAGCGGGTTGTGTATTGATAACGACATTTGCTGTTGCTACCGAAGTACAGCCAACCGAATTAGTAACGGTAAAAGTATAAGTACCTGCAATTAATCCTGAAATGGTGCTGCTCAGACCTGAACCTGCAATTGCTCCGGGGTTAATAGTCCAGTTTCCTGACGGTAAACCTGTTAAAAGTACACTTCCGGTTGCAACTGTGCAGGTAGGTTGTGTAATTGTACCTGCGGTTGGCACTGCTGGAGTTGCCGGTTGAGTATTGATTACAATATTAGCGGTTGGTAAAGATATACATCCTGAAGCGTTTGTAACCGTATAATTATAGGTACCTGTATGGATACCGGTTAAAGTTGTACTGATGCCTGAACCCGTTATGTTTCCCGGATTAATAGTCCAGTTTCCTGCTGGTAAACCGCTTAAATCTATGATTCCTCCTGCTACTGAACATGTAGGTTGGGCAATTGTCCCGATTACCGGTATTGATGGTGTTCCTGGATTTGCTATGATAACAATATTTGCTGAACTAACCGAAGTACATCCTACCGAATTTGTAACAGTATATGTGTATGTTCCTGGCAGCAAGCCTGCAATTGTTGTAGTAGCTCCTGTACCAACTATAGCACTTGGATTTATTGTCCAGTTTCCAGTTGGCAATCCACTTAATTCAACACTTCCTGTTGCAACGAAGCAGGTCGGTTGTGTGATTGTGCTAACCATTGGTGCTGATGGTGTTATCGGTTGGGTGTTTATTGATACATTGGCTGAAGCTACCGAAGTACATCCTACAGCGTTGGTAACTGTGAAATTATAGGTTCCGGCAGCCAAACCGGTTACAGTTTTACTACTCCCGGTTCCAATAATGGCTCCGGGATTTATGGTCCAGTTCCCTGAAGGAAGACCGCTTAAAACTACGCTTCCTGTTGAAACGGCGCATGTAGGTTGGGTAATGGCTCCAACAATTGGTATCGAAGGGGTTACAGGTTGAGTATTAATAACCACATTGGCCGATGCCAAAGATGTACATCCCTGGGTAATCGTAAAATTGAAAGTTCCGGATGATAAGCCGGATATGGTTGTGCTTAAGCCGGTTCCTGCTATCGCTCCCGGGTTAATAGTCCAGTTTCCCGATGGTAAACCACTTAACACTACACTTCCGGTTGCTACAGAGCAGGTTGGTTGGGTAATTGCGCCTACTATTGGCGTCGAAGGTGTTGCAGCTATAATTACAACACTAGCTGATGCAACAGAAGTGCATCCAACTGAATTTGTTACTATAAAACCATATGTTCCCGGAGCTATTCCGGATACCGTTATACCTGCGCCAGTACCAGCAATTGCTCCCGGATTGACTATCCAGTTACCTGCAGGCAAGCCTGTTAAAACTACACTACCAGTGGATACTGTACAGGTAGGTTGTGTAACAGTTCCTACTATTGGTGCTGATGGAGTTATGGGTTGAGTACCGATAACAATGCTCCCTGAAGGTAACGAAATACAACCTGCTCCATTGCTAACAGTGAAGGTGTATATTCCGGTAGCTAATCCCGAAATAGTGGTTGTTGTGCCTGAACCTGAAATGGCACCTGGATTAATAGTCCAGCTTCCGGCTGGTAAACCAGTTAAAAATACGCTTCCTGTTGCTACTGAACATGATGGTTGAGTTATACTGCCAATTGTCGGAGCTGGCGGAGTACCAGGATTTGCAATTATCACAATGTCTGCCGAGGGCAATGAAATACATCCAACTGAATTCGTGACTGTATAATTATATGTCCCTGCTATTAAGTTACTTAAAGCCAATGTGCTGCCAGAGCCAGCGATGGCTCCCGGATTAACAATCCAGTTTCCCGAAGGTAGTCCACCTAAAATCACACTTCCGGTAGCAACAGCACAGCTTGGCTGTGAAATTGAATTAATTGCTGGCGCTGAAGGTACAGCAGGATTAACATTTATTACAACAGCAGATGATGCCGGTGATGCACATCCGGCTGCATTTGTAACTGTATAATTGTATGTTCCGGTTGTTAATCCTGTTATAGTTTTACTTGTCCCTGTCCCGGCTATTGCTCCGGGATTGAGAGTCCAGTTACCGGCTGGTAAACCATTTAATACCACGCTTCCACTGCCCACTGTACAGGTAGGCTGTGTTATAGTCCCCACTGTTGGTGCTGAGGGTGTAATGGGTTGAGTGTTGATAACTACATTAACCGAAGCTGCAGATTTACATCCTACAGTATTTGTAACAGTATACGTATATGTTCCCGGAGCAATGCCTGATATAGTAGAGCCTGCACCTATACCGGCAAGGGCTCCCGGATTTATAACCCAGTTACCGGCAGGTAAGCCACTTAATGTAACACTTCCGGTTGCAACAATACAAGTTGGTTGTGTAACAGTACCAATTATTACAATTGATGGTAAAATTGGTTGCGGGTTAATAGTAATACTTGCTGATGCCAAGGAACTACATCCTGATGCATTTGTAATCGTAAATGCGTATGTTCCCGAATTTAATCCTGGAACAGTATAGCTTGTACCTGCTCCCGAAATGGCTCCGGGGTTAATAGTCCAGCTCCCTGTAGGTAATCCGTTTAAGATTACACTCCCGGTTGCAACCAAACAATTCGGTTGAGAAATTATACCAACTGCAGGAGCGGACGGAGTTGCCGGTTGTGCGTTTATTACAATATTTGCGGTAGATGCTGATGTGCATCCTTGAGTAACAGTGTATGTATAGGTTCCAGCAACTAAGCCGGATATAGTTGCACTTGTCGTGTTTCCTGCTATTGCTCCGGGATTCAGAGTCCAGCTTCCTGATGGTAAACCGTTTAAAACCACGCTGCCAGTCGGAATTGAACAAATTGGTTCTGTAATTGTACCTACTGATGGAACTAACGGAATAGCTGGCTGTGCATTGATAAAGACATTGGCTGACGCTACAGAGGTACAACCTGATGCGTTTGTAACTGAATAGGTATATGTGCCGGCAGCAATTCCTGAGATTGTAATACTTGCTCCTGTCCCTGCTATTGCTCCTGGATTGATAGTCCAGTTTCCGGCCGGAAGATGGTTTAATACTACACTCCCTGTTGCAACAGCACAGGAAGGTTGTGTAATTACCCCCGGTGTTGGCGCTGCCGGTGTTAAAGGCTGTGAATTTATAACACTATTTGACGATGGAGATGAAACACATCCCGAAGCATTTGTAACCGTATAGCTATATGTTCCCGCACTTAATCCTGATATGGTATAACTAAGTCCGGTTCCGGCTATTGCTCCCGGGTTAATTGTCCAGTTTCCTGACGGTAAGCTATTTAAATCTATACTTCCGGTTGCGACAGAGCAAGTTGGTTGTGTTACTGAACCTGTAACAGGTGTTGATGGAATAGAAGATGTAAAAACAATATTTGAAGACGCGGGAGAAATACATCCTGATGCATTTGTAACAATAAAAGCATATGTTCCGGGAGTTAAACCTGAAATTGTTGTACTTGTTCCACTCCCTGTTATTGCTCCCGGATTGATAGTCCAGTTTCCTGCAGGTAAATTGTTTAATACGACACTTCCTGTCGCAACTACGCAAGTTGGTTGAGTTATGGTTCCCACTGTTGGGGCTGAAGGTGTAACGGGTTGTGCGAGAATGATAAAAGAACCTGAAGGTAAAGATGTGCATCCAGCTGCATTCGTAACTGTATACACGTATGTGCCAGGAATTAAGCTTGTTATGGTGTAAGTTGAACCTGTACCTGCTATGGCTCCCGGATTAATGATCCAGTTTCCTGCCGGTAAACCACCTAAAGTTTTATTTCCCGTTGCATCCAGGCATGTGGGTTGAACAGCTGAAATTAATACAGGTGCTGATGGTGTTGCTGGTTGCGTATATATTACAATGTTTGCTGATGCTAAAGAAATACATCCTGTCGCATTTGTAACTGTATATGCATATGTTCCTGTAGTTAAGCCTGAAATGGTATATGATGCACCGGAACCAGCAATTGCTCCCGGATTAATTATCCAGTTACCGGTGGGTAAACCGTTTAATATCACACTGCCGGTAGCTACTGAACAGGATGGTTGTGTTATTGTGCCTGCAATTGGTGCATTTGGCATAGGATTGATGGTAATTATGGCATTTCCAATCATACTTAAATTGCAGGAAGTTGAGACCATAGTTGCATCAACGGTATAGGTTCCTGCAAGCGTCTGATTTCCAAAGAAAAAAGCTGACCCAGTTCCCGCAACGACTGATCCTGTATTTGCACCGTTAAGTCTTAATTGATAGTTCACTCCGATCTGCGAACCGGATAATCCAATTGCAATACCAGCTCCTCCAGCACAGAAAGAACCACCTCCAGTAACATCAAACAGATATGGGGAATCATTCACTGATACAACCACAGTTTTTGCATCGCTGCAACCATTCACTGCAAAAGCAATAACTGTGTAATTTGAAGTTAGAACAGGAGAAACTACTATTGCCGCTGTTGTCGCGCCCCCAGGATTCCAAAAATAAGTATTGCCACCACTGGCGGTTAATGTAGTGCTGTTTCCTTTACATATTTCCAGATTCAACTGTGAAATGTTTGCTACCGGGCTTGGATTAACAGTAACAGTTACATTTGAAGTTGAAGGGCATAAACCTGATGCGTTAGTTGCAGTTAAAGTATAAATAGTAGTCGTGGTTGGACTTGCAAGCGGGTTCGAAATATTTATTGCGCTTAGCCCTGTGGCTGGCGACCATGTATATAGTGCACCTCCTAATCCATTTAGTTGTGAGCTTTGCCCACTGCAAATAGTTACAGCAGGACCTGCATCAGCAATAATGGCTGTTGGATTTCCTACTGTTGCAGTTCCCGATATTGTTCCGTAGCAACTTCCAGGATATCTTACTAAGATTGTATATGTGCCTGTAGATAATCCTAAAAAAAGATTTGATCTTTGCCAGTTTAAACCATTGTTTTTTGAAAATTCAAAATTGCCGGTGCCACCACTTGCATTTACTGTAATTGTGCCATTGCTCTGGTTATAGCAAAGAGCATCTGTAGCTATAATCGAATTTATAGCAAAGTTTTCATAAATATTGAGTGTCTTTTCAACATAAACAACACTGGCAGCACAAGGACAACTTGTGGCTATTTTGATAGTGAATGTTTCACCATTATCCGGAACTCCATCGGCAACTGCAAAATAAGGTATATCTATATAAGATGAATATGCTGGAATCGTAATATGGTTAGGAAATAGTTGATTTCCAGTTGCCTGGATGTCAACTCCGTTTATTGCACTCCCCAATAGTACTAAATCCAAATCCACAGATTGAGAAAGATCCGGATTGCTCCGTTCAATTCTGAAATTGTCGTTACAACCTTCAAAAATATTGTTCAAACCTTCTATTGCATTACCATAATTGGTTAAAACAACATTTTCCGAATTAAAACTTTTTGCAGCAAGAAATACAGCGCCGTCAAATTCCTGGTCATAGGCATCCGCAACGCATAATTTGATATGGTATGTTTGGCATGGAGTAACCGCATAAGTGGCAGTAAGTACAACAGTTCCACCGTCAAATTGAAATGTTGGCGACCCTGGTGGATTGTTTTCGTAATATTCTTCATTCTGAGCTGCGAATGATTGCCCTGCGATATTGGTTCCTGCAGGGTGAATAGTATTTATAGTTACAGGATCTCCATTTGGAAGTACCGCAATGTTAACCGCATTATTCAGGTACGTTCCGGTTATTCCGGGACCACTGAGGAAAAACCCAAAAGCATCGTTGAATGACGAATTTATATATTCCTGATATTCTTCTGACGAAAATGTATATTTAAATTCCATCGTGTTACCGGCGGGAATAAAATCGAATTCCAATACTGATGCATCATTCATATCCTGACCTGATATCACTGAAAGATCCGGATCACTTGCACCCGCTATCATCAGATCGGATTTACCTTCTGTATTATTCGGACCCATGGCTGACGATGCTATACCGGTAGTAAGAATAATTCCTTCATCGATTGGGAAAGTGGAACTTCCTTTTTTGAAATAGCCCATCTGACGGTTTTCTGTTACTCCCCATGTATGATCAGTCCAGATCCAGTTGGAACCTGATTTCTTGTAATAACCAAACTTTACATTATTTGCCTGAAGACATCCTGTAATAAATGCCTGCTGCACCAGTTGCAAAGGTGTCATGGCATTGAAAGCAGGATCTTCATTAACCGAAATCGATTGAGCCGGCGCTTTATTTGCTTTTACAGTTCCACTTTTAACAGGCAAATACCTTTTATTCAGCAACGTTTTAGTATTGTTACTGGTCTGCCCTAAAGAAGTGAACGCAAAAGAAAATAGAACAGCTAAAAGTACAAGATTAAGAATTACGGGTTTTCTCATTGTAATTTTTTTTATATGTTGCGCAGGCAATATTCAATGTTGTAATGTAAAAGTTCAAAAATGTAATCAGACTATTATTCAAGGAATGATTCTATCCTTATTGATTTGATGAAAATTTTATTCTGCAAAGCCACTATTTTTATAATTCTCCTTATAATAAGTAACAGATGGAGAAAAATGCGGAAGTATAATTCTAGCACAAAAAATCAGCCTTCTGTTCTGGCCGATAAAAATCACATGGAAATTCAATTTGATGAAATAAGATATCGTTCAATTCATTTGTTGCCATACTGTTTTGATATTTAGTGTTTTATGCTAAAATTAGCTGACACGCCTGGTTAAAGTATAGATTTTTTTACTCTTCCCCAGTGTATGCAGCTATTTCCGGCATTATAATTCTAAAAGGTTAATTGACTTTTTAATAAATAGTAATATTTATTTACATTAATTTCTGCTCAATAAAATGAAAATATCTTGATTTTATCTAATTATAGTTCAGCTAAAGATATTTAAAGAGTATTATATGCTTCAAGGATAGCAATTCATTGAAATATTTCAATATAAAAATGAAACTAAAAAACGGATTGAGAAAAACTAAACTCCAGGACCAGAGGAAGATCCCCGCAATAATAAAAAAAGCCATTCCCTTTCGGGAACGGCTGAACAACTTAGATAAATTTAGACTTTAATGATTTAATTTAAAGTTCCGGCAACGGATAGATTAAATTGTGGTTTTGGTTTGATATCGCTTTTGATCTGGCTGATGTTTTTATGTTTTAGAAGTATCTTGGTGTAAGTATACGTTTACCTACATTGAAGTCAAAACTGATACGTATTTCATGGGAACCATTATTAAAGGACTGCAACTCATTCATCCATATATCGTATGAATAACCTATACGGAGATTCTGGGCTATATTAACTTCTGTAATTAGTGCGATAGCTTTCTCTGTACGGTATGAAGCTCCTACCCATAAGGTGTTGGCAAATAAAAAACTTGCATTCAAATCGAGTTGTGGAGGCGCATTATTAACGAACTTCGCTAAAAGTGACGGACGGAAAACCACATTATCATTAAGTGGAAAAGCTGCTCCTGTCATTGCAAAGAAGTGGGTTGCCAGTTTCGAAAACTGGGTATTCCCTACTTGATCTGTTGATAAAAGTGATTGGTTCTGAAGAAGCTGACGTGCTGATACTCCGGCATAAAATCTGTCAGAGTAATAATAAATTCCAAAATTAGCATCAGGTATTACTTTTTTCTCTACCTGGTTACCCATTTCTATAAATGATTCACCTGCATCTTTGACATTAAATTTACTCCATAAAACATCACTGCTTTTAACTCCGGCTTGAAGTCCAAATGAAAGCTTACTTTTAGGGAATAGAATGCGATAAGCAAAAGTTGCCATGGCACTTGTATTTGACAAAGGGCCGATCTTATCATTCGACAGGTTGAATCCTAATGCAATATGAGGGTTATTCAAAGGTGAGTGTAATGCAAAACTTACTGTTTTGGGTGCTCCTTCAATGTTAACCCATTGGTGGCGATAAATCATATCCGCTGATAGAAGCTCGCGACTACCGGCATAACCCGGATTAACAGCCAACTTGTTGAACATATACTGGCTGAATAGGGCATCCTGTTGCGCAAACAAAAATGAAGTTGTCATTAGTAACAGAAGGGCGGTGAGTAGTTTTTTCATGGATTCAAATTTGTTGTTTTATTACAAGTAATTATAAGTAACTAAATTCTTTGCCTTGCTGATCCATACAATTAGCTGATGAACCAAATCATTATTTTTGCTTTTTGAAAGGGTTTTGGTGAGATAAATGGTCAATTAAACCTTGTAAATCAAAAATAAATAGTGTTGGTCGGTACTTAGTTATAATAATATTAATGCAATCTTCGATCTTGTGTCCTGGATTGGATAGTGTAATTGGAATCGCCACCGAGTAAAACAAGCAATTTTGAGTGTTATATGTAGAGGTAAAAGTCATACTATGTTGGTAATTAGTGTTATACGAGAAACTTGATGTTTGCTTTAATTCTAAAAGCAAATTCATCTGCTTCTATAGGACAGACTATTGAAAACATCATGCCAAAACACATAAAAGTCATATAATCAATGATATGCAAAATGTCCATGGAAATCGGCATTATTTTATGTCCCAATTAGGGAATTAATTTTATAAGTGGAACGAATTTAGCTCCTGCTGACAAGCATTGTGTTTCGTGTAAAGCCTAATAATAGAAGGGTTATGGTTTAACTGAAATTTACTGTTAGTATCTTTATTGATAACCAGAGAGAAAAGCATACAGTTATTTCAATATTTATTGCTACTTGAGTTAAAACAGAAAAAGCCATTCGGAAATGGCTTTTTCTACATTTGATAAATAAACTAATACTGGGAGCCTACTTGCAATTACCAAAGAAATCCACCGGCAACATTTTAGCATACAAATCCTGTCCTTCGGAATATATTGATGGATCGAACTGATCAGGAACACTAACAGAAATAGTTAAGCCTGTAACTTTAAATTCGGTTCGGCGGTTCGCCTGGTGTTCAGCGGGCGAACAAATAACACCATCGGCGCATTTGTTTACAAGTTGCTGTTCCCCATAACCCTTGGCTATGATCCGGGTTTTGTCTATATTCGAACTTATAATGTATTTAACGGCAGACTCAGCTCTTCTTTGCGATAGTTTATCATTATACGCGGTTGATCCCCGGCTGTCGGTATGCGAACCAAGCTCTACATTAACAGGATTTTCGTTCATAATTTGTACCAGTTTATCGAGTTCAGTTCTTGCATCATTACGAATGTTGTATTTGTCGAAGTCGTAATAGATATTTTCTATGGTAAATGTTTTGTTGATCGCAAGTTTTTCGAGCAACAGATCGCGTGGAGCCGAACTTGTAGTGCCGGGTTTAACTTCGGCTATAGCGAACGGACTGCAATCTGCTATATAATCGGGCATCATAGCTTTGACAAGGAAATCAGTCGGTTTATTAACTTCAGCTTTATACATGCCATCAGCACCGGTTTTGAGAACCCTTACGTTTCCTGAAGATGGATTGTACAGGAAAACGGTTGCGCCAGCCAAAGGTTGCATGGTAGTTTTATCCCTCACCAGACCAGTAATATACGTTGGCATAACAGGCACAGGTTCAGCAACACGAAAGGCATAAATATCATCGCTTCCCATGCCTTCAGGACGGTTTGATGAGAAGAACCCGTTTTTATCGCCAGGGGCAAAAGCGATCGCAAAATCATCGAATGAGCTGTTAACAGGAGGATGAAGATTTTCAGGTGTGGTCCAAGCTCCGTTTTCGTTTTTAGTCTTAAAAATATCGAGCGCCCCATAACCCGGAAGGCCATCGCTTGTAAAATAAAGTATTCCGTCGCCTTGCATGGATGGGAACATTTCATTTTCGGAAGTATTCACAGTTTTCCCCAGGTTAATGGCAGGTGCCCATTGGTCACCCTCGCGCTTGCACATCCAGATATCGGTTTCCCCTTGTCCGCCTGGCATATCACTGACAAAGTACAGCGTTTGCCCGTCAGCTGAAAGAGAAGGATGACCTACAGAGAAGTCCTTACTGTTTAGGGCGAAAGGTGAAATTTCGCCCCATTTGCCCTCGGTTTTAGTCGCGTAATAAATTTTTAGCAGGTTAGTTTTATAGTTTCCTTCCCTTTTGGCCTTACCAAAGAAGGATCGCGTAAAATATATGGTATTCCCATCGGGACTAAAAGAAGCAGGCCCATCATGATATGGCTGGTTAAATTTACTTTCAAGGTCTGATGTTTTTCCCATTTCGCCCCAGAAATCACCGGCTACCCGAGGTTCTGATTTCATAATATTGAGGTATCCGTGACCTGTCCATCCGTATTTTTTTCCTTCGCCGGCATTGTTTGTAAAGTCCGAAGCGAAAACAAGTTTCCCATCATAAAAAGCTGGTCCGAAATCACTTTCGGTAGTGTTAATGCTGTTGGCGAGTTTAACCTCGTAAGCTGACTTTTTATCTTTCCATGGTCCCAATACACTGTCGCAGTGAGCGGCAAATAAAAGGCCTTTCGGATCGGACGGATTCATCTGGGCATATTTCTGATACATTTCCCTTGCTTTTATATAATTGCCGGTTGCCTGCAGGGCTTGTGCGTAATGATAAAAGCAATCCGGTTTTGCCCCTGGCACGGCCACAGCCTGTGCATAAGTTGCCTTTGCGTTTAAAATATCATGCTGCAAACGGTAACATTCTGCCAGCAGAGGAAGAGCCACGTTTTGCGTTTTTTCTCTATCCGCCGCTTTTTTCAATGTCACAATGGCTCCCGCATAATTGTACTTATCCATTTGTTTTTGAGCCTTGTAAATTGGTTGGCAACTCATCAGCACCTGGAACAGGATGCCGATTGTCAACATAAGTAAGTACTTTTTCATGATTTTATAGATTACTCTGATTCGTGATTGTGTTAAAAGTCTGAAATCCGGATATTAGTTTTGAGATTTACATTTTCTGCTTTTAGTGATTTCCCCGTATATAAACCCATCCCGTAAAGTTTTTCAATCCTTTTATTTTGATGATATAAAAGTAAACCCCATCTGGCAAGTATTCGCTCTTATTATCGGTCCCATCCCAACGTTTATCAGTGTTGTTATAGCCAGCGAACTCCCTGACTTTGGTGCCCCAGCGATTAAATATGGTTATTTCGTTGTCTGGAAACTCTTCAATACCGCCAATGTGCCAGAAATCATTTTTCCCATCGCTGTCAGGTGTCACCAGGTTAAAAATTTCAATGTCCTCGCGAATCGTTAGTGTTAAAATGATAACTTCAGCAATAGCGCATTTTGAAGGAACCCCCTTATCACAGATGGTATAGGTTAGAGTATCATAACCGTCATAATTTTGAGCTGGTGTATATGTAATGGTGCCGTCATCATTAAGTATTACCGTACCGTTCTTCGGATAATCATTTATACTCACATTCAGACCAAGTCCAATCGGATCCGTGTCATTAGCCAGTATTGTGATTTTTACAGGAATGTTTTTCACAGTTGTAGTGAAATCATCTACTGCTATAGGCCGGATAACATTATCCATACTTATTTTAACTTCATCACTGGCTGAACACCCACTTGATGCGTCAAGAGCAGTAAGTGTGAATACAAATTCATTGTTCAACGGTACAGTGGCAGCATTCAAATCATTGATGTTGATAAAGTATTGCGCCGGTGACCATGCATAGGTGAATTCTCCCGAACCACCAGATACTGTTCCATTAAGAGTTGTAGCAGTTCCGCTAATAATAACCTGGTCGTATCCTGCATTTACTGTAATGGCCGGATAGAATCTAAGTGTAATCATATCTGAAATTACCATATTTCCACAACCTGAACTGCCG
>CAIRMR010000166.1 GCA_903879715.1 uncultured Bacteroidales bacterium
CAAGCTGATTCGGATTTGTAATCCGCATCCCGGGAGTTTCGGATTTGCAATCCAGGTAATAAAATTGCAAAATTTATTCTATTTATCTTTTTTAGATTTAAGGTATGTACTTTTGTCCTCATCATGACAATAACCGAATCCCTCCTGCACTGGTACTCCCAAAATAAACGCTCCCTCCCCTGGCGCGAAACCCGCAATCCATATAAAATATATCTTTCTGAAGTTATTCTGCAACAAACCCGGGTTGCCCAGGGAACGGATTATTACCATCGGTTTCTCGCTGCTTTTCCTGATGTACATAGCCTGGCTGCCGCTGACGAGCAGGAAGTCCTGAAACTCTGGCAAGGACTTGGTTACTATTCACGAGCCAGAAATATGCACTTTACCGCTAAGGAAGTGGTTGAAAAACACAACGGAATTTTTCCGCAGTCATCAGCCGGACTAAAGAAACTTAAAGGAATCGGGGATTATACTGCCGCCGCCATTGCTTCTATCTGTTTTGATGAACCTACCGCTGTGCTCGATGGAAATGTTGCCCGTGTTATTTCGCGTTTATATGCCATCGACACTCCAGTTGATTCAAATGAAGGCAAAAAAACGATAACTGACCTGGCAAACAGCCTTCTTGATACCAATCATCCCGGTACTTTTAACCAGGCTGTTATGGAGCTTGGAGCTTTGGTTTGTACACCAAAAAGTCCGGCATGCAACACTTGTCCTGTCGCATTTGCCTGTGAAGCTTTGAAACGAAACCAGATCGAAAACTTTCCACACAAAACACCCAAGAAAACGCCAACCATCCGTCATCTGAATTACCTGGTGATCAGCTTTACCAAGGACAAAGATGAATTTATCCTGATGAGGAAACGCACCGGAAACGATATCTGGAAAAATATGTATGATTTTCCATGCATCGAATCCGGGGAGGCTTCAGATCCGAAAGATATTTTGGAGAGCGGCGTGAAATCAGGATTGTTGGGCGAATTTCCTTTTGTAGTCAGGCATGTTTCCGATGAATATATCCATCAGCTTTCGCATCGCAGGTTGCTGGCCAGGTTTATCCGTATCGAAGTAAATGGTGAGCCGGAGTTACCTGGCGATTTAATATCTGTCAGGAAAGATCTGATTGCAGAACTGCCCTTGCCCAGGTTGATTGACAGGTATTTTGCAACTTTAATTTAACCAGTATCTAGGGCTGAAAACGAAATATGTTATAACTATTTTCGTTTTAAAACGAGAAATGTTAACTTTTCAACATACTATTACTTGAATTAACTGTTGTATTTCAAGAAATAATCAGGATTGTTTTATTGAAAACAGGGGAGAACCTTTAAAATTTTTCACGCCAGCAACAGAAATACAACCGATGCTACTGCAGCCCCCACAAACGGCCCCAATATCGGAACCCAGGAATAACTCCAATCGCTGTTGCGTTTAAGTGGGATAGGCAGGAGGAAATGCATGATTCTCGGTCCAAGGTCACGGGCCGGATTAATAGCATAACCGGTTGGTCCACCCAGCGACAAGCCTAGACCAAGCACAACAAGCGCAACAGGTAAAGCATTCAAAGCGCCCAGGCCAATACCCGGTGCAGCCATATAAAGAACAGCCAGTATAAGAACAAAAGTTCCTATGATTTCAGTTAAAATATTATACCAATAGTGCCGGATATTCGGAGCTGTACAGAAAACTGCCAGTTTCACATCACCATCTTCTGTTGCGTCAAAATGCTTTTTATAGGATACCCAAACCAGGAAAGCGCCAAAGTAACAGCAGGATTCAAATGCGCCCCACTATAGGGAGCGGATATAAATACACCCGTAAAAACTCCGACCGCCCATCCAAAGGTTATTACGATCCAGCCGCTGTTGTTTCCTTTGGTTTTATTGAGAATTACGTTGGCAACCACACCTCCGCCAAACACAATTATGATAGCTGTCCCGAAAAATTCAGCAAAAAAAGTGTTCATGTTTTCTTAATTATCTGGTTAGTAAATGTTTCAACGTGGAGTGCAGGGATATAAATATTGCTCCTATTAGGGTCGGAAGACCGGAGTCGGAAGTCGGAAGTCGGAAGTTTTATCGGATAAAATTATTTCTTCGCAACACCAGTCTTCAGATTAAAATCATTCAATTTAGTGCATCTGAGTCTTCGGACTCCCGGCTACGGTCTTCCAGCCGGAAGAACCAAAAAATTAAATACACCGCAGGACTTTCAAACCTGCAACTATTCCGAATCATCAGCCCAGGCCTTAGCAGCTTTTACAGCCCTATGCCAGCCCTTAACAAGTGAGACTGTCTCTTCCGGTTTTATCTGGGGTGAGAACGTACGATCTATCTGCCACTGATGTTTGATCTCATTGATATCGCTCCAGTATTTTACAGCCAAACCGGCCAGGTAAGCGGCTCCGAGAGCGGTAGTTTCGGTAATTTTAGGACGTACAACTTTTGTCTGGAGCAAATCGGACTGGAATTGCATCAACTGGTTGTTAACCGTTGCTCCTCCGTCAACACGCAATTCACGGATATCAATCCCGGAATCGTTTTGCATGGCTTGCAGCACTTCCAACGTCTGGAATGCAATGCTGTCAATTGCGGCACGGGCAATATGTGCTGCAGTTGAACCACGTGTAATACCAACCATGGTTCCGCGCGCGTGCTGGTTCCAGTGTGGTGCTCCCAAACCTGCAAATGCCGGAACGAAGTATACACCGTCACTATCCTTAACACTTGTAGCTAATTGTTCCACTTCCTCCGACTTGTTGATAACTCCAAGACCGTCGCGCAGCCACTGAACTACGGCTCCGGCGATAAAAATACTTCCTTCAAGAGCGTACTGAGTTTCGTCGCCTATTTTCCAGGCAATGGTAGTCAGAAGCTGATTTTTTGATTCTATCGGCTTGGTGCCAATATTCATTACCATAAAACAACCGGTTCCATAAGTGTTTTTTACCATTCCCGGCTCGATGCACATTTGCCCGAACAAAGCGGCCTGCTGGTCACCGGCAATTCCTGCAATTGGAATTTCTGTTGCAAACTGTCCTACACTTTTGCCGTAGACTTCGCTGGATGAACGGACTTCAGGAAGCATACTTGCCGGAATACTAAAGATATTCAGTAATTCTTGATCCCATTGAAGCGTATGAATGTTGAATAGCATTGTTCTGGAAGCATTCGAAACATCGGTTATATGCAAACCTCCGCGGGTGAGGTTCCATACCAGCCATGAATCAATAGTACCGAAAGTAAGCTGTCCATCTTCGGCCTGTTTACGGGCACCCTTCACATTATCAAGAATCCACCTGATTTTGGTTGCTGAAAAATATGCATCGATAATAAGACCAGTCTTTTCGAGTATCAAACGACTTTTCCCTTCATTCTTTAACTGGTCGCAAAAATCGGCTGTACGCCTGTCCTGCCACACAATAGCATTGTAAATGGGTTTGCCGGTATTCCTGTTCCATACTACCGTTGTCTCACGCTGATTGGTGATACCAATGGCAGCAATATTGGCGCTTTCTATACCAGCTTTTGTGATTGCCTCATGAGCGACACCAACCTGGGTCGACCAGATTTCTTCTGCATCATGCTCAACCCAGCCCGGTTTCGGGTAAAACTGGGTAAATTCTTTCTGCGATGCGGCCACCGGCAAGCCATTCCTGTCGAACACAATTGCCCTGGAACTTGTTGTTCCCTGGTCGAAGGATAAGATAAATTCTTCCATTTCGTCCTGATTATTAGTTGAATGTAAAATCTTTAGATATAGTTTTTAACCAATTGATTGTATGATTCTACCTGGTTCTTCTGCCATTGCAAATCAAAGCCCAACTCTTTAGCCATTAATGCAGCAATTTCAGGAGCCATTTCTGAACTTGCCTTTGCATTAAGAAATAGAGCTCGCGTTCGTCTTGCCAAAATGTCTTCAATATTTAACGGCATTTCATTTCTGCAAATCCACATGATCTCAGCCTTTGTGTATGGAAGGCTCAGGTCAATAGGGATGCCGAGTTCAGGATCTTTATGTATCATGGCTTCAATTTCAAATGACCGGTCTCCATAAATACGCAAACGGTCAGCAGGATTTCCGGTTTTAGCTGTAAGAGTATGATTTGAAGTAACACACTTTCTCTTTTCGAGGAAACCGGCTGAAATTGCTTTGTTGATCGTTTCTTCAGCCATCCTTCGGTACGTGGTCCATTTTCCCCCAACAATTGTAAGAAGTCCTGCGGGCGAAAGCGTGATTTTATGCCTGCGTGAAACCTCTTTCGTTGAATGCGGATTATCCGGGTTAGCAGCCAAAGGGCGCAAACCTGCAAAAACGCTTAGAATATCCTCACGTTTAGGCGCTCTTACCAGGTATTGTTCGGCAGTGTGAAGAATGAAACTGATCTCTTTTTCGAGTGCAACCGGCTCCAGGCTGATTGTATCCACAGGAGTATCCGTTGTGCCAACAACCACTTCATCATGCCATGGAATGGCAAAAAGCACCCTTCCGTCATCGGTTTTGGGAATCATTATTGCCGAGTTGCCGGGAAGAAACGATTTATCGAGAACAATATGAACTCCCTGGCTGGGTTTCATGGTGTGCTTTGCGTTGGGATTGTCGAGCCTGTTGATAGCATCGGCAAAAACACCGGTAGCATTTATTACAAGTTTAGCTTTGATGTTTATTTCATCACCGGAAATCATATCCATTGCTTTTACTCCGACGATTTTACCTTTTTCATTCTTCGGCAAGCCGGTAACTTTGACGTAATTCAGTACAGTACCTCCGGAATCGACACAGACTTGAGCCAGGGCAATCGTCATACGGGAATCATCAAACTGACCGTCGTGATAAACAATTCCTCCTTTTAATCCTTCAGGTTTTAGCTGGGGCAAACGGGCCAAAGTATTTGCACAATTCAGGAAATGAGATTTCCCAAGGCTTAGCCGGCCTGCCAGAAGGTCATAAAATTTCAGGCCAACCGTATATTTAACCACATCAAACAAGTTGTAAACCGGAACTACGAATTCCTGGTTAGAGGTAAGATGAGGCGCGTTTTTGATCATCAAGCCACGTTCGTGCAAGGCTTCCATAACTAGGAACAAATCACCCTGTGCCATATAGCGTACTCCTCCATGAACCAGTTTTGTGCTTCGGGAGGACGTGCCTTTTGCAAAATCGGATTGCTCCAGTAAAAGTGTTTTAAAGCCGCGTGTTGCACCATCTAACGCAATTCCAAGGCCTGTTGCGCCTCCGCCAATAACTATAATATCCCAGATAGTTTCTGATTGCTTAAAAATCTCCTGAATTAAAACTTCGCGTTTCACAAGTCCTATTTAGATATTATAAATATTCTCATTTCTGAGTTACAACAGACACATTGGGGAACTGTTGTTATTACCTCGTAATGGAATGACTTCAATCATTTTGTAGACGATGAATAACAAAGATAAGAAAATGAGTTTCAGCAATGTTTCACAGCTAAGATATGAGAAATATTTAAATCTGATGTACCGGCTTATCAATTAGTTTTCCCCAATCTGTGGCTATGTAATAAAAAATCAGGGCGCAACCTGAGGTTGCGCCCTGAAAAATAATTATTTTATTCTATTTGCTTTATATTAACAACTAGACAACTTTCACCAGGAAATAATTTTTCTTCCCTTTTTGAGCAAGTATATACCTGTTATTGAGCAAATATGCTGAATTAACTATTGATTCTTCGAGAGCCTTTTCCTTGTTAACCTGCACTCCGCCATCTTTCAACATACGGCGGGCTTCTCCTTTGGATGGAAAAATTCCGGTTTTCTCCGAAAGGAAATCCACCATCCCAATACCAGCTTCCAGGTCAACACGACTGATTTCGCTTTGAGGAACACCTTCGAAAACACCAAGCAAGGTTTTTTCGTCGAGCTGACGAAGGGTTTCTGTAGTTCCTTTTCCAAACAGTATTTCCGAGGCTTGTACAGCCTGCTCATATTCAGCTTCACCGTGGACGCGAAGGGTGAGATCGCGTGCAAGGGCTTTTTGTAATGCGCGAAGGTGCGGCGCCTGCTCATGCTCCAATTCCAACGCAGCTATCTCCAGCTGGCTGAAAAGAGTGAAAATGCGGATATATTTCTTTGAGTCCTCGTCGCTGCAATTCAACCAGAACTGGTAAAAAGCATACGGCGAAGTCTTTTCGGGATCGAGCCAGATATTGCCTTTTTCGGTTTTCCCAAACTTGCCACCATCGGCTTTGGTAATCAAAGGACAGGTTAACGCAAAAGCTTCTCCGCCTGTTTTGCGGCGTATCAGTTCGGTGCCTGTGGTAATATTTCCCCACTGATCGCTGCCTCCCATCTGGAGCTTGCAGTTCTTGGTATTGTATAATTCCAGGAAATCGTAACCCTGAACAAGCTGATAGGTGAATTCAGTAAAGGAAATACCGGTTTCGAGGCGTTTCTTCACCGAATCCTTCGACATCATATAATTAACGGTAATATGCTTGCCTACTTCGCGGAGAAATCCAAGGAATGTGAATTCCTTCATCCAGTCGTAATTGTTTACAATTTCGGCATGGTTGGGTTTTGAAATGTCAAAATCAAGAAATTTCAACAATTGTACTTTAATGCATTCCTGGTTATGACGAAGCAATTCTTCGCTCAGCAGGTTGCGCTCTTCGCTTTTCCCCGAAGGATCTCCGATCATACCGGTTGCTCCGCCTACCAAAGCCAGCGGTTTATGCCCTGCTAGCTGCAAATGCTTCAACATCATAATGGAAACCAGGTGGCCAATATGAAGTGAATCGGCAGTTGGATCAATTCCAACATAGGCAGTGGTTAATTCTTTATCAAGCTGCTCAGCTGTGCCAGGCATTACATCGTGTATCATTCCGCGCCAGCGCAGTTCGTCAACAAAACTCATAAAATCAGTATTTGAGGTGCAAAGTTAACAAAACAATTGATTGGCTGAGCCCGGGAAGAGGCGCGGAAATCAATCTCAAGGAATAAAGTGCTATAAGAAGTATTTCCGGATCCACAATCTGAATAGAGGATCGCTGATTTCAATTGTTTTACCGGTAACATCAATTATTTCTTTGTTCTCGAGAGTAACCTTCATTTTTTTAATATTCCCGGGTGTTCCTAAATTGTACTTTTTTACAACTGCAGCTGCATTCATTTGTTTTTCACCATTCGCAATTGCTTTGAGATAATTTAACTGAAAATTAGTCAGATTATCAACTTCGCGCTGATATAGGATAGTTTGCTGATTCAGCAGCTCGGCACAAGCTTGTTCAATTGTTTGGAAAGTACATTCAGAATCTGTCAGATTCCAACATTGATAGGAAAGAAACTGAACGTAATAAGGATGATTTTCCATCATTTCAGGTATTACAGCAGCAACCTCAGCTTTTATTTCTTTCCCTGTATCTTTAAACCCTTTAATAATAAATGGTATCCAATATTCTTTCTCAATTTTTTGTAACATCATCAAATCCCCGAATCTGTAAAAAGGCATTTTAGGGCTCTGAAACAGTTCGGCCATCATATGCTTCTTACTGCCGTAGATTATGTAACAGACTTGCTGATGATGCTGCCAGTATGACCTCAGCTGTTTTTGAAATGCTAACGGCTGATCGAAAAATGAGATATTCTGAAATTCATCAATACACACTACAAGCCTGATGCCTTTTTCGTTGGCGATCTTTTCGGATAAGTCAAGAATTTCTTCTGCTGACTGCTTTAACGCTACAATATCAAGTGAAATACTAAAATCATGTAATGGATCATCTCCAATACTAAAACGGGGAACCAGGTTTTTAATAAATTTTCGCCCTGTTTCAACCCATTCCTCCCATTTAGTAGAAGTTGATTTAATTAATTGAGCTGCAAGTTTTTGATAAAACTCCTCTTCTGTCCTAATGTTGAATAAGTCCAGAAAACAGAATACTGTTTTTTCGTTTCTATTCTCCCTGGCTACCTGTGCTATAAGTGAGGTTTTCCCCCATCTACGTGGCGAAATCAGTACCGTGTTAATTGCGGATTCACTATTGGCTGATAATCGCTTCCTTTCGTCCTCTCTGTCAACAAAAGACGAATCGGAAATTACCTTTCCAAACTCAAACTGGCTTTTCATAGATATGAATTTGATACAAAGATAATATACAATATTGTATTATACTACCTTGTATAATACAATTCTGTATAATACAAAGTAGTAAACTATATATTCCACACTATATCAATATCATACAATTAATTACCAAGCTTTATTGCACTGTCTATTTAGGATTGGATATCATACTATTACTAAAAGACTTTCAGTGATCAGAGAACAAGATACTGGCGTCATGCGTTTGAAGCTGCTAAAAAATTCATAGTTTTGTAGCATGATACTTGTAACCGGCGGAACAGGATTGGTTGGATCCTACCTTTTATACGAACTTACCCGCAAGGGACATAAAGTTAAGGCCTTGCTGCGCCCCTGGAAAAAAGCATATGAAACCCGAAAGCTTTTCAATTGCTTTTCATCTGAAAACGACCACCTGATCGAGCTGGTTGAATGGGTTGAAGGCGATGTGCTGGATCCATTTTCACTGCAACAAGCTATGCAAGGAGTGGATTATGTTTACCATTGTGCTGCAATGATTTCCTTTAATCCTCGCGATTTAAAAAGAATGTTAGCCGTAAATGTAGACGGAACGGCTAACGTAATAAATGCTTGTCTTGAAAATGGCATTAAAAAGCTTTGTCATGTGAGTTCAATTGCTTCACTGGGCCAGGCTGAGAAAGGTGAGCTAATAGATGAAAATGCCAAATGGAAGACTTCGCGCATTAACAGCGGATATGCCATTAGCAAATATGGAGGAGAGCGTGAAGTGTGGCGCGGGATAGAAGAAGGCTTGAATGCCGTTATTGTAAATCCATCGGTAATTATAGGCGCCGGCTGTCATCGCAAAGCCACAAACAGGCTTTTTCATAACATTGAGAATTTTCTCCCGTATTATGTTACCGGTATTAACGGATATGTTGATGTGGGGGATGTTGTGAATGCAATGATTATGCTGATGGAAAACTCAGTGAGCGGTGAACGCTTCGTGCTTAATTCCGAAAATCTTTCCCTCAGGGAATTCTTCACAAAAGTTGCGGATATCCTGGGCAAACCACATCCCCGGATAGCATTAAACGGCAACATATTGAATGTTATAGCGTGGCTTGATGAAATGCGTGGCCGCCTTACAAAATCGACTCCGCTTTTAACCCGCGAAAATGTCCGGGCTTCCATGTCGAAATCCTATTATTCAGCTGAAAAATTCAGTTCCGCATTCCACTATTCTTTTGTTCCAATAACCGAAAGCCTTACTGAAGCCTTGCGGATTCTCGAAGTGATGAAGAAATAATTTCCAATACAAACTGCATTAAATGAAGACTGCCGGAAGTTTCCGGCAGTCTTTTTGCTGTGTAGTGGCAAAGGGAAGTAATACGAGCTGTTTGAGTTCTTCAAAAAACCTTTGATCTGTTTTGCAGCATCAAAAGAAATAATAAAAAATGCCAGTCTCAATCGTTCTTTTCAGTCCGGTTGAGACCGGATTAACCAAAAACCAAAGTTAACCAAAAACCACTTTACTAACTTTGTTCATAGGTTTATTGCCATCAATGCCAAAGGTAATATCTCAAGCTTGAAAAAAAACCGTGTTTTTATCAGCAAATTGCATATATCTCTGTTTATCAGGTTTATATATTTGTTTTTTAGAATCATTTTAAATCAGGACTTTGCCCTGTTTTGAGTGAACCCGGATGTCCGTTCTTTCTATTCCATTCTTCTGTCCATTTTAAATGCCAGAAAGTGAAATATGTATAAGCACACGAAATTATAATTAAATCTATAAACATTTTAGTTCGTTATGCATTACAATACATTCAAAATAACCCATCTTTCATTTGCAATAAAATGAAAGATTCAGATTCCGGGAAAGTTTTTGAATTCTGTTTACCAGGAGAACTATTTGAGTTCAAATGATGTCTGGCCTATCTCACGGTCCTCGGTAAATATACTCACAACATACCTGCCTTTGGAGAATTCAGTGCCGTTGGCTGGTCTTTCGAAATAGGTACAAACATCAGCAGCATCGCCGTCATAATTGAGGGTTTCCATTGCAGAGAATTGCAGGGTTTGCCCAAGAAACTGGAAAGTATACGCCGGTCCGCGGGTAAGAATGACATTGTCGGGGCGGGCTATGCGAACAAAGAACCGCTTGTAGCCGGAACTAACCAGTTTGTTTTCGCTAACGGTAAAACACACCTTGATTTTATCAGCACGGCCGGCTTTATCTGTTTCTTTTTCCTTATCTACGCCTTTTGATTTATAGGTTGTTGCAGATATTTTATATGCTTTAAGCACCGAGGCCCCAGTAATTTTTTCGTTCAGTGCTTGTTTGTCTTTTGACAGATCATTGGTCTTTTGCTGTTCAAGATTATAATCGATCTTGATTTTGTCATTCTCCGCTTTCAATTTGCGGTTAACAGTGAACAACGAATCGATCTGTGTTTCGTAAACCTGTGTAATCTGCTGCAATTGAGCCAGTTTTCGTTTTACTACTGCAAGTTCAGCCTTTGAGCCCAGGAGCTTTTTTATTTCAGCAGCTTTAACGTTAATTATGCTGTCTCTCTCCGATAGAGAATTACTTAATTCGCCATACGATACTTTAACGCGTTCATGTTCGGCAAGCAACGAATCCAGCTGACCCTGCAAATCTACTTGCACAGTATCCGAATCCTTTTCCCTGACAATAATTTGTTTTTTCTGATTTACCAGCATCCAGGCCATAACGGCAATAATAGCCAGAAGCACGCCGATAGATATCTTATATGCTAAAGTGTTAACAGGTTTTGCGTCCATAAAGATAAAGTGGTTTTATTATTCAAAGATAAGTAAACATTATATTCCAAATTATATTTTAAGTAATTTTTCAAATGCAGTAAAAAAGCGCCCCGGCCGTTAATACTGCCAGGACGCTATTATTTTCTGCAAGAATTGGATTTGAAGAATGAATAAAATGTGAACTCAAAATATTCCGAAATCCACCATTTCGGATATTTTAATGCCCTGAAGACCCGACAACTTTAAATTTATCTCCGGTTTCTTTAATCAGTTTACGATAGAATGGATCTCCGTAACCAGGCTGATTTACTTCAGGAGCCACATAAATATATCCATCCGGAACAGGTACAGCTTTTTTAATATTTCCGTCCATATATTTAGCGAACAGGAAACCATATAGTTTCTTCCATTCGTAAACAGTATTGTTGCCTTGTGTTACCGAGAAATCTGTAAGGAATTGTATTGCTTTTGCCGGATTGGTGCGGTACATTTCAAGCGCCACTTTGTCAATAGCCGGAACCATTGCAACATAGTTGTTTTCGAGTTCCGACTGTTTCTTCTGAATATCCGCAATCATATCGCTATAGCGGGTGTAAGCAAAGTTCGATACCTGGTTGAAAACCCAGAAAGCAGCATTATCATTGTATTCCATCATTGAGCCGTTACCGACGGCAAAGCTTTCAGGAACTTTGGTCATACAGGTGTACATAGGCGTAAATACAGTTGAATAAGTATCATCAACGCCAAACCAGAGTATACCACCAAGCGGGCTCGGAACATACGGCCTCGACTGGGCTACAAAAACAAAACCGGTTTGCTGGGTACTGATGGCTCTCTCGTTGAAATAATCAACGCCGTCCACCTTCCAGGTTAGCGGACGCCAGCGAACTATACAACTGTATGGGCCTGCGCCAACGTCTTTGGTCATATCCAGTTCAGTTCCCTGGTAATAATCACGCATTAGGCCAATAACTTCCTGCAAAGTGAGTTTATGATCAGGTTTAATGTAAAGAGGCATGCGGTTTTTCAGATTAACACCTTTCACATAATCGAGGTACTTGCCCATATCTTTGTTTACTTTATTGAAGCCACTCCATACACGTGCTTCGCAGAAACGTGCACCGCCAAAATCAATTGGTGCGTAAATATCGGAGAAACTGAAGTCTTTATCTTCGCCGGTAAAAAGACCCTTTTCACGGGCAAAAGTGATAACATCAGGTGAATAAAGGCAATTTTCAGGATCGTTGAGCGGGAAAGTTGTAATACGGGCATGGTTTGCGTGCCCCGAGATGTATCCATCGGGGATTCGAATGGCCACCCAAACAGCACCTTTGTTGTATTTAACAGTTACACGTCCTTTTTTATCTTTTATGCTGACAGGTTTTCCTTTAGCTACCATTTCCATGATCCAGACTTCGTTCGGATCGCTGATGGAAAATGATTCGCCGGAGCTGGCATAGCCGTATTCAGCCATCAGCGAAGTGATAACCTGTATGGCTTCGCGAGCAGTTTTGGAGCGCTGTAAGGCAATATAAATAAGGCTGCCGTAATCCATAATAGCTGCAGTGTCGATCAGTTCTTCACGGCCGCCAAATGTAGTTTCGCCAATAGCAACCTGGTGTTCGTTCATATTGCCGACAACATTGTAAGTTTGAGCTGCCTGTTTTATTTTGCCCATGAACTTTCCTGTATCCCATTCATACACATTGAGCATGGAACCTGCCGGATAAGTAGCTGCCGGCCAGTAATATAATTCACCGAATAGGGTATGCGAATCGGCTGAGTAACTGATCATACTTGAACCATCTACCGTGGCTCCTTTGGTAACCAGAAAATTTGAACAGGCATTTACCCTATTTACCGAAAAAGCAAATACAAGGCTGAGCGCAAGCAGAAAAACTGTTTTTTTCATAGTGTCCTATTGAATGTTAAATGATTGTATTCGTGTGAACGATAAAAATTTCAGAGGTCAAAAGTAGCGTAAAAGGTTGATAAAAAACCAGGCTTTTAAATCATTTTTCAGAAAATCACTTAAATAGTACTGTGAAAAAAGATACTAATCTAAAAGGTAAATTGAGAAAGCTGTATGATTCAGAATTTACAGCGAAACAAGGAATAATGTAAATAAATATGACATCAGGAAAGATTAATACAATAATAACTTAAACGAATAAGAGTTAGAAAGGGATGTTTTTACTTTAAAAGTAAAATATGATTGGCCGCTGACTATCAGTAAAATGTAAAAAGTCAATGTTGGTATACCTTAAATATTGTTCGGAAATTAATGGAAATTAACCGATTATCTTGTATTTATACATCTGGAATCAATAGCGTCCTAAACGATTAAAAAAAAGACAAAAAGAGAGAAGGGATTCTCGTATCTCAAATTACCTTTGAGTTGCACAACAAAAACACCCCTTCTCCCATGACAAATATAACATTGTTTAGC
>CAIRMR010000167.1 GCA_903879715.1 uncultured Bacteroidales bacterium
AATAATAACACATGAAACGAGCCATGCCAATAATTTGTTTCACAGAGCGATGATTATTTCCATGGCGAACCTTTAGCTCATTAACACCTTTAAAAATAAGCAAGACGTTAATAGTTCCATGTGACCCGTAAAAAATTAAAAAATAAACACATGAAACATCCATGACACTAAAAAATTGACTCACAGGCGGATGATTATTTCCGTCCGCTTCGGAACTTTGTGTAAAAAATTAAAGCTATGGAAACTGAACAAGTACAAGTTACATTCGAACAAGTAATTGATCGGGGCTGTGGAATAGATGTCCACAAGAAGGTTTTAGTTGCCACAATCCGTGGCAAAGGGATAAAAGAAGAAACCCGCACGTATAGTAGCTTTACCGAATCCATCGAAGAACTTCGGGATTGGTTAAAAGTGAATGAGATTACTCATGTTGCCATGGAAAGTACCGGAGTCTATTGGAAACCGGTATTCAACATTCTGGAAGAAGATTTCGAGATTTTATTAGTCAATGCAAGTCATTTAAAGAACATACCGGGAGATAAAACAGATAAGAAAGACAGCAAGCGGATCGCTAAATTATTATTGGCTGGTCTTTTGAAGGGAAGTTTTATTCCCAGCAAGTCAGTGCGTGAGCTTCGAGACCTGACTCGTTATAAACGTAAGTTAGTAGGTCAGATCGCATCGGAGAAGAACCGGATACACAAGTTCTTAGAAGATGCCAATATCAAGCTATCGAGCGTTGTAAGCGATTTGTCAGGTGCCGTTTCCACCAGGATAATTGATGCCATGATAGGAGGACAAGAGGATGTAGAAGAACTGGTAAAACTTCGCCATGGGAAGATGAAGTCAACGGTAGAAGAACTGTCAGCAGCCTTAAAAGGCAATCTGACCGATCACCATCGGTTTATGTTGGAACTGGTGAAAAAGTCAATCTGGGATAAAGAATCAATAATTAATCTACTGGATAAGGAGATAGACAGACTTTTAAAAGAAAACGAGATGGTGCTTGACGCCGAACTGTTATCTACAATTCCTGGTGTTGATAAAGACTCGGCAGCATCCATTTTGGCGGAGATAGGCAACAAGATGGAACAGTTCCCGAGCGAGCAACACATTGCCTCATGGGCAGGTTTAAGTCCCGGGAACAACGAAAGTGCAGGTAAAAAAAAAGTTCAAGAATCACGCCAGGCGACAACTGGTTAAAAACAATTATTGTCCAGTGCGCATGGGCCTCAACACGCACCAAGGGCACGTATCTGAGGAGTAAGTATGACAGTCTGGTAGGACGAAGAGGTAAGAAAAAGGCATTAATTGCAGTGGGACATAAGATCCTGATAGCCGCCTACTTCATCCTAAAAGACAAAGTAACTTACAAAGAATTGGGTGGAGACTATTTAGGGAATATGACAAAAGAGAAACAGGTTAAAAGATACCTGCAACGATTGAAGGAGTTAGGGGTTGATGTTGAAATAAAAGAAGTTGCATAAAGGTCGATCATTTCTGGAGGTTGAAATATCCATAATAAAATATGGAAACCCCGAACATGAAACTGACATCAACGCTAAGCACACAAGACTATTGCCATAGAGCATGAAGATGAAATTTTAACTTTTTTAGCGCTGAACAATTTCACAAACCACTGAATATCAATAAACATGAAATTATAAACAGATGAAACGAGCCATGCCAATAATTTGTCTCACAGAGCGATGATTATCTCCATGGCGAACCTTTAACTCACGCCTTGCACTGAGACTTCGGCGTGAGCTCAGCCGAACGCTTGCCGAAGTGAACACCATTAAAAATAAGCAAGATGTGAGTAACTAGCGAACTTAGCGAAGCGGTCTCATGAGCGAAGCGAATAACAAAGCGTTCTCATTAACACCCGTAAAAATAAGCAAGCTGTTAATAATTCCATGTGACCCGTTAAAAATACCTGCGAAGCAAGCATTAATACCGCTGAAAATAAGCAATGAATTAATAAATAATAACACATGAAATATTTTATAGTCTTAATACGGATTTTGTCAAATTATCGTACCTTAGATGTCAGAATTTAGCCTAATTTCTACACCATGGTATCAAGAATTATTAAATCAAGAATGCTGGCCGCGTTGAAACCGGGCAAAGTCCTTGGTCTCTTTGGCGCGCGAAGAACAGGGAAAACAATACTTATGGGCGAAATAATGAGCGAAATGAACAACAAAAAAATATTGTTGGTTCATGGGGAAAACCTTGATGTATCAGAGATTTTATCAAGCCAGCGAAGTGCTGTATTGAAAAAATTTGTTTCGGGTTATGATTTCCTTTTCATTGATGAAGCCCAGAAGATTCCGAATATTGGCGCAAACCTTAAACTTCTGGTTGATACCATTAGTGATGTTGGTGTATTTGTAACAGGGTCTTCTACTTTCGATTTACACCGTAATATAGGTGAGCCGCTTACGGGCAGGGGAACGTATTTTAATTTATTCCCTTTTGCTCAAACAGAAGTTCGTGAGAATTTTCTCCAATCAAAAGAAAATCTTGAAGACCATTTAATCTATGGATTATATCCACAAGTGGTTTTGGCTGAAAACAGCGGAGAAAAGATTGAAGTTCTGGAATCGATAAAAAACGGCTATTTATTAAAAGATATTCTTGCACTTGACAACCTGAAGGACTCACTTTTTATTATAAACCTTCTTCGGTTGCTTGCTTTTCAGATAGGAAATGATGTTTCGTTAAACGAATTAGCAGGTACACTTCGGGTAAACCGTAAAACGGTTGAACGTTACCTCGAACTTCTTCAAAAATGTTTTATAATCTTTTCACACCAAGGATTTAGCCGGAATTTGCGTAAAGAAATTTCCAAATCGCCCCGTTATTATTTCTGGGACAATGGCATCAGAAATGCTGTTATAGCAAATTATAACAGGCTTCAGTTACGTGATGATGTTGGCCGCCTGTGGGAAAACTACTGTATAGCTGAAAGACTTAAGATGAACCATTACAGTGGTAAAGTGTGCAATTATTATTTCTGGCGCACTTACGATCAAAAAGAAATTGATTTTATTGAAGAATCAGGTGGCACTTTAACCGGATTTGAGTTTAAGTGGTCTGCCAGGAAAACCAAAGTTCCGGATGAGTTTTTAAAAACGTACGAAAATTCATCAGTAACTATAATTACCCCGGAGAATTATTTGGAGTTTATTGCTTAAGTTATAGCCGGAAGTCTGAAGTTGGAAGCCGGAGGTCATGAGAATCTTTTAGCGGAGATCAAATCCAAAAGTTATTTTCGGGACCGCATGTTGCATGGTTACTATTCGCCGCTTCGCTCTTCAGATCTTTTAAAACAACAATTTTCCGAATAATCAAAATGAGCTACCTTTGCACAAACTTCACATATGCCCGTTCAGGAAATAGAAATTATGTCGCCCGTTGGCTCGTACGAGTCGCTGATGGCTGCCATACAAGGCGGCGCGGGATCAGTGTATTTCGGCGTGGGCAAACTTAATATGCGCGCGCGTTCCAGCGTAAACTTCACCCTGGAAGACCTGGCAAAAATCACCCGTATCTGCCGTCAGTTCAACGTAAAAAGCTACCTTACCATGAACACGGTTATTTTCGATAACGAGATTGAAGAAGTTCAGCGTACCATTGATGCAGCCAAAGCCAACGGGATAACTGCCATTATTGCTTCCGACCTTGCCGTGCTCGAATATGCCAAAGAACAGGGCGTTGAAATCCATATTTCGACTCAATGTAATATCACCAATATCTCTGCCGTAAAATTCTATTCGCGCTATGCCGATGTAATGGTTACCGCCCGCGAACTTACACTGGAGCAGGTGGCTGCCATCACCCGACAGATCAGGGAACAGGATATACGCGGGCCAAAAGGAGAACTGGTAAAGATCGAGATTTTTGTGCATGGCGCTTTGTGTATGGCCGTCAGCGGCAAATGTTACCTCAGCCTGCATAACCACAATACTTCGGCTAACCGTGGTGCCTGTCTGCAGGACTGCCGTCGCTCCTATTCCGTTAAGGACAAGGAAAGTGATACGGAACTGGAAATCGACAACGAATACATCATGTCACCCAAAGATCTGAAAACCATACAATTGCTCGACAAAGTGCTGGCCGCCGGTGTTTCGGTGCTGAAAATTGAAGGCCGTGGCCGCTCGCCGGAATATGTAAAAACTGTTACGCGGTGTTACAGCGAAGCTGTAAGTGCATGGTTCAATGGTGAGTTTACCCACGAAAATGTAGAACGCTGGAATACCGAATTGTCTACAGTTTACAACCGTGGTTTCTGGGAAGGGTATTATATGGGCGGCAAACTGGGCGAATGGTCGGCAGTGCATGGTTCGCTGGCTACCACAAAGAAAATTTACATAGGAATGGTTGCCAATTATTTCGCCAAATCAGGTATTGCCCATGTTCGTATGGATTCGCACGAAATCGCAAATGGCGACCAGATAGAAATTATAGGTCCCACGACCGGCGTTTACGAAGCTGTAGTTTCGGGCTTGGTTAAAAATGAGCAGCCGTGCGAGATGGCGGTGAAAGGGGAAGGGCCGACGTTCCCGGTTTCGAGGACAGTGAGAAGACGTGACAAAGTGTATAAAATAGTTTCAAGCAATTAATTTTTAAATTGAAATTCCAAGTCCCAAATTTTACACTGAGCGCAGCCGAAGTGTCCAAGTCCCAAATTCCAAGATCGACATCGCACATCGCAAATCCAACATCCAACATTCCAACATTCCAATGCTTACCAACCACCATACCCACAGCCTTTACTCCGACGGCTCCTCGCAGCCGGAAGATTACATTCTGGAAGCCATCTCAAAAGGATTCAACATTCTCGGCTTTACCGAGCATTCGCCCCTGCCTTTCGAAAATACATTTTCATTTAAGAAGGAAAACAGAGATGAATATGTTGAGTTAATGCAAAACCTGAAACAGAAATATAGTTCACAGATTGCTATATATTCAGGCATGGAGATGGATTACATTCCATGGATGTCGGATAGTTTTGGAAAAGTACGGACAGAGTATAAACTGGATTACCTGATAGGTTCCGTTCACCTGGTAAAACCCAAAAACTCAGATGAACTCTGGTTTACCGACGGGCCAGATTATAAAACTTACGACCAGGGTCTCAATGAATTATTCGGTGGAGATATTAAAAAAGCGGTCACAACCTATTATAAACAGTTAAATGAAATGATAGAAACCCAGCATATTGATATTATCGGTCATTTTGATAAGATTAAAATGCATAACCGCGACCGGTTTTTTAAGGAAGATGAACCCTGGTATATGGCATTGGTAAGCGAAACGCTTGAGCTTTTGCAGGATCGAGACATCATAGTTGAAGTAAATACGCGGGGCATATATAAACAGCGTTCTGACACTACGTATCCGGGCCTGGATATTCTGAAACAGATTAAAAAGCTACGAATTCCGGTGATGGTGAATTCGGATGCGCATAAACCCCATGAACTTGACGGAGAACTCGGATTCGGTTTTTCGCTTTTAAAAGAAGCCGGAATTGATGAAGTAGTTTATTTTAAAGGGAATGGATGGGGTTTTGAGGCGATAGAATAAATTTGTGCTGTTCCGGATTTGAAATCCGGAACTCCTGAGGTGCGGATTTTAAATCCGCACCAGCTGTAAATCCGCACCAGCTTGCATGGAATAATTTGTAAGCTTGGCGGGATTTGTAAGCTTGGTGGGATTTGTAAGCTTGGCGGGATTTGTAATCCCGCCATAAAGAGCCTCGGATTTGTAATCCGATATTTAAAAATGTGAAAGTTGTTTGAAAACTAAAAACATACAACCATGAACATAACTAATAAAATCGAATCCAACTCAATTTACTTCCTCACAATGACCGTAGTGGATTGGGTCGATATTTTCACCCGTGAGGATTACCGGCATATTATTGTTGATTCTTTAAAGTATTGCCAGAAAGAAAAAGGGCTGGAAATCTATTGCTGGTGCCTGATGACAAATCACCTGCATATGATTGCAGCAGGTAAAGAGAACGGGCAATTTACTTTATCTGATATTTTGCGGGATTTCAAAAAATATACAAGTAAAGCTATTATTGAAAAGATTAAAGAGATTCCTGAAAGTCGGCGCAGATGGCTGTTAGACCGTTTCGAATTTGCCGGCCGTTATAATAAGAAAATTGAGTTCTATAAGTTCTGGCAGGATGGAAATGAACCTAAGGAAGTATATTCGGCAGAATTCCTGCAACAAAAGATAGCTTACATTCACGATAATCCAGTAAGAGCGGGTTGGGTGAACGAACCTCAGCATTACAAATATAGCTCTGCCATTGATTATGCGGGTGAAAAAGGACTTATAGATGTGATTTTTGCGTATTGATTCGGTTTGACTGTTTCCTCAACAGGATTTAAAATCCTGAACTCATGAGGTGCGGATTACAAATCCGCACCAGCGGCAAATCCACACCAGCGGCAAATCCACACCAGCTGCAAATCCACATTAGCCGAAAATCCGCACCAGCTATTTCCGGGTCAAATGGTGATTTTTAACAATAATTCGGTTTGGCTGGTTCCTCATCAGGATTTAAAATCCTGAACTCAACGGGTGCGGATTACAAATCCGCACCAGCGGGGCAAATCCACACCAGCGGCAAATCCGCACCAGCGGC
>CAIRMR010000168.1 GCA_903879715.1 uncultured Bacteroidales bacterium
AACTCTGAAATGGTAGGTCGTATTTGCAGCTAATACTGTAATTACTTTGCTCACCGATGTTGCCGAGCTGCCTGATACCTCGCTTTGATCGGCAGTTACCGTTGTGCCATAGCTGGTTGTTAAGCCGTATTCAAAGGTTACAACCGTGCTGGCATTATTTGCATTTACAGTTCCATTTAGAGTTGCCGTTGTTGAAGTAACACTCGATGCAGCTACAGTTGTTGCTGTTGGAGCAACAATAGTGATAATGCTAACCGTAGCATAACCCGAACTAATTGAAATTGCACCACCGTCGTTGCCGGTCCAGTTAGCACGATTATTAATTGCAGCACGAATTTGATCTACTGTTCCGGTAAGTGTTCCGGTATATTTAAAATTATTGAATTCGGATGTTTGACTTGCGTTTACCAGTGATACACAATTAACTGTGTTGTTTAATCCGGGAGGAAGAGCGCAATAAGTAGCATTATAACCCACAATCGCACCGGTAGCTGTTGACCATCCATCTGTGCCATCTATTGCGGAGGTATAATCAAAATCAATAGCTGCAAGGAAGGTCGGTGAACTTGTAGCTGCACCGGAACCTTGGTAAGCTAAAATTTGATCGCCTGCTGATACAATCGAAAATGAGGTGCCGTAAAGAAGTATGGAGACCGTTCCGATAGTGGCGGAAAATACTTTTGTTGAGGTATTGACCGTAATAGTTACAATGGTGCCTGCCGGTAAGGCTGATGTGGCAACCCAACTCATGTGGCCTTCAGCACCTCCGGTTTCCCAGGCACCATTATACCATCCGGCATCAGTAAAGTAAATACCGGTACCCGCAGAGATGGCCTTGAGGGTGATAAAGGTAAATCCATCATAAGTGGTGGCATTATCGCCATCGGCATATTCGCCAATTAATGCAATATCACCTGCAGAAAGGGTGGTTTGCGCCTGCATAGTTGTGAAAGTCTGATCTATTCCATTTGTCGTTCCACCTGTGTTTATTCCGTTTACCCTGTAATGGTAGGTTGTGTTAGATGCTAATCCAGTAATAGGAATACTTACCGCTGTAGCCGAATTTCCAGTAACCGGGCTTTGTGTAGCAGTTACAGTAGTTCCGTAACTTGTTGTCAACCCATAGTCAAAACTAACTGCTGTGCTGGCGTTGTTTGCATTAACCGAACCATTGAGTGTTGCGGTAGTAGTTGTGATTGCAGATGCTGTTAAAGATGTTGCCATTGGCGCTTCACTCACATCGTTGATACTAACAGTAAAAGCCTTTTCGAAATATAAGCCTCCCTGATCTGCGGATTTAACCCGTACAGAATAACTGTTTTTCACCTCAAAGTCTGGACTAGCTGTAATTCTCAAGCTGTTGGTACTGATATTGAATGATGCATTGTCGGCACTTCCTGTACCTGCAACAAGGGTGTAGGTAAATGTGTTACCCGCATCAGAATCGGTAGTGCTTAAGGTTCCAACTATTGAGTTGGCAACCACATTTTCATTGATCGCAGAAGCAGTTAAGGCAATATCCGTCGGTGTTTCGTTTACATTGTTAATTGTAACGGTAAACGCCTTTTCATAGATTAGACTTCCCTGGTCGGTAGTGCGGATACGCACCGAATAACTGTTCTTCACCTCATAATTTGGGCTATTTGTAATCTGCAGATTACCTCCGCTGATATTGAACGAAGCATTGTCGGCACTGCCGGTTCCGGCTACAAGGGTGTAGTTAAAAGTATTTGAAGCATCAACATCAGTCGAACTTAATGTACCCACGGGAGAATTAGCAACCACGTTTTCGTTGATTGATGTAGCAGATAAGGCTATATCTGTGGGAGCTTCGTTTAGATTATTAATAGTAATGGTAAACGCTTTTTCAAAGTATAAAACTCCGCCTTGATCTGTAGTTCTGACACGCACCGCGTAACTGTTCTTTGTTTCAAAATCGGGAGACGCGGTTATACGCAGACTACTTCCGCTGATATTGAACGAAGCATTATCAGCACTGCCGGTTCCGGCTACAAGCGTGTAGGTAAAGGTATTTCCTGCATCGGGGTCGGTTGAGCTTAAAGTACCAACCTGTGTATTGGCTGTAACATTTTCGTTAACAGCACTGGCTGATAAAGCGATATCCGTTGGTGCGCTGTTTGGTATTATAAAAGAAAACTGATCGCTTGAACTGGTAGCACTGGTTCCTCCAGCTGCTGTTACAGTAACATCCACTGTCCCGGCAGAACCAGCAGATGAAGTGGCTGTAATCTGTGTGGCCGAATTAACCGTGTAGCTTGTAGCATTGGTTGAACCGAATTTAACGGCTGTAGCACCGGTAAAGTTCGTACCGGTAATAGTAATGCTGGTGCCGCCGGTTGTAGTTCCACTTGTTGGAGAAATACCGTTAACTGTTGGCGCAATAGCACCTGAGGCTACAGCATAACTGCCCGATGGGATGGTGATGGAAGTGCCATTTACAAAATAGTCGCCTCCAGCTCCACCTAGGTTAGAATGAAGTGTCCAGTTTGCGGCATTCAGAACACGGGTTCTCCATTCAGCAGCTGACGCTGAAGTGGTTGGGCCTGAATACGCTCCGTCATCAGGCGTTATATCGGTAAGTGCGGCATAAGTAATGAAATTCATTGCCGTACTGCCATTCGAAAGACCAGGAGGTACAGCAGAACCAGCTAATGTTCCATCACTAACCCAGGGGCCTGTATTGAGTGCCCAGATAAAGACTGGCGAAGCTTTAGTTCCCTGAAAAACGATAACCTGATCTATCCCTGAGGATGTTGCCCAAAAAGAATAAATATAATTCCTGGTGAATCCTAAACCTGCATATGGAGTAAAATTAGCGCTTCCATCGACTGGTCCAGCTTTAGTAATGGTCCCAGCCGCAATGGTCGATGGAGCGGTATAAGTAACCATGTCGGCATCTCCACCATCAGGCTCCGAAGCATTAAAAAGTCCTGTTGCCCCATTCCAGCCATAATCGGTAAAATGGATAACTGTTCCGGCAGACAAATCCACCAATGGCATAAAGGTAAAATTATCTTCAGTTGAGGCTGTCGCAGAGTTGGGCCCAACACCCTGGTAAGAAAGGACGACGAGATCCCCGGGTCTAAGTGTGGTTTGAGCGATAAGTATTGTCCGGCCGCCAAGCAGCAAAGCAAGGGTTAAGCATACGAAAGTAAATAGCTTTTTCATATCGGGGATTTTGAATTTTGTTTTATTTTTAAATATTATTTCCTTCTTTTACCACCATCTCAACTATCACCCTTGCCACTTTTTTGAAATCATCCGATTTACTGAAGAAATAATCGGCACCGGCATCCATGGCTTTATCGCGAAACAACTCTGATGATAAAAGAGTAAAAATGATAAACACAAGGGAGGAATTCTCTTTCCTTATCTCTGTTAGTACTTCGATGCCATTGAGCCCGGGCATATTAATACCAACAATTGCCAGGTCGGGTTTCAGGGTGCGTAAACCTGCCAGCGTTTCAATACCGTTGGTAAATGAACCTACTATCTCAACCTGTTGAGAAAAAATAAGCATTTCCGTCAACTGCTTAAGTGTCAATTCTGAATTATCTGCTATAAGTACTCTCATATTAAAAGGGAATTATTGACGTACAAATAAAAACTATAAAATCCGGTTTGTCTGTAGGGAAAAGACTGATTCTCGTGTAGGATAAATCCTACAAGGAAATTAAAAAAACAGGAAAAGCCGGATTCCGCCGACTTTTCCTAAAAAAAAATGACTCAACTTAATAGTTGTTTTATATGGACAAACTTACTGTCCTGGTTCTTATTCATCATTATTTACCATCTTTCAT
>CAIRMR010000169.1 GCA_903879715.1 uncultured Bacteroidales bacterium
CCAGACCGGAGTCGTAATAAGTGGCCGAAGTTGTATACCCATTTATGGCAATGGGTACATAACAATTCGTTATCGTACAACCGTTTATTTTGATATTGGCATTCGTGCCGGCTGCCGAAGCCGGAGTTAATTGCGTTGCAGCATCAGTAGCAGTGTGGTTTCCTCCATAAATTCCTACAGAAGCGGCATTGGCTTTGTTTAAAGTAACCGTACAGTTGCTGATGGCAATATTCTGCGAGCCATCCGTTGCATCCAGTCTTACAATAGCAAAACCCCATTCCATTTGCGTGGTGGAGCTTAAATTGTTTGCATTTTCCTGTAAATCTATTCCATTGATGGTCACAAAATCGGTACCCTGTATTTTCCAGATGCCATCGATAGATGTTGTTCCTGTAAATGCAGTAATCAATGGATTAGCGCCCGTACCCAATTTTTGGAAAGTCAGGGTTTTGGTAGCCGAAGTAACTGGGTTAAGCGA
This sequence comes from uncultured Bacteroidales bacterium, assembly GCA_903879715.1. Taxonomy (GTDB): domain Bacteria; phylum Bacteroidota; class Bacteroidia; order Bacteroidales; family UBA4417; genus UBA4417. Next base: position 479 of record CAIRMR010000169.1, read on the forward strand.
GGATCTACCCAGCACGTATCCGCCGGCAGGGGCAGTTTCGGTATAATTAGCCGCAACATTAATAATTACAGGTCCACTCATGGCCGTAATATTGTTTATTGCTATGATGGCACTTGCCAGTGAACTGTACGAACCTGCCAGATTAGGGGTAGTATTGGTTGGGTTAGTGACGGTTATTGGATTCCATGTATACTTGTCGGCACTACTTGTTGCACTGGTTCCTCCGGTTGTAGTAACAGTAATATCAACTGTTCCGACAGAACCGGCAGGCGAAGTGGCGGTTATTTGTGTTGCTGAATTCACCGTATAACCTGTAGCACTGGTTGAACCAAATTTAACTGCTGTAGCTCCTGTGAGATTCGTTCCGGTTATGATCACCGAGGTGCCACCGGCAGTTGGTCCGCTTGTGGGGGAAATCACAGTAACTGTAGGAGAAGCAGCGAGAAGTGTAAGTATAGTTGAAAGAAAGAGGATCAGGGTTAACGATAAATGCTTTACACAAGCGTAATTTTTTTTCATAATATCATAATTTTTTTATTCAAACACACAACTTTTATCCATTCTACCTACCTCATTTCACTTTCGTTGCCATTTCGTCTACCCTCGGTGCAGCCTGTTCAAAATCATCCCCCTTTTAAAAGAGATAATCAGCGTCTGCTATGGTTAACATTTTACACTAAAACCGGAGAGTTGATCGTTTAGGAATAGATTATGTGAAACTGGAATGTTAATACACCTCAAAATTACTTTACACCTATTTTAAGGATTGTCCAAAACGTAAAAATAAATCGTCCAAAACGTAAAATAAATCATTTATTTCCCTATTTTTAACCACTATTTGGGATTTAGGTCTAATTCCACTAACCAGCGTTAATAAATCACATTGATATTCCAATATTCTGGAGGTATGATTAGAATATTTTTTTTACTGTCGCCTGTTTTTGTCAGCCTTTTTTGGTCCGTTATGTTGATTGGGAATAGAAAGGTGCACAGTACCCCAAGGCTATTTCTCTCCAAATTTATGATGGTCACAACCGTGATTTTCACTGCCCACTTCTTATATTTCGCCCCGGTCCCCGATGTATTTCCCTATCTCGATTGGGCCCTGGTCTATTCCGGTCTTCTCATCTATCCGATGTATCAC
>CAIRMR010000170.1 GCA_903879715.1 uncultured Bacteroidales bacterium
AGTGTTACTTAATAAGATCACAGTAGAACAACAATTATGCAGATGAGCTTCTTTCCTATCTCGGCCAATCCTGTAATGTAATATCAACTCTATGGAAATGGAGATTGAAAATTGCAGCTTGAGTTTTTCAGCAGACCCTAAGTATAAATTATAATTGTAAGGGTGTTGGATAAAAAGTAACTTAAGTGATGCCTAACATCTTTTTATACAAAGAAATATAGTCCCTGGTGCAATTTTCCCAGCTGTATTTCATGGAGTATTCCCTTATAATTTGTCCACGTTGCGGGTCCTTAGTAAATTCTTTCATTTTGGCGATGAAAAACTCAGCCATTTTTACCGGTTCAAAGTCTTCCCAATAATATGCGTTGTCGCCGCTGATCTCCGGAATACTGGAAAAAGTGGAAGCGAAAACAGGTTTTTTATAACGCATAGCTTCGATAGGAGGGAAGCCCATTCCTTCAAATTTTGAGGGAAACAGAACTGCTTCGCAATTTGCGTATAACCAGCATTTATCCTCATCAGAGATAGTCCCCGGCAATACTACTCTCTTTTCCAAACCTAGTTCATTAATTTTAGCCTCAATCTGATCTGAATAGGCTGAGTTCTTATTTCCTGCAATTACCAGGCAATATTCTTCAGGCAGTTCTTTGATATAAGGGATGAGTGACATGTAGTTTTTCTTCTCGCGCACAACCCCCACGGAGAAGAGAATTTTCCCATCGGGGACAAAAGCCGGGCGTTTTGCGTTTTCAAAATGTTTTACTTCTACGCCCAGGTATACCGTTTGTATCGGAATATTTCCAATATCCAGGTTTTGTTTTACCACTTTACCTGTATAATCCGATATGGTTGTGATCCGTTGGGCACGGTTTACAATTTTTTGTAAAATCCGAAGCCGGCGTGCTGCTTTTAACTTGCCTTTCTCACCTAAGAAATTCAAATCGTTAATAGTGAGAAGGAGGAGTGTATTTTTATCGCCCGGAAAGTATGAACAATCCTGGTGGATGGAATGCCACAGGTCATATTTTGAACAGAAAGCCGGGAAATAACGCCTCTTAAAAGAAATAGCTTCATAGTTGACTTTGTCGCCGAAATACCCAACAAAGTTTTCAGGTACCAATAAAGTAAATGCGAGCTGAGGATCATCTGTTTTACCCAGAATATTTCCATAGTTGATGGCTACCTGTCCCAACCCGTTATTCGGGTCTTTCAGCCTGTCGAGATCAATGAGTACAGTGTATTTTTTTAACATAAGAAAACTTATATTCTTAATCCTTTATTCAATTGCCGGAGTTTAAGGTATTTGGTATACGTTGCAAAAGCATTGAAAAAACAGATCATCGTGCCATAATAACCATCAAGGAAACCAAGCCGCAGAAAAAATCCCTTAAAAAAATTTACCAATGGATTTAAGTATATTTTACTCATAGAGGCTTTTATTCCCGATTTATTCATTTCAATGGCCGATAGCGAAGTGAATTTGTTAAACTGAGCCACATGAGCCTCTATGGATTCGTACGAGAAATGCAAAATGTCACCTTCCAGGTGTCCGGTTGTTGAACCGGGTGTCATCTGGTACCATTCGTGAATGTTAACTCCAGCCCAGGTTCCTTTCGTCCTGTTCCATAACCGAAGTTTTTTATCCGGATACCAGGCACCGTGTCGTATCCATTTCCCGCAATAATTGGTTACACGGTTCATAAAATAACCATCCTTGTCCCAATTTATTTTTACATCCGCAATGGAATTGGCAAGTGTTTCATCCAGCGCTTCATCGGCATCGAGTGAAAGAACCAGGTCGAAAATGGCCAATGAAGCGGCAAAGTTTTTTTGCTCAATGTATCCCAGGAAAGGCTGTTCGGTAAAACGGACATTGTATTTCTGACAAATACTTTTAGTTGAATCCGTCGAAAGTGAATCAACTACTATTATTTCATCAGCGATGTCTTTTACAGATAAAAGGCAGCGCTCTATGTTTTTTTCTTCATTAAACGTAATTATGACAACCGAAAGCTTATTCATACTGTTTTATATAGTCCAAAACTTTGTTTACAATAAAAGTAATGTCGTCGTAACTCAGTGACGGGTAACTCGGCAAAGTAATCCCCCTTCTGCTTATTTCGTCGGAGTTTTGGAAGCTCATTCCTTGTGCATAAACCTCATACATTGGCAATGTATAAACAGGGTAGAAAACCGGGCGCGATTCAACACCAAATTCCTCGAGATAAGCACGAAAATGGTCCCTGTTAATGTTCTGTGGTAAAAGAAAGGAACACATCCAGTACGAATGGAACACATCAGGATGCTGAGGCTGGATGTGAATTCCTGAATTTAAAAACAAAGATTTATATGTTTCAGCTACCCTGGCTTTTTGTTTTATGATCGGATTGATATTTTCGAGTTGAGCCAGGCCAATGGCAGCGCAAATATTGGTCATACGGTAATTGTACCCAATAATAACGTGCCAATATTGAATCTCAGAAGAAATGCCCTGGTTCTTCAAACTGGCGGCTTTTTCGATTGTTGCTTTACTATTTGATACAACCATACCCCCCTCGCCGGTAGTAATAGTTTTATTGCCAAAGAAGCTGAAGGCCGCAATGTCGCCGAAAGTTCCCGTATGTTTACCTTTATAGGTACTGCCAAGTGATTCGGCGCAATCTTCGATAAGGAATATCTTGTTTTGAGTGCATATTTCAACAAGCTCCTCCATGGGGCTGGGATGCCCGTATAAATGAACTGCAATAACGGCTTTGGTTTTAGGATTGATCTTGCGTTTAACATCTTCAGGATCAATTTGCCAGTATGTTTTATCGCAATCGGCAAAAACAGGCGTAGCACCTACATATCTTATGGGATTTACAGTAGCTACATAGGTAAGTGTCGGCACAATTACCTCGTCATCAGGGCCAATTCCCAAAGCAAGCAATGCAACATGAATGGCTACTGTTCCATTGTTTACAGCAGTTGCGTGTTCAATTCCCAGATAATCCGCAAAATGTTCTTCGAAAGCGGAAACGTATTTCCCCCGTGAAGATATCCAGCTTGAATCGAGGCAATCGTTCACGTATTTTTTTTCATTGCCATGCATTTCGGGCATATAAACCGGGTAACGTATACTCATATCAAAAATGGCTATTGAGAATTTAAAATAATAGTGGCAAATATATTCATATTTTTAGTTTGCTTTACAAAGATTAATTTCATGGTTTTCGATTTCATCTTTCAAGGGCTTTTGTTTAGGGCTTCCGGTGTTTACACTTTCAGCTTTGTTTGTGTTTAAAGTGTTGATTGCCAGAATTTAATCACATAGCCAAAAGAGATGTCCGGATTTCCTCTTCTACCCTAAAAGATGTGGCTTTTGTTGCGGAATTGTTGTGGCAAATTCCAGAAAAGAAGTAGCCTGCCAGTACAGGATTTTTCAATACTTTTACCAAACAACATTTAAAGCCGGAATAAATACATGCTCTTCAGTAAATTATTTATTAACATCATAGTCTCAGGTATTAATGTCATTATTCTGACCAGGTACATTTACTTGCTATACCGTAAAAAAATCAGCCCGTCGCTGGCTATGTGGACTTTTTTCTCTTTGGCTGTCGGCATCAGCCTGTTCACTTATTTTGCCGAAGGCGATCACAATCTAAGCGACAATATCCTGAATTTTACGGATCTGATTCTTGTTGTAAGTGTTTCCATTGCTATTTTGATATGGGGTGATACTTCAGCCCATTTTAACAGGTTTGATATCGGTTGCCTGGTAGCTGTAATTGGAATTATTGCATTCTGGGCAATATCCAATAACCATGTTATTACAAACTATTCCGTTCAGAGCATTATGGTGATTTCCTATTTCCCGGTGCTTGGGCGAATGACGCATCAGAAGAAAAACACGGAAGCATTTTCGGTGTGGATCATGATGCTGGTAGCCGCTGGTATTTCGCTTTTTGCCAGCAAAGGGTGGCTGGCGTCGGTATATGCGATAAGGGCTGTAATATGTACCGGAGCCTTGCTGCTGCTGATGGTGAGGATTGAGATTGTGAACCGGAAAAATGCGGATTCTCTGCTTCACTGACCGGATCAGTCCGACATAAGGGTATAAGGAGATTGCCATAAAATATTTTGTACTATGCCAAAAGAAATTCCTCCAATCTTTTAATGTTTATGAATTTATGGGTGATATTTCGATTATCAAGAACACGGAATAAGTTTCATTTCTCGTACAATTCAACCGGCAAATTATCCGGATCAAAAATAAATGTAAACCGCTTTCCGGTTAGTTCGTCAATCCTGATTAGCTCGGCAATAATGTTGTTTTTTACTAAAGTCTCAATAACAACATCCAATTCATCAACTTCAAACGCGATATGTCGCAGCCCGGTGGCCTCAGGTCTCGAAATCCGTTGCGGCGGATCGGGAAATGAAAACAGTTCGATAACATATTCCCCGTTCAGCGAAAGGTCAAGTTTATAGGATTGCCGCTCCTGCCGGTAGGTTTCCTGTATGATTTTCAAGCCAAGAATATTTGTATAAAAATCCTTTGACTTTTCATAATCGGAACAAAGGATGGCGGTATGATGGATGCGGTTTAACATGCAATTAGAGGTAGTACTGTTAACTTTGAATTTTGACCTTTGCTTTTAATCCTTTGAACTTCTTACATATTTCTCCTGTACTGCCCTCCCACCCCGAACAACGCCTCTGTTATCTGCCCCAGCGAGCAGTATTTTGTAGCTTCCATAAGGCTTTCGAAAAGATTGCCTTCATGTAAAGCCTGTTCGCGAAGGTGAATAAGACTTTCCCCGCTTTCTGACTTCCAGGTTTTGTGCAACTGTTCCAGCATTTTTATCTGGTATTCTTGTTCGGCTTTGGTGGCACGTATCACCTGTCCGGGAATAATGGTTGGTGAACCTTTGCTGGAAAGGAAGGTGTTTACTCCCATAATCGGGAGTTCGCCGGTATGCTTTAGATGTTCATAATAAAGCGATTCTTCCTGTATTTTTCCGCGCTGGTACATGGTTTCCATAGCACCTAACACTCCACCGCGCTCATTGATCCGGTCGAATTCGGAAAGAACAGCTTCCTCTACCAGGTCGGTAAGTTCTTCAATAATAAACGAACCCTGAAGCGGATTCTGGTTTTTGGTAAGCCCCAGTTCGTTGTTGATGATCATTTGTATAGCGATGGCACGGCGCACCGATTCCTCGGTGGGCGTGGTAATAGCTTCGTCGTAGGCATTGGTATGCAGCGAATTGCAGTTGTCGTACACGGCATACAGCGCCTGCAATGTGGTTCGGATATCATTGAAATCAATTTCCTGCGCATGCAGCGAGCGACCGGAAGTCTGGATATGGTATTTCAGCATTTGCGAACGCGGGCCGGCTTTGTACAAACCCTTCATTGCCTTGGCCCAGATGAGGCGCGCAACTCTTCCCAGAACCGAATACTCTGCATCGATGCCGTTTGAAAAGAAAAACGACAGATTGGGCGCAAACTTATCAATACTCATCCCGCGCGAAGCATAATATTCAACGTAGGTGAATCCGTTGGCAAGCGTAAAAGCCAGTTGTGTAATAGGATTGGCGCCGGCTTCGGCAATATGATATCCGGAAATGGAAACAGAATAAAAATTCCGGACATGGTTTTCGATAAAATACTGCTGCACATCGCCCATCAGCCTGAGAGCAAAATCAGTACTGAAAATGCAGGTGTTTTGTGCCTGGTCTTCTTTCAGAATATCAGCCTGCACCGTGCCCCGGACATTGGTAATAGTGTCGGCTTTAATTTTAGCATATACTTCAGACGGAAGCACCTAGTCGCCGGTAACACCCAGGAGCATCAGCCCAAGCCCGTTGTTTCCTTCGGGTAAATGGCCCTGGTACGAAGGTCGTTTGGAACCGCGTTTACGATAAATAGTGCTGATTTTCTTTTCGGTTTCCTCTTCAAGTCCATGTTTCCGGATATACAGCTCACATTGCTGATCGATGGCGGTGTTCATAAAAAAACCAAGCATTGCCGGGGCCGGACCGTTAATAGTCATGGAAACCGAGGTTGCCGGATCACAAAGGTTAAAGCCTGAGTAGAGTTTTTTTGCATCGTCGAGGCAGGCGACCGAAACGCCGGCATTGCCGATCTTACCGTAAATATCGGGCCTCAGTCCGGGATTCGCACCATAAAGAGTAACTGAATCAAAGGCTGTTGAAAGCCGTTTGGCAGGCATTCCCAGCGAAACATAATGAAATCGTTTGTTGGTGCGCTCGGGTCCGCCTTCGCCGGCAAACATACGGGTCGGATCTTCATTTTCGCGTTTAAACGGGTATAATCCTGCGGCATACGGGAATTCGCCCGGCACATTTTCGCGCAGGCACCAGCTCAGGATATCGCCCCAGTCCTTAAACCTGGGCATCGCTATTTTGGGAATGCGAAGGTGCGACATCGATTCGGTATACGTCAGCACCTTTACTTCCCTGCCACGGACCGTATAGGAATAAGTATCCTTTTTAAGTTCTTTAAGCCTGTGCTGCCATGTATCAATAAGCTTTTGGTTATCGGGCGTCAGTTGTTTTTGGATTTCTTTGTAAAGCGTCTTTAATTCTAGAGAAATGCCCAGGGGCGATTGGCTTGGAATTTGGAATTTGGAATTTGGTTCTTGGTTCTTAGAATTTGGTTCTTGATCTGAACCGTGCTTAGCCGCCAGTTCTTCGATTGCACTATGAAGCCCATAAAGCCGGCTCGCGATGGCAGACTGCTCCGAAGCCCATTTGTTGTAATTGCGGACGGTTTCTGAAATTTCGCCCAGGTAGCGGACACGCTTTGGCGGAATAATTCCGGCTATCTGCTCCATATCATCTGCCACCACAAACCGGGAATCGAAATTTGCCCTGGTTTTGGCATTCAGGGTGCTGATAAGCTCGCGGTAAAGCAGGTTTATTCCATGATCATTAAACTGCGAAGCCATAGTGGCAAAAACAGGGAGTGTTGAGGGATCGGTCGAAAATAACATGCGGTTACGGGCAAATTGCTTTCGCACATCGCGCAAGGCATCCTGGGCGCCACGTTTATCCGATTTGTTAAGAGCCACAAGGTCGGCATAGTCGAGCATATCGATTTTTTCGAGTTGTGTAGCCGCGCCATATTCGGGTGTCATTACATACATACTTACATCGCAGTAATCCACAATTTCGGTATCCGACTGGCCAATGCCTGATGTTTCGAGGATCACCAGGTCGAAGCCCGCGTTTTTAACCACGCAAAGCGCTTCGGAAATATGTTTCGAAAGTGCCAGGTTAGCCTGACGGGTTGCCAGCGATCGCATAAAAACCCGTGCTGTGTTTATCGCGTTCATGCGGATACGGTCGCCGAGCAATGCCCCGCCGGTTTTTCGTTTCGAAGGATCGACAGAGATTATCGCAAGAGTTTTATCCGGAAAATCTATTAAAAAACGTCTCACCAGTTCATCCACCAGCGATGATTTTCCGGCACCGCCTGTACCGGTAATTCCAAGGACCGGAGTTGCGCTTTCGGAGCATCCTTCTTTAAGTTCCGAAAGCAGATTTTTAACTTCTGAATGATGATTTTCGGCAGCCGAAATAAGCTGGGCAATAGCATGGTAATCGTGTTCCAGAATCTGGTCTTTGGTTACCTGAAGCCCTTTGCCTGTGGGGAAATCAGATAACCCAACCACTTCGTTTATCATTCCCTGCAGCCCCATATTTCGCCCGTCATCAGGCGAATAAATCCGGGTAATTCCATATGCCTGAAGCTCTTCAATTTCTTTGGGAAGTATAACACCGCCACCACCACCAAAAATTTTAATATGGCTGCAACCCTTTTCCATTAAAAGGTCGAACATATATTTGAAGTATTCCATATGCCCGCCCTGGTACGAGGTAATGGCTATAGCCTGTACATCTTCCTGTATGGCGCAATCCACAACCTCCTGAACCTGCCGGTCGTGCCCCAGATGTATTACTTCAACACCCGTGCTTTGGAGTATGCGCCTCATGATATTAATTGCGGCATCGTGCCCGTCGAATAAGGCGGCAGCCGTGACAATGCGGATAGGATTCTTCGGTTTATAGTGCTCAGGAGACATAGCTGTAATAAATGACATATAAATAAGATAATCGCAAATATATAGTATTTTAGATGTATCAGGCGAGATGATCAGAATTAATTTTTTAGTAACTGATCAGTTTAGCTAAAATAATGAATAACAGGTATATGCCACAGATTTATGGTGAGCAAAGCCGAACTATCACACAGATTACCTTCGGTGGGATCGCTTTGTTATTCGCTTCGCTCATGAGATCGCTTCGCTACGTTCGCTAAGTTTCACAGACAATTATTCTTCATTTTTAATCAAATTTAACTGAAAAAGCGGCTGAAGGCAGTTTGGAATCTGTGTAATCCGTGAATTTAGCGAAGCGGTATCACGCGATGCACTGAGCCTGCCGAAGTGAATACCTTTTAAATTAAGAAATCCATGAGTAAATCTGTGGCAAAAATGCATATTGATCAGACTGATTAGTTACAGGTTATTTAAACAAAAACCGGCATGTAAAGTTTGTGAGCCGTTTTTTTGCTTTTGTAAAGTTAAAATAGTCTGTCAGTAACTTCAGGCTGTTTTAACAAAATCTATTTTGTTGACACCTGATTAAAGCCGGACTTTTTTTGCCTTGATAATCGAACAAAAATCAATTTCTGCCATATGGATTACAAAAAAAATAGTCGAGAGCAATGGAGTAGTAAAAGGGGAATAAGCCCCTGTCAGCGCAAAAAAATCCGGATTGCCGGGCGATTAAAAGCAGTACCACAGTAAAAAATAAAAAATTGTATCCCACTTATTGTAACAATAATTTACTGATCTAAAAATTTAGAAAAAATTAAATGCCGGAAATACAGTGTTTTAGTTAAACTGGAAAAAAAATATTGTTTTAAAAGAGGATTGCTACATTTAATTCATATCTTTGCTGACCTGCTTCATTTTTAGTGATGTACAAAGCCGTTTACACGATGAAAAAATATTTAACTATTCTAAAGGTTTGTTTAGTCCTTACTTTATTCTTCAGTATTCATACTGTTAGTTTGGCGCAACCACCACCACCTCCTCCAAGTATAGGACACGGGGGTACCACTAATGTTCCGGGAGCCGGAGCACCGATAGGCGAGGGAATGTTTTTATTAATTGGGTTGGCCGGATTTTACGGAGGGAAAAAAGTATATGACCTCAGGAGGACTTTAAAGGCAAAAGAATTATAGGTTATACCTGTTAACAAATAGAGCACTGTTAATTTTATACCAGTTTAACTCACAATTTCACAAGCAGAATACACTCCGCAATTTAAAACTCTTTATTTGTACCTGGTTTGATAATTTGGTGCATCGATAGAACAGCAAGAAAATATAAACAGAGCAGGGATTTCAATTCCTGCTTTTTTTGTGGAATAAATTCTAAAGGCCATTTATTTATCCTGATTAAAGTATTCGTTACTATTCAGTTTATTTATACAATACTCTGGTAATTTTTTATTAACCGCAAGGACGCAAAGTGTTAAAACACAGAATGTCAACATTTTAAGACGCAAAGTCTAAATTTCATATCTTACTGATAATTAGTTGTTTGGAATTTATTAACGGACTATTGTTATAACAATGACAAAAAAATCTGTGGCTAAAATGCCTTTTGAGCTGGTTGATTAGTTATAAGTATCCAAATACCGTTTTCCGCAAAAACAATCTTTTTTATCGGCCATTTTCAGGATACCGTCAGCACTTTTCCCTGGATTTTAGGGAAATGGTCATTTGACAAACGGCAGAAGTAAAAATATTAACCGAAATTCAAAAAGACCCCGAATGTTTTTTTACTATCTGTTGCCCCCTTCACCAATTATATTATACGGCACCGGAGTATCAGACAATACCTCTGGAAACGCTGAAACATAAGTTATATAAGCCTTTCGGACGAACAGGCAAGTACAGATTTTATTAATTACAAACTCTGGCCAGTAGTAGTTTTTGCAAAAAGGCACAGTGCCTGAAAGCAAAATGCTAAATTACTTTTGTACCTTCGTTGTTCTGATCATCTACTTCTTATCAATTCTCCTGATTTATGCAAAAGGCTGTTTTACTTCTGGTGCTGTTTTTAGCAGTTGGCGTTAGCCTTTTCGCACAGAAATTGCCTTCCGGAGCGCCGCCAAATCCCGATTTTGTCAGATTTATGGAGTTGCATAAAAGCGGGAAAGCTCCCCTGCCAGGTACAGATGAATATGGCACAGGCGCTATGCCGCCTCCGGGCGTAGTACGTTTTGATAATTTGCTGAAGAATAACAATTTAAAATCAACCTCATTTGCTTCAGTTTACGATTTGCGCACTTTGGGTTTGGTTACGCCTGTAAAAGGTCAAACCGGGGGCGCATGCTGGGCATTTGCTACCATGGCATCGGTGGAATCACACTGGATTAAACTGGGTGTTGGCACATGGGACCTATCCGATAACAACCTGAAATATTGCCATGGTTTTGACCCAAGCCGGGATACCTGGGGAAATCACTTCATGTCAACAGCCTATTTCGCCCGTCGCAAAGGGCCGCTGATTGAAGCCGATGACGTTAACGCGGCATTCAGCACTTGCCCGGCAGGTAAAACTCCTGTTGGATATATTACCGATGCCCGTTACCTTCCTCACGACATGAATACTATCAAGCAGGCGATTATGGACCAGGGAGCTATTTTCACCATGATGTATTATAAGGATATTTATTTTAACACACTAAATTATACCTATTACTACTCCGGCACTCCTACAGTGAACCATGCAGTGGACCTGGTGGGTTGGGACGACACAAAAGTTACAGCCGGGGGAACCGGCGCCTGGATTTGCAAGAACAGTTATGGCATAGGATGGGGCGAAGCGGGTTACTTTTATGTTTCCTATAATGATAAAGGCATACTTGATTATAATGCCTACTGGCCCGTTCGTATGGATAATGTGCCTAACACCAAGGTATACGGATACGACAGCCTGGGTTATGTAGACCCGTATGGGTATAATTTGACTGTGGGGTATATGCTGGTAAAATACAGCGCGTCAGCGAAACAATTGTTAAGCAAAGTCGGGACGTTTGCTATAGTGGCCGGAACAACACTGGAAATTGATATTTTCGATACCTTCGATCCGCTTGCCAACAAATTATCCGGCCTTTTATCGCACCAGCCTGGTTTGTTGTGCGCTTTACCCGGATATTATACTTTCGACCTTACAAGCCCTTTGGTAGTTGAACAAGGGGAGGATTTTTTTGTACGTGTCCGCTATGAAACACCAGCCTATACCTGGCCGGTTCCTGTGGAATGTTATTATGCCGGATATGCAATTCCTTTTATTGAATCCAATGTGGCATGGATGAGCGATACCGGTAATGATGGTTCCTGGTATTTTTTGGGAGCAACCAATCCTAATCCTGATTATCAGATAGATCCCTGTGTAAAAGTATATGCCGAACCCTATCCTGAAACCCTTACCTGGAACGGTAGTGCTTCAACCGATTGGAACATGGCTGCCAACTGGACACCGGCATCTATCCCCAACGCCTCAAGCGATGTGCTTATTCCCAATGTGTCAGTCAAACCAATAGTTAACCAGGGCCTGGCAACTCCGGCACTTTGTAAAAATCTTACCATTGAAACGGGCAGCTCAGTAACTTTAAATGCGGATAAAGCTCTCACCGTTTATGGCACACTTACCAATACCGCGGGGGATAACGGGCTACTAATCGGATCGGGCGCTTCGCTTATAAACAGGGGAACGGTAAGCGGAACCGCAACCGTTAACCGCGGCATTACAGCGGCAAAATGGCATTTTATTTCTTCGCCTGTATCGAATGCGACAGCACTGACATTTACCGGTAAATACCTGCAGAAGCACACCGAATCAACCAACGTCTATACCGATATTACTTCTACTGCCGAAGCGCTTGTGCCGGTGAAAGGGTACGCGCTCTGGGGTGACGCAACCGGATTTACCGCTCTCTATAAAGGGATTTTAAATACGGGTAATCAGTCATTTGCTATTACCCGATCAGCTTCCGACCTGTATAATTCCGGATGGAACCTGGTGGGAAACCCATACCCTTCATCCATCGACTGGGATGCGTCGGGATGGACAAAGACCAACCTGTACAATGCCATATACGTGGAAAATTCCGGCGGCTGGGCAACCTATATTTCAGGAGTCGGTGCAAGCGGCGGATCACGCTTTATAGCGCCGGGGCAGGGATTTATGGTGAGAGCAGGCGCAAGCATCGGTTCAGGCAGCCTGGCCATGAATGACTATGTAAGAACGCATAACGCAACCACATTCCTTAAAAGCGAATCCGTAAGCGATAGCCTTATCCGGATTGAAGTTTCGGGAAACGGGTATACCGATGAGGCCGTTGTGAGGTTTATGCCTGAAGCTACCGCGGAATTCGACGGCGACTACGACGCATTCAAGCTTTTGGGGTATATTGATGAATGCGCGCAGATTTACACCCTGGGAAGTGTTCCTCTTACCATCAATTCCATACCGCACGGAATCAGCGAAATACCTTTAGGCTTACACGCAAACAGGAGCGGGGAATACACCCTTGCCGCCACCCATACCGGCAACCTGGGTGATGTTACCCTCGAAGACATAAAAACCGGTGTCAGCACAATATTCCCTGCAAATGCTTATACATTCGCTTTCGAAACGGGCGAAAACGAGCAGCGTTTTATACTGCATTTTAACGCTTTATTGCCTTCCCAAATGGTTGAAACTGAAAATCCGTTTACAAGCGTTTTCAGTAATGACCAAAACATCCATATTAACCTGAAGAACCAGCTTAAAGGCGATATTTTAATCTACAATATATCAGGACAGCTGGTTGCCGGCAGGTATTCGGCTGTGGGAATAAACAGCATCAGCATGCCTGGTTCCGGGATTTATATTGTAAAAGTAATTACCACGGAGAAAACGATGGTGAAGAAGGTCTGGGTTCATTAAGGCAGAATTCTTCTCAGCACTTTCCTGCGCCTTCCTCAGGGGATTGCTTCGGCGATCCTGGCTTGTGCTTTCCCGGCATGCTTGTGCCCGCCTCGCAATGCTTTGCGCGCCCTGACGCTTTTACTTATGATCTTTTACGAAGGCAACAACGACCACCAACGCCTAAACCCGGAGCCAACAGCATTGCGAGGCGCAGCCGAAGCAATCTTAGTCGTACAGGCAAGGCTGACAACGAATCGGGTTTCTGATTTGGCAAAATCATTCTTAGAACTTTCCTGCGTGTGCCAGGGGATTGCTTCGGCGGACCTTGCCTGTGCTTTGCCATCATGTTTTACCCGCCTCGCAATGCTGTGCGCGCCCTGACGCTTTTACTTATGATCTTCTTCGAAGGCAACAACGACCACCAACGCCTAAACCCGGAGCCAACAGCATTGCGAGGCTCAGCCGAAGCAATCTTAGCCGTACAGGCAAGGCTTCAAAACAAAGCTGTCTCGTCCTGCTTCAGGCCTGTAAACCAAAGCTTTCCTGACTTTTCCTGCTCAAAAAATATTTCTTTTTCAGATATATTATGCTGGTGCAATAAAATATTTATTATATATTTGCAGGTTAAGAACTTGCCTTAACTGAAAATACGCCTTAAAACGACCTTAAAGCCTGCTAATCAACGCTCCCCCAACTGATACCTTAACGCATTTTTACCTTTTTTTTTGACCAAAAACGTTCATCAAAATACAGGAAATATATACAAAGGCTGGCTTACTACTTCAATCTCTCACAATTACTCGTCTTCTGAAAATCTGCTGTTATTGAATTTAACTATTTCAAACAGCGAAATACAGGTAAAATAAACAGTAAATTTTACCTGGGAAAAACGGGAAAGAAAAACAGGATTTTTTTGTTTTTCCGATCACAAAGAAGGCGTAATTATTGTGTTTAGGATGTAATGGCTTTGTTTTATTGAATTTTTGTAAATTTGTTTTACTTCTGAAACCACTGATCTGACTAATAAAAATAACTATAAACCGATATATAAATTTAGCCACCGCACAGGGTAAAAAACAGAAAATAGTTCCCTTCGGCAAGCATTTCGGCATGCTCAATGTGGCACTCAGTGTAAAAATAGAAAATAGTTAATAGTTAATAGAAAATAGTCCCTTTGAACTTTTCAACCCAATGTCGAAAGAAACCTTAATTAAAAGAACTTCTAACACTCTGTCGAAGCTTCCTCCGGATAAAGTGAAGGAAGTTTCGGATTTTGCCGATAATATTCTGAAAAAATACGACGAAGAGATTTTACAAAAAGGAATTGAAAAACTAGTAAACAACTCTAAAGTATATGATTTTTTGAAAGAGGAAGAAGATATTTATTCTTTTGAAGATTTGAAAGAAACATACAATTAATAAGGTACAGGCGATAGGAAAACTTGGCAAAATTGACGCTAAACCCGTAAACAAATTAATCAAAATATAACCACGCTTTTTAAACTTGACGAATAACACTGATTTAATCTTTTGAACACTGAACTCTTTGACCCGAAACTTTTAACTCATAATTCATATCTCATAACTTTACCTACTCCCTAACTGATCAACGCTAAACAATTCCCAATATCATCAAAAAATAATGACTACCATCGTAATAAAGCCAAAATCAAAGGAAGAGGAAGATTTACTGACTCGCCTTTTAAAGAAGATGAACATTGAAGTTCAGCTTTTTGAGGAGCCTGTGCCTGATTACGAAACACAAAAAACAATAGATGATGTACATAAGCGCAAAGGAACTAAGCTAACTTACATGGACCCCTTGTTTGATTCTGATTGGGAAAAACTAACAAAAAACCAAAAACAGGGAATTATCGATGCCATAGATGAAATTGATGCCGGAAAAGGAATTCAGGGAAGCATAGTTTTGGATAAGTTCCGAAAAAAATATTCGCATGCCTGAACAGATCATCTGGTCACCTTTGGCCGAAAATGATTTTGGAAATATCCTGGAATACCTGAATGAAAAATGGGGAGAAAAAGTAGCCTGCCAGTTCATTGAAATAACCTCGGACATACTCCGGCAGATATCCGAAAAACCGAAACTGTTCCCGCTTAGTAACAAAAAAATGAAAATAAGACGGGGTGTAGTCACAAAACATAACTCAATATACTACCGTGAAAGCGCAACTCAGATAGAAATACTCAGGATATACGACACCCGGCAAGATCCGGATAAACTTATATTTAAATAGCTAAATATTACTGCCAGGACGTTAAACTTTGAAACCCTTGAACAAATAAAAAAATAGTTAATCGTTAATAGAAAATAGTCCCTTTGCCCTTTGAACCCTTGAACGCGCAGCATTTGAACCTTTAAACCCTTGAACAGAAAGAAAATAGAAAATAGTTCCCTTCGGCTTCGCTCAGGGTAAAAATAGAAAATAGTCCCTTTGAACGCGCAGCATTTGAACCCTTTGAACCTTTGAACTTTTAACCTCTTATAACTCATCTCTCTCCCCTAACCCCTAAAACCTAACCCCTAAAACCTCTATTCCTATGATAAATAAATAACACTTAACACGCAGCCTAACACGCAGCCTCGCTTTTGCAGTCCTGATTTATTCCTCTCTTTAAGCTTTAAAAGCTGAAATTAAAAATGATTCAAAGAAGTGTTAATTTTGTAATTTAAAACATGGAGGATGAAACTTGACAAGTATGAACTTAAATCAGGAGAACAACTTGAAGTATTCGAGTTTGTAAGTGTCGGGCCAAAAGGAAGGATAATTAAAATAATTCAATACACACCAACTAATTACAAAGATTTATACAACCTCGGTTTTGGCGACAAAAATGCGGAAACACATGAAATAGAAGATGAAGTAATATCCAACAATGGAGACGGTGAAAAAGTTTTGGCAACTGTGGTAGCATCATTGTATGCCTTTACGGATAAGCACCCCGAAATAATGGTTTATGCAACCGGGAGTACTGAATCAAGGACAAGACTATACCGGATGGGAATTACCAGATATATACGTGAAGCAGAAAGAGACTTTGAGATTTTTGGAGAACTCGAAAACAGTTGGCAGGAATTTAAAAAAGATATTGAGTACAAAGGATTCCTGGTAAAACGTAAATACTAAAAAATCAGAATCATGAACACAGAAGAGATAAATACAAAAAAGAAACCAATTGTTCTTATTGACAAATCATTAGATTTCTTTAACGACAAGGTTTTATTCCCAAAGAAGGTGGAAAAAGCAAATGAAATGCTTAGAAAAACAGGTTTGCCCGGGATGAGTAAAGCTTTGTAATTTGCTTACAAAATTCCAGAGCCCCTAACCCGCCTCATATCATATAACTCCCCTGACCAGTGAACCCTTGAACCTTTGAACTTTTGAACAGAAAGAAAATAGAAAATAGTTCCCTTCGGCTTCGCTCAGGGTAAAAATAGAAAATAGTCCCTTTGAACGCGCAGCATTTGAACC